>JBDKUE010000150.1:0-27528 GCA_039679855.1 Syntrophomonas sp.
TCCAATGCTTCGTACAGGGTATTGTCCTCTTTAGCAAAATGCAGCCGGATTAGATGGTTAATATCTTCGTGAAAAAAGCTTGATCCCGGAACGGCTCCCACACCGACATCACGGGCGAGAACTTCGCAGAATTCAAGGTCGCTTTGATAGCCGAACTCCGAAATATCGAGCAGCACATAATACGCACCTTCCGGAGTGTTGTGAACAATACCGATCCGATCAAGACCCTGCATAAACAGGTCTCGTTTAAGGGTATATTCCTGTTTCAGATGTTTGTAATATTCATCTGGGAACTGAAGCCCTACAACCGCTGCTTCTTGAAGAGGTGCGGCAGCCCCTACGGTCAGAAAATCATGAACCTTTTTGGCGACGTCAACAATATATTCCGGAGCAATAATATAACCCAGACGCCAGCCTGTTATCGAATAGGTTTTAGACAGTGAACTGCAGGAAAGGGTCCGCTCGAACATTCCGGGCAGAGATGCAATGTAGGTATGTTGATGCGGAGCATAGACGATGTGTTCATAGACTTCGTCGGTTATAACAAATGCATCGTATATTATAGCAAGATCGGCAATGATCTCAAGTTCGCCGCGGGTAAATACTTTACCGCACGGATTAGATGGATTGCACAGAATTAGGGCTTTGGGACGCTGTTTAAAGGCAGCCTCCAATTCATCCGGGTTGAATTGGAATGACGGCGGGTATAAGGGAACATAAATCGGCTCCGCTCCGGACAGTATTGTATCTGCACCGTAGTTTTCATAGAACGGCGAAAATACGATTACTTTATCCCCAGGATTGGCGACGGTCATCATGGCCGCCATCATGGCTTCCGTGCTCCCGCAGGTGACGACGATTTCCTTTTCCGGGTCAATTTCTCTTGCCATCAGCCGGGACTGTTTTGCCGCCAGGGCATTCCGGAAGTTCTGTGCTCCCCAGGTAAGGGCATACTGATGCGGCCCACCGTGAGATACTTGCGCCAGACGGTCCAATATTTCACGGGGCGGATCAAAATCGGGAAAACCCTGCGATAAGTTCACCGCACTATACTGTAAAGAGATGCGGGTCATTCTGCGGATTACGGAATCAGTGAATGTTGAGGTTCTGTTTGATAACTGCGGCATATTTTGTTCCTTTCACAAATAACCGTCCAGCCGACCAAAGGTCGTATCGGGAAGGTCTTAGTAAATTTTTTGCTCCCTTTTTGCTCTAATCTTTATCTTATCAGACTTTCCGTAATCCTGGATTTCTATTGATGCGTGACCAGAGGGACGCAGTGACAGATCCCTTGTCCCCACTACTACCAGAGGTTCAGCACCGGCTTTCTCGACACGTATAATAGTACGTGTTATAATGGTTCTCAAGGAGGTGATAGTGCATGTGAATAGTATGTCATCCAGACAGGTCCTTCAGAGATTATTTAAGGATGGATGGTATATTGTCAATCAATCCGGTTCTCATGTACAACTTAAACATAATATTAAAAAGGGGAAAGTGACTGTACCACACCCTAAGAAGGACCTGAAAGAAAAAACGATTAGGAATATCCTCAAACAGGCGGGGCTTGAGTAGCTCCACCAGGGAAGGAGGTTTAAATATATCAATGGACAAATACTGGTTTCCAGCAGTTTTTGAATCTTGCTCCGAAGGTGGCTATAGTGTTACTTTCCCTGATCTTCCTGGAATAGTAACCGAAGGCGATACTATAGAAGATGCATTAGTAATGGCTAAGGATGCCTTGGAACTTCATTTATATGGAATGGAAAAAGATCAGGAGGAAATTCCGTGCCCTAGTTTTCCTAGTAAAATTCAACCTAGTGATGGTGCATTCGTTAGTATAATCGAAGCGTGGATGCCTTTAGTAAGAGAACAGATGCTTAGTAAAGCTGTCAAAAAAACATTAACTATTCCACAATGGCTTAACGAAATTGCGGAAGAGAAAAAAGTTAATTATTCTCAAATTCTTCAGTTGGCGCTTAAGGAACACCTTGATGTAAAAGAACCATCTTATTTAAAAAAGTAATATAATGATACATCCAGCGCTTGTACATAAGCGCTTCCCACTTTTTGTAATGTTATTGATGTATAAGGACAGCCACGCTTCCCTTTTTATGCCCAGTTTCCACGTACCTGTGCGCTTCCGCTATTTGCTCCAATGAGTATGTTCGGTTACACCGGGACGTTCTTCGTGTAACAGTGCTTGTGGGAAGTTGATAAATTACCATGACGGCGCGAGAAAAGTTATCCATTTTTCTTTTTATAATAAATATTTACCGATAATCCGATCAGTGGCACTACCACCAAAAAGAACCCTATTATTTCGGGTGTCTAATTTTACAATGTTAAACTCCATATTTGTACTACCTTGTTCAATGGAGATACTGCCCCCATTCCAGAGCTTGTTTTTTAGCATATAGTAGCCAAACGCGCAATTACCAGACCCGGTAGCCGGGTCCTCCAAATACCCGAATCGGGGAGCAAAAACTCTAGTATGGGCTATATTTTCAGGGTTTTGTACCTCTTTGGAAAATATCAAAATAATATCAATGTCATGGTCTATACAAAAAGTCTTAAGCTGCTGTTCATTCGGAAAAACTCTGATTTCGTCTTCAAGCCTGGTAATAGGTACTATTAGTGTTCTTAATCCCGCATTAATTATATCAATCTGATACTTGTCGGAAACTTGCCTGGTTTCCAAATTCAGATTTTTGGCTATAAGCTCTAATGATAAATCTGCGCCAATATATTCAGGTTCCGGAGCGGTAATAAATACTGCATTTTGCTCAGGAATCCGGTTGTAAACGGTTAAATCCCCTTTTCTATTTGTTTCAATAAGCAGTACACTTTTTCCCATCAAGCCCGGTGTACTCTTAATAAGGCTGTACATGCATGCAATAGTACCGTGCCCGCAGAAATCCACTTCACACTCGGATGAATAATAAACCAGTTTATAATCTACCCGCGATGATTTGCTGCAATACACAACTTCGGAAACAAAGCCTTTATGTTGTCTGGCAATTAACTGCATCTCATCTTCATCAAGGGTTTGGCTATTTTCCAAATAAATACACGCTGCCGGATTGCCCAATGACTTTTCAGATGTGAAAGCATCAATCTTTTTATAATGATATTCGCTCATATCTAATCGTCCTCCAGACCTCCCTATGATACGCTACACAGATGTAAGATTCTTATCCCAAGTAATTAAATAGCTTTCCTGCCAGCGCCTTGAAACCCAAAGTGTCCAGGGGCCGGCGCATGTATTCTATTCGTTCAAAGGTTGCTCATAATAATAGAACGAACGGTTTCAGATAAATTATTCATTTCTTCTTTGGTAAGTCCCATCGGATCTATCGGATCGGATATAATAACTTCAACGTGAGCGGGCTTAATTCTAAAGCCGTTTTGTTCCAACAGCTTATAGCTTCCTTTAATAGTAACGGGAATAATCATTACTTTGGCTTTTGCCGCGATTCTTAAGCCGCCCGCCTTAAATTCTCCCATAGCATTCCCTTGGGAACGGGTACCTTCAGGGAAAATAGCCATCGAATATCCCTGTCTCAAATATTCTGCAGCCTCATTCATGACCCGAAGAGATTGCCGCATATCATTTCTATCCAAAAAAACGCAGTTCATCTGTTTCATCCAATCACGAATGAGGGGCATCTTTAGCAGTTCGATTTTGGCGATAAATGCTTTCGGTTTATCGATAGTTCCCAATAATATCGGGATATCAAAATTACCTTGATGATTACTTACGAACAAAACCGGTCGATCTAAAGGCACCTTTTCTGAACCTGTTACCGTCACCGATGCTCCGGCCACTCTTAATAAGTCTTTCGCCCATTTTGATGCTACTTTACTCACTAAGATATCATGTTCTTTTATCTTACCCTCTTTAAAAAGACGCTTGGCTTTGAAGTATTTTGGCAGAATTTTTACCAGATAAAGCCAAAAATAAATAAACCAAATGATTGTACGAAACATTTCTTTAACTCCTCCGGGCAACTGAAGCCTGTATTTTGGGTTTCCTTCTAATTCTCCCTGGGAACCACAAAATCCTCCGATAATAGGTTAATCATACGAACTACTCTCGAAATCGTAATGGTTTGGGTAGATAAAGGGAGGCAGATTTCCTTTCATATGGGACGCGGGGACAGGTCCCACGAGGGTACTTTTTTAGTAGTCTCGAACCATCCCGTTATGCTCCTGGTCATTCTTTAATTAGTGATTATACAAAACATTTACAATGATAATTTTCGTGCGGAACGCAGATATTAATAATGTTGAATGATTGGAGGTTGGATTAAATGGAAAAAAGAGTTATTGGCTATTTTGAGGATAACAGAAGAGCTGAACAGGCCGCAAATGAATTAAAAGCAAAGGGGTTTAGTGAAATTTCTATCCTGGGGAACGAAGAGGGAGGGAACAGCAGTCGTAAAGGTAGAGGCAACAACAATATGAGCTTTGATGATCAGAACCTGACCAAAGGTACAGTAACCGGCGGGACTCTAGGCGGAGTTGCTGGACTAGCTGCAGGCACAGGAGTTTTGGGGGCACTCGGTGCTGCCGCACTACTCATTCCAGGGGTGGGACCAATCGTTGCCTTGGGTCCGATAGCAGCTGCCCTGGGTGGTGCTGCAACCGGTGGTGTAGCAGGAGCACTGGTTGATTACGGTATTCCCAAAGATCGTAGTGATTTCTATGAAACTAAGATCAAAGAAGGCAAAACTATAATGATTCTTAAAGCGAATGAAGATAAAATCGATACTGCTGCTGATATTTTAAGAAATGACGGCGCTAATGACGTGAGGGTTCATTAATAACGATACTAATGGATCTGTGATGGGCTTTATCAAGTAAAAAAGGTGGTGGACGGGGTGTATCCCGAACTTTGTGCAAAGTCCAAGTCTACTCTGCATTCTCAATCGCCCCGTCTCCCTGACATTAAAGTTATTTAATCAAATTACACCTCTATTTGGCTGGGCGAATACTCTGTCCGTGCCTGATACATACAGCTCTTGTACATAAGCACTTCCCACTTTTTGTAATGTTATTGATGTATAAGAACAGCCACGCTTCCCTTTTTATGCCCCGTTTCCACATACCTGTGCGCTTCCGCCATTTGCTCCAATGAGTATGTTCTATCAATGACGGCCCGCAGCTTTCCTGATTCTATCAATTTATTCAGAAAATCCAGGTCCTCTTTTTTCTCGGCAGGTTTACGTAAGCCTGTGGCCATGAAAATAGCCTTTTTGCTTGTGAACAATGAGGTCCATAGCATATTCAGCATGATATTCAATGAAGGAACGGTATTAAGATATATCCCATCCGTCGTCAGGATTTTTCTGCATCTGGAAAACGAACTTTTTGAAACGGCGTCAAACACAATGTCGTACTTTTGGCCGGATTTCGTATAGTCTTCTTTTGTGTAGTCGATTGCTTTATCAGCTCCAATAGACTTGACCAGCTCTAAATTTGCGGGACCGCAGATGGCAGTGACATCAGCTCCGTAATATTTGGCGAGCTGCACCGCATATACGCCGATCCCTCCGGATGCGCCGATAATTAAGATTTTTTGGCCTTTTCTAATTTTTCCACTGTCTCTAAGAAAGGGCAGTGCGGTGAGCGAACCTTCGCTGATGGCCGCGGCTTCTTCAAATGTGACCCTTGCCGGTATGATTGCCAGCGCTTCTTTTTCCTGCAGTACGATGTATTCGGCATTGGTGCCCATATTAATGCCGGAAGAACCGTAAATTGCATCACCTGCTTTAAATAACGTTACATTGTTTCCTACCTTTTCTATAACACCAGAGAGCACGTCTCCCGGGATTTTTCCAGGGCGGGTCAATCCAGTAAAAAAGCGCGAAATAAAAGGTTTGCCTTTTCGAAAAGCACAGTCCGGTGGAGCCGCCACCGTTGCCTCAATTCTTACCAGCACCTCATTATCACCGGGTATGGGTTTCTCCGCTTCAACCAACTGGATAACCTCCGGAGGCCCGTATTTCTTGCATACAACTGCTTTCAAACTCAATCTTCCTCGTTTTAGTTTTATTTCATATTAAGTTTTGTTGTTACAACAATCAGCACGCAATTTTCTTTTTATCTTTTAGCCTCTCTCATTTTTTGCTGCTAAAAATAAGAAAATAAGTGAGCAACATATCATAACAATGAATGGCAATAAGTATCTTCGGAGTCGAAAAAAATATTTGAATTCCCTGGTTTCATTCACGTTTCTTATTCCCCCGCAATTAAAGTAATCAAGCCGCCAATCTCATAATACGATACATACTTTGTGAATTCCACCATATTTATCCACTACTATTTATTATAGTAAATGCTACTAGAGCGTTTTTAAAATCATTGATGATGTTTGGCGTTATAGAGACTGAACAGAACCATAAGCACCAACTCCGGGATTTTACTGCATATAGACCTTGCCTTCATCCCCGTCTACAACCACGTTCTGCCCATCTTTAATAAGGCGCATGGCCCCGGGTATATTCAAGATACAAGGTATTTACCGGGCGCGCTTGGACCAGAACAAAGTCCTGACCGTCAAAAACCCATTCAATATCGATACCCATTCTTTTGAGTTCGGCGATCAATTTTTCCTGGATATACACAGGGAATAATCCTGCTTTGATTTTCTCTCTTAGCTTAAGAAGTTCTTCTTCAATTTCTTTCTCTGTAATGTTGGCGACGGTAACCCTTGTAGAAATCTTAGATATGGCTTCAGATAGATTATTTTCTTTAATAAAAGCCCGGTAGGAATCAGCAGACAAAACACCACCAACTGGAATAGTAAAGCCATAACGGTTCAGCCGGCTCAGGTTCCAGCCCTTCCCCCCAACGGCTTCTACTCCAGCGGTAAAAGCTTCCGACCAATTAAAGAATAACCTTTTCCCAACCATACCTCTTCCCCCTCAATGAAATGCATGCTGCTTTGTGTTTAGGAGTCGTGCAGTTCGTTTTTTACCCCGCTCAGAAAACAGTCTACATTCTTCTCTATGCTTTCATTTATTGATATTAATTCCGGGTGGTTCACCCATAGAAGTGCCGAAAAGAAGTGGTTGTATTCCAATCCACCCATAACGCCAGCATTCACATCCGGCCTGATTTCGCCGGATTCTATACCCAGCTTAAATATATGTACCAAAACGGTTGAGAAACCGGTGCCTGCGTTCTCATCTAAATGTTTTATTGCCTGAACGGCTTGGGACATCTTGTAGACAAAGTGCCGCTCAAACAAGTCATTGCTCAAATCTATATGCATCCATTCCATTGATTTTTGTAGAGCAGCAATGAGCCTGGTCCGGGTATCGGGCAATTTGTCCAAATACTCCAGCATTGCCGGCGTTTGTTCCCGTATAATACTCTGAATATGTTCATAGATAATGGCTTCCTTTTCAGG
Source organism: Syntrophomonas sp. (assembly GCA_039679855.1). Taxonomy (GTDB): domain Bacteria; phylum Bacillota; class Syntrophomonadia; order Syntrophomonadales; family Syntrophomonadaceae; genus UBA5314. The sequence continues at coordinate 7,418 of JBDKUE010000150.1, forward strand.
GAAATGGTTAAAAACAGTGCCTTTGGCGACATCCGCTTCCATAGCGATTTGGTCTACGGTAGTCTTGTCAAAACCCTGCCGTTTGAATAAATCCATGGCCACCGCTAAAATTCTCTTTTTTGTCTCTTCTTTTTTCCGTTCAGTCCGGCTCTTTTTATTTGCCTCCATGCCCTCACCTCTGTACTAAGTTTATTGTTGTAGTTGGTATAATATTAGTATCAGTACATTTTATATTAATTAACATAACTATGCAAGGATGAGATGGGTTTGATGATATGCTAAGTTGAAAATGTTTTGGGTATGCTGGAGGATATTCTGTCCGCCAAAGGGATTTGCTTATCTTATGCCGATGAGATTAAGATGCCGGGAAGCTATAAAGAGAATTGAAATGCGAAACTAATTGTGTTCCTCCAAATCAGGACAGAATTAGGTTTAATGGATAAATCGCCGCTTTACTGTAAATGTAGTATTTTCCGGGTTGCCAGGTACTGGGCAAGAAGGGATTCTATATCAAGATCAGTGGTAAAGAAGCTAGTGCAAGAATAAAAGCATAGCCCGTAATGTGGACTAGTGAACCGTGGACTAAAGAATCAGGAAATAAAGAACCATCTTCTATAATTTAAATAGTTGGGCAAATACCTACTTAAACACGACACAGGGCTATAACCGCTTCAACAAAACAGCCAGATATAGTACCATAAATATACAACCTAATAACGAAAGGACATTAAGCTCGTGCTCGATCCAATCTATCGCTAGTTTTCAAATGTAATCAATTGACTGTGGTTATGAAGTATAGCCTTAGTTTGTCATGCATTTGAATAACCAATGATAGTGGATAAGCTGTGCTAAAATGCCTGATTGCAAAAGCACACTATCCTGGTGTGCTTTTTTTGTGCAATTTTTGCTTGGAAAAATTGAAGAAATGAGGTTGTGTGATGTTTGAGATTAGAAAAATCCAGGAGCAGGTACTGTTTAATGCAATAAAATCAGCAAGTAATGATGAAACCGCAACCAGAATTGTCTATGGAGCACAGGAAGAGAACGATGCCACCTGGGTGAAGTCGGCCATGGTCAGACTGGAAAACCACTTTGATCACTCTGCCGTTAAGCAGATCAGAATGAACTGTCAATGCGGATACGGGATGGATGAAAAACTGGCGCTGGTGAAGGAGCTGGTTACAGCATCGTCCAGCATGGAGGAATTCGGGAGCCTGGAAAAGGCCAACGCAGCCGGCATGTTCTGCACCGATGGGGAGCTCTATCTCCAGTTCCCGTTTTGCCCCTGCCCGATGCTGGCTGATGTGGACAAATTGGACACCTACGCATGGTGTCAATGTACTACCGGGTACAGCAAGGTCCTTTTTGAGGAAGCGTTTGGTTGTGAAGTCGATGTTGAATTATTGAAAAGTATCAAGGTGGGCGACGAGATATGCCTGATGAAAATCATTCCTCGCGGAACGATTTGGGAATAGCGCAACGAATCACCGGTTTCAACACGAACTAACCAGTCAAAACACGCGGGCGGCAATGTAATGTGCCGCCCGCATTTTACTAACGTTTTTCGAGACGCGTAACGAGGGGACGGGATTGTTGACACGCCCCGCTCCCCCGCCCTATGGGAGCATTATAAACTATAAGGCCTAAAGCAATAAGAACTGTCCGGTTCCGCTGCCCAATCTGTCCCTTCCCCGTTTATTGTTTATGTGTTTTGGCAAAAAACTTTTCCTTATATATTGTTAGAACTCATGTTCGGCTCTATAATTATATTAATCTAGAATCGCCTACTCCCCTATTTCTTGAGAAGGGAGAACGCGGGAACAGGGGGATGTTATTCCTTCAGGATGAGTAATATTTTAGATGGACTTAACGAGAAGCAACGACAGGCTGTGACTGCGACTGAAGGTTTCATCCGTGTGATTGCGGGTGCGGGTTCCGGCAAGACGCGGGCGCTGTCGCATCGCTTTGCCTACCTGGTCAATGAAATCGGGATCATGCCTTCCAACATCCTCTGTGTCACGTTTACAAATAAATCCGCAAATGAGATGAAACAGCGTATTCGCTGTCTTACCGGCGATAGCGATACCGGCTATATCAGCACCTTCCACAGCTTTTGCGTTTCCGTTTTACAGGAGGATATCAATTTCGTACAGTATCCGAAAAGCTTCCTGGTGCTTGATAACGCCGATATAGACGCGATGCTGAAGATCATTTATGAAGAGCGCGGCCTTACCCTTCGCCATATGACCTTCGCCAAAGCCCGCGACATGATCGAAATCCGCAAGATATTGAAAATACCGGACTACTACGAGTATATGATCGCATTGCCTTTGGACGATCTGCATCAAAAGTACCTGGATGCCTCAGAGGCGGAGGACATCATATTCTGGGGATATCTCTATCAGGAAAAAAAATGCTTCGGCTTGGACTACAACGACCTGATCAAATATGTCTTGTATATCTTCAGCACTAACGATGCGATCAGGTTAAAGTGGCAGCAGCGCTTGGAATACATCATGATCGATGAGTATCAGGATATCGACGATTTACAGTACCGGCTGATGAAGGTGCTGTGCGCCTATCACAAAAATCTATTTATTGTCGGCGATCCGGATCAGACTATCTACACCTGGCGGGGGGCCAACGTTCGGTATTTATTAAACTTTGACCAGGAGTTCCAGAATGTGCGTACTATTATGATGATGCAAAATTACCGGTCAACACCGCAGATTGTGGCCGTAGCCAACTCCTTAATCGAAAACAATAAAAACCGCATTAAAAAGGATCTGCTGCCCATGCTGCCGGAGGGCGTACCAGTTGTTTACCACCATGCCAGAACCTCGGAAATGGAAGCCCAATGGATCACCTCTCAAATCAGAGAGCTGGCCGATAAGGGCGTAAAGCTTAGCGACATTACCATCCTATATCGCGCCCACTACATTACCCGTAAACTGGAAGAGGTTTTCTTGAAGGAAGAATTGCCCTACAGAATATACAGCGGGGTGCAGTTCTTCGGTCGCATGGAGATTAAAGACACCCTGTCCTATCTGCGGATGATAGTCTATAAGGACGACTTATCCTTTCTGCGGGTGGTAAACCTGCCCAAACGTAATATCGGCGAGCGGCGGATGAATTTTTTGCAGAACTACGCGGCCCAGAATCAGGTTTCACTTTATACGGCTCTCACGAGAACGATAGATAATGAAATTTTTAAGGGCACTAAGGCGAAGCATTTCCTGGCTCTGATAGATCGGTTTTCCTCCGGCTATCAGGATATGCCCATCTCTGAGCTTTTAAGCGCCCTCCTGGACAAGAGCGGATATGAAGCGATGCTCCGCACCGAGGGCAGTCAGGAACGGTTGGATAATTTGGCGGAATTAAAACAATCGGTTTATGAATACGAGACCTCCAATGGCGAGGAATGCACGCTGGAACACTACCTGGCTCATGTGGGCTTGCTGACCAACGCAGATGGGGCTTCTAATAATAAAGCGGTCAAAATGATGACCGTGCATGCAGCCAAAGGCCTGGAATTCCCGGATGTGTTTCTCTGCGGCCTTGATGAAGGCGTGTTTCCATCCAAAAAAACCGCCACCCTGGAAGGCATGGAAGAAGAACGACGGTTGGCCTTCGTCGCGGTCACCCGTGCGGAAAGGGGATTGTTCCTGACTGATGCCCAGGGACGGAATCTGGATGGTTCGTATCGGTATCCGTCGCGTTTCATTTTTAACATCAACAAAGCCTTGCTGGTTTACACCCACGAAATGGACGACAGCCTGATAAATGAAGCAAATTGGAATATTGCCAGCAACGAAAGAATGTTGGAAACGTCGTCTTTTGAACCGTCTTTTAAGGCGGACGATCGTATTGTTCACAGTATAATGGGTGCTGGAGTAGTGGTAGATATTGACCGCGATCAGGCTGTCTATGTGATCAAGTTCGATGCTCTTGAAACGCAGCGAAAAATCAGCTTTAAAGTAAAACTAGTACCCTGTTAACCATAGAGGCCGTTTTTAATATGTACGGTACGCGTTTTCACATGCTTAATGAAAACCCTGATTTTATGCTTGTAGCGCCGAAGTCCGGCGACTCGTTAGGTAAGTAATTACTAAGGAAAGAAGCGGCTATTAATGAAACGATGCCTTGCATTTACTGGAATAGTCTTTAGAAAACAATAAATTAAGATAGGAGAGTATTATGGCTATTCCAGATAGTAAAAAAGTCTACCCCAGAATTGGTGACACCCAGATTGTGTATCTGAAAAATGTGGTTGAAAATCCCCATATAGAAATCGGGGATTTCACAATCTATAATGACTTCGTCAATGACCCGAGGGACTTCCAAAATAATAACGTAATATACCATTATCCCATAAATGAAGATAGGCTTATTATCGGAAAGTTTTGCTCGATTGCTTGCGGCGCCAGGTTTTTAATGAATAGCGCAAATCACACTTTACATTCTCTGTCCTCATATACCTTTCCTCTGTATGATGATGAATGGGAGCAGGGAATGAAGCCGAAGGAATCATGGGATAACAAGGGTGATATTGTTATTGGAAATGATGTGTGGATAGGCTTTGAGGCTGTCGTCTTAGCAGGTGTCACTATCGGTGATGGTGCCATCATTGGTGCACGTGCTGTTGTCACAAAGGACATACCGCCCTACACCATAGTCGGTGGTATTCCCGCAAAGCCTATACGGAAACGATTTTCAGACGATTATATTGCTTCACTTCTTGAGCTTAGATGGTGGGATTGGCCCACTGAGAGAATCTCGGCAAGCATTAAACACATTCAGACTGGAAATATCGAATCGCTAATACAAATGATGTAATTTTCAGGTATTATATGGGGCCGGGGTTGCTGTCACGCTTAATATGTGACGCCAGCCCCGGCCCCCCTGTCACCAAGCCAGTCTAAAAGTTAGAGTTGTATGAACGAAGGACTCGTTCTTACTCTCGCAAACCATCCATTGGTATTTCGCCCAAAAAGTATCATATATCATGTATCCTGCCAACTCCAGTACAACAAGGTATATAAGTATTATTATGGTAAAATATTGTTATATCTGAGGAGGCGGTATAAATGATTAAAAACAGTAGGACGATGAGGTCTGCCAAGTTGGGGATTCTATGTATTTTAACCCTGCTTATATCCTTACTGGCACCGTTTTATGCAACAGCAGTAAGCATTCCCTTTAACCTCACCGTTCCCATAGGCGGGGAATCATTGACAGTGGGCAACCAGATGGATATACAATGGCAGCCCGTATCACAATATGCCGGCCTGCACTGTAATCTTGACTATTCTACAAACGGTGGTGCAACCTGGACCCCCATTAGCACCGGCATTGACTTCAGTTCCGGGCAGTTTAACTGGACTATACCCAATACACCTACTGCAAATGCACTAATTAGAATAAGCCTGGATGTTCCCGTCCCCCTGGTAGGAGGCACCATCCATGTTGAACAAAAGAGTGGTGTTTTTTCCATAATACCCGGTAATCCAGATAAACCTGCGGCTCCCACCAACCTAACCGCTACAGCCATTTCCGGCACCCAGGTCAATTTAAGTTGGAAAGATAATTCCTCCAATGAAACTAAATTTACGATCATAAGAAAAAGCACCGGTGCAAATGAAGTAATCGCAAGTTTAGCTGCCAACGTTACATCATATCTGGATAAAAACCTGAGCCCCAATACCAGCTATACTTATAGAGTCATCGCCATGAACGATGCCGGCGACAGCTTATCAGGAGAAGCCACCGCTAAAACTAAATCCGATTCCTATACTGATGATTCACCACCAGCAGCTCCTTCAAACCTGAGCGCCACAGCGATTTCCAGCAGCCAGATCAATTTAAGTTGGCAAGCCAATACTGGTGCAATGGGTTTTGTTATAAAACGAAAGAGTGCCGGAGACTATGAAGATGTCGCCGATTTGCTTCCCAACGTTACATCGTATCAGGATAAAAACCTTAGCCCCAATACCAGCTATACATATATAGTCATGGCCTGGAACAATTGCGGTAAAGTCAACTCCAATGAAACCACGGCCAAAACCTCTTCCGGTACTTCTGGGCCCACAGCTCCTAGCAATCTAAGCGCTTCAGCCAGTTCGAGCAGCCAGATCACTTTAACCTGGAAAGACAATTCCAGCAATGAACTAGGTTTTATAATTCAGAGAAAGAGCACTGGATCTTTTGAGACAGTCGGCACTGTACTTGCCAATATTACTGCCTATCAGGACAAAAACTTGAGCCCCGATACCAGCTACACTTATGTAGTCATTGCCTTCACCAACCTGGGTACAACAACTTCCAACGAGGCCACAGCCCAAACCTCAAAGGCGGGTCAGACCAACGTTACGCTTTCAACACCGGTCAACCTCAGCGCATCAGCCAACTCCAGCAGTCAGATATCCCTCACCTGGGAAGACAAATCCAGCACTGAAAGCGGTTATAAGATAGAACGAAAAAGCAGCGGTAGTTTTGAACAGATTGGCGATGTTGGAGTCAACATAGTTTCTTATGTAGACTCCAACCTGGCGGCAGACACGACCTATACCTATAGGGTTAAGGCCTATGATTCAGCATCAAGCTCAAGCTACTCCAATGAAGCCAGCGCCAAAACCAGCAGTAGTTCAACATTGCCCAATAATTCGACTGGCAGTAATCAGATGCGCTTCTATATCGGGAACACCAATTACTATGTAAATAATCAGCTCAAATCCATGGATGCCGCTCCTCAGATTTATGAGAGCCGCACGGTACTGCCCATCGGCTATGTTGTTGAGCCAATGGGAGCTGCTATTGATTGGAACCAGGCTGCCCAAAAAGTTACTATAAAATTGAATGGGAAGCAGATCGAGCTGACTATTGGGAACAGCTACGCACAGGTTAATGGAGTATCCAAGCCCATAGACGCCAATAACAGTAATGTTAAACCGGTTATGCTGCCGCCGGGCCGCACTATGATGCCCCTAAGTTTCATACTGACGGAACTGGGCTGCGGTGTAAACTGGAACGAAACTACTCAAGAGGTCAAGATTACATATTAAGATCTTATAAGTGAATTGACTTCAGGAAGCCTGCTAAAAGCAGGCTTCTTCGTGCTCAAAAGGCTTCAGTTTTTTGGCAATTTCATTAATGAGTCCATCGCCAATAGGTAAGTATTGAGCATACTTCCTGGCGAAGCCGTCTGGTATGGGTGTTAATTCCTGACGGCAATTTTATAATGTCATTTTTCTCAATGTGCACATATTATGCGGTAGGAAAACAAAAAGCATACCGGAGGTGAATACCTTTGCCGCGCAGCAATTACCGAGAGCCCAGGATCATATATACTGACATCTGCGAAATACTCAAATCTGTAGAAGAGATGCCCGCTTTTGACTGCAGTTTGAGCGGTCAGGCTGGAAAAGGATTTGTCTGTTCATCAGTAATCCGCGTGATCGAAAAATCCAACTATGTATTATGGGTGGTTGTTACCAAAGACGGAAATCTTGCTTATCAAGTAAAAACGCGTAAATGGCTCAGTACTTATTATGAACTCATCGAAGATGCCGATGAGTTTTATGTTGTTTGGAATGATAAAAACCGAATAATAAAATACTACCTGGTTGAGATGACGGATTAAGCATCTCTTTTCATCCCTATCTCTGGGTTATTAGAAGCATAAGTTTGCCGCTGCGGCAAACTTATGCTTCTATTTTTTTACGGCCAACTAATGCTTCCAAGTATACTGAAGCATTTTGATAATGGCGTTAATAATTGTTTTTGGCAACCTTGCATATTAATGAAGTGATAGGTTTACTTGATTCCATTTTTTAAGTTGATAGGAGGCTTCTTATGTATATTTTGAGATTGCGTCATATACTAATTTATTTCTTTAGCATACTTTTGGTATCAGCACTTATATTCATTGCCTACATTTTCGGTTATCAAAAAAATGATACATTAAGCACCGTTAAACCAACCGTTGAAACGAATCCTGCCCACCACGTTGGTGATACTGCCGATGACATGTGCGTCTGGATAAACCCCAATGATAAATGGCTCAGCCTCATTATAGGGGACGATAAGAAGGGCGGACTTTGCGTATGGAATTTAGATGGAACAGAAAACCAGTATTTAGACCCCGGAAGTGAAATGAATAATTTGGATATTCGATATGATTTTAATTTTGGCAATCAGAAAATCCCACTTATAGGCGTTGTCAACGAAAATGGAAAGTGCCTGAGTTTTTATACGGTCGATTCTGGCACAAGACTCGTTAGTAACATAGGCAAAATACCATTGAATAAGGAAAAACCCTACGGTGGATGTATGTACTTGAGTGATGCGACGAAGCAGTATTATTTCTTTGTCAATTGGAAAGACGGCACCGTTCAGCAATGGCTACTTGATGGAACAAGTGGTGAAATCAAGGGAAGTATGGCTCGAACTTTCAATGTCGGAAGTCAAGTTGAGGGATGCGTTGCCGATGACCAGTTGGGCTATTTCTACATTGGCGAAGAAGACATTGGGCTTTGGAAGTATGGCGCAGAACCCGCTGACGGCAGCACCCGTACCATGGTTGATTCAGTCGACAAGCAAGCCGGTGGGTATCTGACCGCAGATGTGGAAGGAATGACCATATACTATGGGAAAGATGCGAATGAAGGATACCTTATCTGCTCCAGCCAGGGAAATAATACGTTTCAGGTTTATGATAGAAAAAGTAACGAGTATCTTCATTCCTTTACCATTGGCGCCACGGACGCAATTGATGAAACAACGGAAACTGACGGCTGCGATGTCACTAATGTTGATTTAGGTGGTCCTTATTCCGAAGGCGTGTTTATAGCTCATGATCACATTCAGGATTGTACTGACCGTACCAATGTCAAATTGGTGCCCTGGACAGAGATAAAAGATGCCATAGATTAATAGGGCTGCGGGGACAGGTCCGAAATTAAAAGCCACCTGACACAGCCTGTTCTATCAGGCGGGATTGCGACTCAGTGTCAAAACTCGGAAAGGCATGGATATGTTTCTTGCTCCTGGGTCTGGCAAGGCACTAAAAACTACCCCATGCCTTTCCCTATTATCTGGCAGAATGCATGCTAAGTGCCATCTCTTTTCCTCCAAGGCAATTTAATCCAATATTTCCCCTGCAATCTAAAGGGATTATATGGTATTAGAAGAATTATATTAAAGTATTAGGTTGTTACTCTCACATGGAGGAAAACTAATGCAAATGGAGTCATTGAAAATTGTTTATTTTTCACCTACCGGGACCACGAAGACTATTATTCAGGGAATTGCCCGCGGAATCGATCACAGTCCTGTGGAAACGATAGATATTACCAAACCTGAGGTAAGAAAACGTCCATTGCAAACATCGGAAAATGATTTACTGGTTGTCGGTGTGCCTGTGTATGTCGGCAGGGTTCCGGCCATTGCCTTGGACTGGCTATGTACGCTCAAAGCTCATAATACACCCGTCGTATGCATTGTCGTTTATGGTAATCGCGAGTATGACGATGCTCTACTGGAACTTAAAGACACCATGGTAAAGCAGGGATGTGTGCCGATTGCCTGTGCAGCATTTATTGGCGAACATTCCTTTTCCAGTTCTGAAACACCTATCGCCGCAGCTCGTCCTGATGCAAGCGATGTAAATCACGCCGTATTGTTTGGGAAAAGAGTTAATGAAAAACTACTATCTATAGCATCAGTCGATCATATTTCCGATATTACCGTACCCGGAAGCTATCCCTACAGGCAATTTAGTCCATGGGTTCTTGACTTCATAGCAATCAATGATAAATGTTCTCTATGTGGAATCTGTGTACAGGAATGTCCTGTTGGTGCTATTGATTTAGAAAAAAGTATATCAATTGATGTGAAAAGCTGCATTCTGTGTTGTGCTTGCATTAAGAAGTGTCCCGAGAATGTACTAACAGTCAAAAATGGCCAGGTAAAAGATGTTGCAATGCTTCTGAGTCAAACATGCCAAAAACCAAAGGAGCCGATATTCTTTTTATAGGGAATAAAAAGGCCTTTGCGGAAAACACTTAAAAAACGCCAAGACCTTTTATGCAGCATGTCGTTAATCCCCCCTACTTTCCTTATAATTCTACTATAGTTTTTTGCCGGGTAATATATTTTAACCGGTACCTTGCAATACATTATAGCATTCTATATAATTACCTTAACGAGCAATTTGAACAAAGGATTGGATATATGAATATTCAGTTTAAAAAAGGCGTACTCGAACTCTGCGTTCTGTCCATGCTGGATCGGCGGGATTGCTACGGGTACGAACTTGTCAGCGAGATTTCCAAGAACATTCTCATTTCCGAAGGAACCATCTATCCCCTGCTCAAGCGTCTCAAGGAGGAGGGGTTTTTCACTACCTACCTGCAGGAGTCTCAAGAAGGACCTCCAAGAAAGTACTATAAAATTACTGACTTCGGGAAGGAAGCCAAAAACTCTTTAATCAACGAATGGATTATATTTGAAAATGGTGTCAACTCAATAATCAACGGAGGCGACAGCGATGAATAGAGTTGAATTTATAAGCTGCCTGGAAACCCAGTTGAGTAAAATCCCCCAGGCCGAGCGGGACGAAATACTGTACGACTATGAAGAACATTTTAGTATTGGTCTGGAACATGGAAAAAGTGAGGAAGAAATAGCTCAAGACCTGGGTGATCCAAAGGCCATCGGAAAACAATTTACGGCAGACGCCATTGTAAAACAAGCTGCGCAAAGCAAAACAGCTGGCGGGATTACCCGAGCGGTGTTTGCCATTGCAGGTCTGGGTTTCTTTAATCTGTTCTTTGTTTTGGGGCCATTTTTAGTTTTAGCCGGTCTATTAGTTGCCCTATTCGCAGCATCTGTCGCCATTATGCTGTCTGGCCTTGCCCTGGTATTTTCGGCATTCGCTGCGCCTGTATTCCCGGGTAGTATAAATCTAGCCGGAATAAACCCGGCCGTTATAGTATTTTCAGGAATCGGCCTTGCCTCGTTTGGTGCACTTTGCTTTATTGGTATGATCTACGTGGCGAAATGGTTTTTCCAGGGTATACTATGGTACCTGAATTTAAATGTTAGGTTAATAAAAACAGGGGGAATAAAAAATGATTAACCAAATATTTATGAAAAAGCTTGCCCTCGGACTATTTATTGCTATGATTGCTTCTTTTTCTATCGCAGCTTGTATTGCATCTAATACGGGAGGATATAGTTTGATAAATCAGTCTGCTTTTGATGTAGATGAAACGCGGAGCTTTAGCGTCGATGGATTAAGCGAAATCAATGTAAATTGCTCGAGCCCCAAAGTCAGTATTATTCCCATTGATGGTAGTGAAGTGATAGTTCATCTCTATGGAAAATCAAGTTCCAATAAGGCCGGTCTGGATACGTCGGTTGCTGGAAAAAGCCTGATGATCAAATACTACCAACCCAAAACGTATATCATCAACCTCTCCAAGACAGGTGAGGATTTGCGGCTGGACGTCAGTATTCCCCGCACCTATACTTCAGACATCGTGGCAGGGACATCGTCTGGAGATTTAAATATAGAAGGTTTTAACCTTAACAAACTCGTCGCTGAAACTTCATCCGGGAACCTGTACATGAAATCATTTACGTCCCAAAATTGCGAATTGCGTAGTTCCTCCGGCAATATTTCCGTTGACAACGGCAGTTCGGATAGCTTCCGCGGCGAATCATCTTCTGGGGAAATTAAGCTGAGCAATCTACAGGCCAAGGACTCTGTCTGTACTTCTTCCTCCGGTGCGATTGTTGCGGACAAAATTACCGGTAGTTTTAAAGCTGATTCATCTTCAGGAGAAGTTATTGTCCAATATATTGCGTTTGAAAACGATATTGATATTTCTACCTCCTCAGGTGAAGTGAGCATTCGCCTTCCCCAACCGGCCAATTTCATATTAAACGCCCAAACCTCATCCGGCGCAATACGCAACACCTTCCCCTTAGCCGGATATTACGACCGCAACCATATGACCGGAACTGTGGGTAATGGAGTGAATAAAATAAATCTGGTAACGACATCGGGCGATATCAGTATTAGTGATTGAGGAAATGGCTTTTATAAAGGTATTGGAAAGCCCGGACCTTTAAAGGGCTGAAAAGATGGAGCCGAAGAATCAATCATGAACACGGACTAAAGGTAATATGCCTGTGGTAGTTCTGAGAAAAGCCGGTCCGCCCCACTAAAAATCCCCCTCTTCCATGCCAATATTTAAGTTATTTTCCCAATTGTAATCCTGCCAGCCAGGTTGCTATTTTCTGGCAGTTCCCAATATGTTGACTTACCTAGAACTGCTAGGTATAATTCTAGATATACATAGATGTATTAGGTATTGAGGGGGGGGATTCAATGAATTTTTCCAAAGATTTAACTGCCGCTTCGGCAACTCCTCTCATTTTGGCCATTCTAAAGGAGAAAGACAGCTATGGCTATGCGATTATTAAGCGGGTAAAAGAAATGTCAGAGAACGAGTTGGTGTGGACCGAAGGAATGTTGTACCCGGTTTTGCACCGCCTGGAAGAACAACAGCTCATTGAATCCTACTGGCAGAAATCCGAGGCCGGGCGGAAACGCAAATATTATCGGGTTAACGAGCGCGGTCTTAAGGAGTTGGAAGTTCAGAAAAAGCAGTGGGAAATAGTCGTTTCGGCCCTGGCCAAGACCTGGACCGATTAAAAGACTTAAGGAGGGTCAGCATGTTTGACTTGGAAACACAGATTCGCTCCTGGAGCGACCATTTGAGAGCGCGAGGTAATCTTGCTGAGAACGACATCAACGAACTGGAAAGCCACCTGCGCGATGAGATCGACGATTTAAAGGATGCCGGGCTCGCTACTGACGAAGCTTTTCTAATCAGTGTAAAGCGCCTGGGCAATGTGGACGCCATAGCCCATGAGTTTGCTAAAGTAAATACCGAAAAATTGTGGCGGCAGTTTTTACTGGACCCTTTTGACCCGAAAGCCAGGGCTCAAAACCGGCGCGATATAGTGCTGGTAGTTTTATTTGCATTGCTTTCCGGCACATTGATAAAGATTCCCGAGCTTTTTGGAATAAGGCTTCAGGATCAGGGATCCGAGCTGTTCTACTTAAAGAACTTGAGCTTGTTTATTTTACCTTTTATTGCAGCTTTCTTCCTCATCAAGAGGCAGGCAGGCTCGAAAAAATGGTTTGTTATATTAGGAATATTTGCCCTGGCAGCATTGATCATCAATATTTACCCTACGTTTTCACCGCATGATACTGCTTACTTAAGCGGCCTGCACCTTCCTATGTTTTTGTGGCTGGTTGTCGGAGCGGCGTACATCGGTAAGGATTGGCGAAAACACACTGGAAGGATGAACTTTATCCGCTTCAGTGGGGAGGCATTTATCTACGGTGTGCTGATGCTAGCAAGCATACTCGTTTTAGCCGGGTTTATTTCGCTTATTTTCGAATCTATACAAATTGATGCGGGAAAATTCCTCGAAAACTATTACAGGATTTATGGCGGCTGCGCGGCGGCAATGATTACAATGTATTTGGTTGAGGCCAAGAAAAGCGTGGTTGAGAATTTTGCCCCCATTTTAGCGAAAATATTCAGCCCGCTCTTTTTGATAACAATGGTTTGCTTCCTGGCGGTGATGGTCATAACCGGCAAAAGTCCTTTTATGGAAAGGGATTTTTTAATAGCCTTCGATTTCATGCTGGCACTGATTTTGGGCCTGGTATTGTATGTTATTTCAGCCCGGGATATCAATCAGCCCGCCAACCTCTTTGATTACTTGAATCTGGTTTTAATTCTCGTCGCACTGGTCATCGACGGGGTGGCTTTATCGGCTATAGTCTTTAGGCTTTCAGCCTTTGGCATTACCCCCAACAAGCTTGCCGCACTTGGAGAGAACCTGGTTTTGTTGGGCAACCTGGCAGGTCTGGCCTGGCTATATATAGGGTATTTTAGGCGCAAGTTCACCTTCGTTAAACTGGAAAAATGGCAAACCAATTATCTTTACATGTATTTCTGCTGGACAGCAATAGTAGCATTTGGACTCCCAATCATATTCAGGTTCTATTAGAGGTTCGATTGAATAAGACATTATAACGACAAAGGGGCGGGGTTGTTGTTACGTCGCAGACGTAACAACAACCCCATTTCTTTTGGCCATATGGAATAATTACTTAAGTTAAATATCTTAACGCCTACTTATTTAGTAATTTACTAATTAAGTAGTATACTAAAGTAAATTTATTAAATAGAATGGATTGATTTAAATGAAAATTGTTACAGTTAATGGAAGTCCAAAAGGCAAAGATAGTACATCCAAAATAATGATAGACGCATTTACAAAATACATGTATGATTGTGAAATTGTGCATATAATACTAGCTGAAAATACTCTGCAGCATTGCCGGGGTTGTTATTCATGTTGGATAAATGCCTCCGGGTGCGTTATAGATGATGACTTTGGCAAAATAATAGCGCTTGCAGAAGGTGCAAATTTGATTGTTTTCGCTTCACCAGTATACTTTAAGAATGTCACCGGTCTTTTTAAAAACTTTATAGATAGACTTACTTCAACTGGTAGTCCACATGTTGAGAGAAGAGGTGAATCACCTAAATTTGTTATGCTTTCGAATTGTGGTTTCCCATACGAGAGCGAGTTTGATGTCATTTCATTATGGATAAAAAGATTCTCCGCCAGTATGAACAGCACCCTGCTTGGAGAATTCTATTTCCCCGGTGGAAAGAGCTTAAAGGAGGCTACCGACGAAGCCGCAAAATACCTGGATAACCTCGCTCAAAGTGGCAGAAATATTGTCAATTTGTTAACAGAATCTACACAAAGCTAAACCGCCTTGTATTCACTTACTTTATAAATGCTCAATTATATACGCAATAGGTGCTTATTTTCTTATCCGCTACTGCAAAAATTCAGATATTACTTGACAAATAAAATATTATATGTTATATTTAAATTTAAGCACATTGACACATATGTAAAATTTGATATACTCTCTACTAAAAGGCGTTGCTCAAGGTGACGCTTTTTTACGAGGAGGATATCAGGATGAAAGAAGACCAGATAAGCCTTACCGCCATAATGTGCGCCTATCTTCGCGCCTTCCACGCCATGAATGACCATCCCAAGATATTTGACGACTTCCTGGCCTACCGTATAATACCCGAGGAGAGAAGAGCTCTTATTGAACAGGGTTTCGCCAACGCTGCCCCGCCTGAAGATTCGGGGAATACCCGCGACCGGGCGACTGCAATTAGAGGCGTAATGCAGTTTATGGGGCTGCCCAACATCCTCAGCCGTTCCCGATATACGGAAGATGCCCTTGAAAAGGCAATAATGCTCGGAGTTAAGCAGTATGTGATTCTCGGCGCGGGGATGGACACCTTTGCTTTTCGCCACCCGGAGATGTTGGACGAGCTTCGGGTATTCGAGATTGATCATCCGGCCATGCAGGCCTTTAAACGGGAGCGCCTTGCCGAGCTGGGCTGGGAAAAGCCGGAACACTTGAACTTTGTTCCAGTTGATTTTACTAAAGATAGTCTTTCTACTGCGCTTGAACAATCATCGTATGACCCCCAAAGCAAGAGCTTTTTTTGCTGGCTGGGCGTCACCATGTACTTGACCCGGGACGAGGTATTTGCCACTTTACGTTCAATTGCCGATATCGCTTGTGCGGGAAGCTCGGTCGTTTTCGATTACTTTCATAATGACGCATTTATTCCCTCTAAAGGAGATTCGAAGGAGCTGGAATTGCGGGAGAAATTGCACCAGATGGGCGAACCGCAGAAAACGGGATTTGACCCGGCTGCATTAGCTTCAGATATCATGCCACTGGGCTTGCGTCTTCATGAAAACTTGGGGCCATCCGATATCCAGGAACGCTATTTTCAGGGGCAAACTGATGGGTACTGCGCAGCTGCTAATGTGCATCTGGCCTGGGCGGTAATTGAATAATCCAGGATCAAACATGATAAAAATGCCGCCATACTCCGTCTTTCCCGGCACTTTGAAGCAGGGGCTAGAAAAGTGTCAAGTGATATCGGGGCTCACCATCTTCCCCTTATGTTGGTAATATTATGTTTTTCAATAAAATTTGTAAGTTCAAACTGTTAAGGTTAAAGTAGATATGACAGTTTTTAATATTTCATTTTTATGAATGAAGGTGTTGTTTTGATCGATAAGATTGGGCATTTGGTGGATTCTGCCGGGAACCTGCCCCGGGAAATACTCAAGCGTTACCATATTTTTGAAGTCCCCTTTTACTATACTTTTGACGGGAAAACATTCCTGCAGGAAAATGTTGACCAGGAAAACGCCGATTTCTTCAAGCACATGCAGCAGCATCCGGAGCAGGTTCCGCACACCTCCGCGCCCAATGTGCAGGATTGGCTGCAAGCCTTTGAAAAAGCATACCTGCAGGGATTCCGTAAGATAATAGCCACTACTATATCATCCGTCTGTCGGCCAGCTTTCAAAATGCCAGTGCGGCGCGAAATATGTTTTTGTCCCTCTTAAAGGATGATGATGCCGAGATCGAGGTGTTGTCATCCTCCAGCTGCGCCTGCGGTCAGGCAGCCTT
Organism: Syntrophomonas sp.; assembly: GCA_039679855.1. Classification (GTDB taxonomy): domain Bacteria; phylum Bacillota; class Syntrophomonadia; order Syntrophomonadales; family Syntrophomonadaceae; genus UBA5314. The sequence continues at coordinate 24,039 of JBDKUE010000150.1, forward strand.
GGAAATAAAGATTGGTCGGATGATCCATGAAGAAGGCCTGTCCTGGGAGGACATCTGCCTTAAAATCAAATCTCTTATTCCCGGATTGACCACCCTGTTTACGGTAAAAAATCTTATCTATATGAAAGCCGGTGGAAGAATCGGAGGAGCAACCGCCTTTATGGGCAAGTTGATAGATATTAAACCGGTATGCGAATTTGCCAATGGCGTGGTGCGGCCCATAAAAGCGGTTAGAGGGAGCAAAAAGGCCCTGCTGGCTATGGTGGATGAATGCTGCTCCCGCATCAAACAAGTAAAAAATCCGGTAATATGCACCCAGAATGCTTTGTGTGAAGAAGACGAATCCATGATGATCGAATATCTTCGCTCCCGGCTGGGCCATGACGGGCCGGTCTACCGGGGAATATTGGGCACCGTGGTGGGCGCCCATTCCGGTCCGGGGTCCATCGGTATCGGATATGTGGGAGAGTACTAGTGGGCAGTCTGGCTGTTTGGCCCGTCTGCCCCCTAAAATTCCGAGTTTCCCATTTAACCCCGGTACCAAACCCATGCTTCGCTTCCGGAAGCATAATAATAGTCTGTTTGATCATCAGTTGAGAACGGGCCTGCAATCCTGTGCCGCTCATTGCCTTGAACATCTATCATCCACAGGTAGTTGTCATCCATATACATGATGTACTTCCCGTCTTTTGACCATTGCGGGTTCTGAATACTTTTGCCGGCTTTGGGCAGCGGCCTGGCTCCGCTGCCGTCCGTACTGGCTATCCATAAGGTAAAGCTTTTGGTCCAATCCTTGAATTTTTCCAGGCCTGGATATTCGGAACCTAAATCGGGGGCAGCCACATACGCAATCTGCTGCGCATCCGGTGAAAAGGAAGGGTCGGCGGGCACACTTCCCTGGGCGCTGTTCACCCGGGCGGTGTTTCCGGTTTTAATATCACATATTTCCAACCACTTATTGGTCCACAGCTGCCTTCCCGAACCTGCTACCCTGAGCAAGCGATCATCAGCTGCAAGCGACAACCAGCGGGGGTTTGTCGGACCCGCTGCGAAACGGAATGGTTCATTCGCGCCCAGCGGTAAACTAAATAGCTCCAGGCCATCAGCAGCAACGGATGCTCCATGGCCAGGATCTACCCAATATAGAATGCCTTGGTTATCTGACCACCAGCCTACCAACCATATACCTGCAGCCGGAGTAGTTATACGTTCAACTGTTTGGCCGGTACTAATGTTAAGGGTATAGAGGGCGTCACTGCGATTTTCAAGCTCCGCCCGGGTATAGGGCAGGGTTATACTGTAAGCTATCTGCCGCCCATCCGAAGACCAGGCTATGCCAGGAGTATTATCCGGCGTCCCTGTTTTAAGCATCTGTTTGGGCTGGCCTTGTTCGCTTACCAGCCAAATGCCCTGCCCACTTACTGCCAGTACGTTTTCAGTTGGCGACCATTCGTAGATGCCATACCTGCTCGCTTCCGGCAACCCCAACACCAGGTGGGGATCTGTACCATCCCGTTTGACCATCCACAATCTTCCGTTGTCTCGATTCTGTTCATTGACAACCAGATAAGCCAGCCATTGCCCGTCATGCGACCATTTTGGCCGCATAGCCGCTCCCTCGGTATTTATTTTATTTAGGCGCCCGGTGCTTCCATCCAATACTTGAAGTGTACCGTCTTGAATAAAGGCCAGAGCGCCCTGGTTTTTTATTACCGCATAGTCAAATCCGGAAGGCTCTTCCGTCACATTGGCCCCGGGAGTTTCTCCTATACCGCTTAAAATAGGAATCAACAAATATACGATAAATACAAATACTGCAAAGATAAACCAGAAAAACGTAATTAATTTCCTTCTTGCATTTGTAGTATCCGCTTTGTACTTTTTAAAGTTGTAATAGGAAACATAGATTGATAAGAAGAAAACGAGTGCCGAAAAAGCATGTTTAATAAACCCGTTCATGTGATTCACCTGCCATTAATCTTTTGCCGCTTGGTTTTCGCTCCCAGCAAGGGAATTATATCACATTATCTACAAAATATTTCCATGTGTGCATGAACTGCCTGATTTTTAGCATGAAATACTATATTTTTCAGTTCTATTGGATAATCATTATCCTTTATAGCAACACGCCGCGAACGGTTCGAATTTCTATTGCGGACTTCTCCGCCGTTATCCTCCAATAAATTCGGAATTATGAAAAGTATGCTAAAGCGACGGGAGGTATGAATGCCAGGTGTCCCTTAAGGATTAATGCCCAATTAATGATTTACGATATTATATTTGGTGATTTTTTCGGAATTGGAGTGAGTTGGGCTGAGTTGGATCGTTAACATTGAAACAGATATTATACCCCTGCTGATTTGTTTTCTGCTTCTATTTGATATTAGGAAATCCCAGGATAGGGTAATGTGGGAGCAAAAGCTGTTTATGGCGTTGCTTTGCTCCAATATTGCCCTGCTCTGTCTCGACATGATGGCCTGGGGGCTGGACGGGCGGCAGGGCCCGTATCTGGCCCTGATAAATATAACCGGTTATGTATTGTATTATGTGCTTCAACCTGTGACAACTTTTTGTTGGGTGCTTTACGTTGACTACCAGATTTATTATGCTAAAAACCGTCTTAAACAGCTATATTTGCCTTTAAGCCTACCGTTGATTATCATAACCCTGATATCCATCCTTACTCCCTGGACCGGGCATATATTTCAGGTCGATGCCAACAATGTATATCACCGTGGGCCATATTTTCTCCTGTTTGTTGGAGTTGTCTATATTTATCTGTTCTACGCCATGCTACTGGTTCTATGGAACCGGAAACGGATCAACCGGGAGCATTTCGTATCAATGCTTCTCTTTTTGCTTCCGCCTACAGCCGCCGGTATTGTGCAGTCCAAATTTTATGGGATATCGCTGCTCTGGGGAGCTATGACCCTGTCTATACTGATGATTTATCTCAACATTCAAAACCGCCGTTTGCACACGGACTATCTTACCGGAATATTTAATCGTTCACAGTGCGACCGCTATTTAACGGGAGAAATCCAAAACTGTGCTTCGGGAAATAGCTTTGCCGGGTTTCTCATGGATATAGACAACTTCAAGAAAATTAATGATGAATTGGGTCATGCTACAGGCGACGAAGCACTGGTTACAACTGCCCATATTATTAGAAATAGCCTGCGAAAAAGGGATTTCGTGGCTAGATACGGCGGAGATGAATTTATTGCCTTTCTTGATCTTCAAACCCGGGTTGAACTGGAAAGGGCCAAGGAGAGAATTTGCATGGCCATGGAGGAATTCAATGCCAACGGCAATAAACCGTATAAGCTGCATCTGAGCATCGGTTGTGATCTATACGATCCGCGCTCCGGGATGAGCCAGGATCAATTCATCAGACATATCGATGAATTAATGTATGAAGACAAGCAGCGCAATAAGCGGGACAGGAGTAGTGATTAGACCCGGGGAATTCACTCCGGGTCTACTAAGA
>JBDKUE010000084.1:0-18371 GCA_039679855.1 Syntrophomonas sp.
GCCATCAAGCTTCTGGTGGCAATTGGACCTGATAACAAGGTTATTAAATACACCATAACGGAAGCGAAAGAGACGCCCGGTTTAGGCGATAAAGCTTCTAAACCCGCGTTCTACGAACAGTTTACCGGTAAGACCGCCGCCAACCTCAAGGTGACCAAGGATGCCACTAATAAGGATGACATTCAGGCCATAAGCGGAGCGACGATAACCTCCCGGGCGGTTACCCTGGCGGTAAAACAGGCCGTTGACGAAGCAAGTGAACTTACGAAGGGAGGCAACTGATATGAAAGGATTATGGGGCATCTTTTCCAAGGGACTGGTCCTGGAAAATCCAATCTTTGTATTGGCCTTGAGCCTCTGTCCCGCCCTGGCGGTCACCACTTCGGTGGTAAACGCCTTAGCAATGGGACTTACCGTTGCCTTTGTCATATCGATGAACAACCTGGTGGTTTCCATTGTGCGCAACCTGGTCAATCCCAAAGTTCGCGTACCCATATATATAACTTCAATTGCCACGATTGTCACCCTGGCTGAACTGTTGTTAAAGGCTTTTGCGCCTCTGCTGTATAAAGATTTGGGGATATATCTTTCCCTGGTGGTGGTGTTTGCCATAATACTGGCCCGGGCCGAGGTTTTCGCGTCAAAGAATCCTCCCTTTAAGTCGTTTATTGACGGCCTGGGAATGGGCTGCGGTTTTACCCTGGCCATGCTGATAATTGGAGCCATAAGGGAAGTGCTGGGCAACGGAACCCTGCTGGGCTACCAGGTGATGTGGAGCGGCTATCAGCCGGCCTTGATTATGATCCTGGCCCCCGGCGCCTTTATACTAATAGGCTACCTGGTGGCAGGCTTTAAAATCCTGAGCGAGCGTATAGAGAAAGCCCGGGCGGAAAGAGGTGAAACGGTATGATGGATTATTTCCTCCTTTTTATGGGCGCGGTGGTTGTCAACAACTTTGTTCTGACCAGATTCTTAGGCCTTTGTATATTCTTTGGAGTATCCAAGAACTTGAGCGCTTCTGGTGGAATGGGGATGGCGGTTACCGCTGTCATCACCTTGAGTTCCATGTTTGCCTGGCTGGTCTACAACTACATCCTGCTTCCTCTAAATCTAACGTTTTTGACTACTATCGTATTTGTCTTGCTCATTGCCAGCTTCGTTCAATTGCTGGAGATGATCGTCAAGAAATATACGCCCAATTTGCACAAGATGTGGGGAATATACCTGTTGCTGATTGCCACCAACTGCGTTGTGCTGGGTGTTCCCCTGATTAATGTCGAATCTCATTTCTCCTTTGGGAAAAGCCTGGTAAATGCGGTCGGTTCAGGTGTCGGGTTTGCCATGGCCATTGTGCTGATGGCCAGCTGTAGAGAGAAGTTGAGACTGGCGGATGTGCCAAAATCACTTGATGGTTTGGGAATAGCCTTTATTGTAGCCGGGTGCCTGGCATTAGCGTTTTTTGGTTTTTCCGGAATGATCACCATGTAGGGGAGGACGTGAGCTGGAATGAATAGTGTAATTACGATTATTGCCATCATGGCTTTGGTGGGGTTGTTCTTCGGCCTGGTTCTCGCCTTTGCCAATAAAAAACTGGCCGTGGAAATGAATCCCTTGATTCATGTGGTGGAAGACATCCTTCCCAAGGGGCAGTGCGGCGCCTGCGGCTTTGCCGGGTGCCAGGCCTATGCGGAAGCGGTTGTTCTCGATAAAGATGTATCTCCCAGTTTATGCATTCCCGGGAAAAAGGCGGTTGCCGAACAGGTGGCCAAATTGACCGGTAAAGCGGCGGTTGAAATTGAACCCCAGTATGCGTTTGTGAAGTGCGCTCAGCCGGCGGTGGGAAACAGCAAGTATGATTATGCAGGGATAAACGATTGCCTGGCGGCTACTTTATTGCAGGCCGGGCCCAAAGAATGTGAATACGGCTGCATTGGCTTGGGGACCTGTGTGAAGCAGTGCGTCTTCGATGCCATTCACATTAATGAAAAGGGACTGCCCGAAGTTGATAAAGAAAAATGCACCGGCTGCACTAAATGCGCCACGGCCTGCCCGAAGAAAGTCATAGACATGATCCCGGTGGATGCCCATGTGGCGGTAAACTGCAACTCACTGGACAAGGGCGCGGTGGTGCGCAAGATTTGTAAGGTGGGCTGCATCGGCTGCAGCATCTGCGTCAAGCAGTGCCCCTATGAGGCCATAAAGATGAAAAATAACCTGGCCGTGGTCGATTCCAGCATCTGTATTGAGAAATGCGATAACCCGGTGTGTATTGAAAAGTGCCCGACCAAAGTGTTGAAGACTTACAGTATTCCGCCGGTGGAATTGGTAAAGGCGGTTTAATAGTCTCCAAGTGGTGAGACTGATATTATGGGGTGTCAGGGGGACGGTTCTCTTGACACCTCATTGAAATGGATTGTGGAGGTGTCAAGAGAACCGTCCCCCTGACACCCCGGGGATCGGTAATATGAAAAAAATAGTTTTAGCGCTGTTGATTTTGGGTCTATCGGTTTTTTCTATCGGTTGTAACAATGGGCAGTCAAAGCCGGTTGAATCAACCGATTTTGCGTTGGGTACGGTAATTTTTCAGGAGGTTTATGGGGACAATGCACAGAAAGCCTCCGCCCAAGTATCGGCTAAAATAAAGGAACTGGACGCTCTGTGGACTATTAATAGTCCGGGTGGAGATATCAACAAACTTAATAGCAGCGCAGGTCTTGGATATGTTGAATTAAAACCGGAAACCATCAGTGTATTGCATGAGGCCCGGAAGATTTCGGATTTAAGCGGCGGAGCTGCCTTTGATATAACGGTGGCTCCGCTTGTTAAAACCTGGGGCATCGGAACCGACAACCCCCAGGTGCCATCAAACGAAGTCGTGAAAGAGCTCCTTTCCCTGGTCAACTACCGGGATGTACTGATAGACGAAAAGACCAGTTCAGCCAGCCTGTCAAGAAAAGGGCAGATGGTCGATTTGGGCGGGATTGCCAAGGGTTATATTGGAGACCTGGCTATAGATATATATAAGAAAAACGGGATAACTTCGGCTTTCGCCAATCTGGGAGGGAATGTCGTCGCCCTGGGCAGCAGACCCGATGGAAGCCCATGGAGGATCGGCATCCAAAATCCCCGGGGGGAGAATAGCGAACTTGTTGGAGTTGTAGAGGTGACCGATAAAGCAGTAGTTACTTCCGGCGATTATCAGCGTTATTTCATAAAAGACGGTAAGCGTTACTGCCATATATTCGATCCCCGAACCGGCTATCCCATTGACAGCGGCTTGATGAGCGTGACCATTATTGCTTCATCGGCGACAGTCGCTGACGGCCTTGCGAAAGTCATTGTTTTAGGCCTTGATAGGGGAATGGAGATTGTCAAAAACTATGGCCAGGTCCAGGCCATCTTTATCACCAATGACAAGAAGATATATGTAACGCCAGGCCTTAAAGGCAATTTTCGCTTAGAGGATGCAACTCATGAATACACGTATGTTCAAAACGGGTGATATAATACTAATTGTCAGTATAGCCGCAATAGCCGTTCTCTTTTTCGCCTGGAGTAATTACCGGGTCGCTCCCGGAGCGCAGCTTAAAGCGGTTATAACCCAGGACGGCAAATTGATTAAATCGATTAATTTGAGTGCTCTTCAGGCATCAGAATCGGTCGATATAAACGAACCGTTAAAGCAGGTTATCGTGGCTGAAAAAGGGAGGATCAGGTTTCTTACATCCACCTGTCCCAATCAGACCTGTGTAAAAACCGGCTGGTTAACTAAACCCGGCGACAGAGCGGTTTGTATTCCATCTAAAGTCGTCATCACCATTGTGGGTGATAATGAGCAGATCGACACTTTTTCGTATTAGCAGGGTGAGGACGTGACTAAGAAAAAACGCGAAGCGGTAATTATAATTTTAATCTGCAATGCGATCCTGATTTCCCTCCTGGAATTGATTATACCGGTTCCGATTCCGATTCCCGGGGTCAAACTCGGCCTGGCCAATATCATCACCATAATCGCCATAGCCTTTCTGGAATTTAAGGATGTTTTGACCATTGTAGTTCTTCGCTGCATAGTCGTCGGGGTTTTGAGCAAAGGCATTACCGCCCTGCCCTTTAGCCTGTCCGGGGGGCTTTTAAGCGCCCTTGTCATGTGGCTGGTTTATAAAAAAATGTCCAAACTATTCAGCATCAAAGGAATCAGCATCATCGGAGCGATAACCCATAATGCGGCCCAGCTGATCGTTGCATCAGTCATCTTGAGAGAAACCGTAGTCTTATACTATCTTCCCGTACTGCTGATCTCAGCGATTATAACCGGTTTGATAACTGGAACCATCAGTGAATTGACGGTTAAGGAGATAAAAAAGAGGGGTATTTTATCCGAATTTATCCAGTAGATTGGGATGTGGATTTGGTGCAGGCGTATTCCACCGGGTTAAATAGCAAGAATACTGAACTTGATGCCGGAATAAAGCTGGTTCTGGCCATACTTCTGGCCGTTGCCTCGGCCTTCTGTAAGAATGGGCGGGATCTGGTTTATTTCTCCATCTTTTTATTTGCTATAACCGTTTTTCTAAAAAGCGACCTTCGTTTTATTCTTAAAAACCTGTTTTCCTTTGGGATAATCATATTGACTCCTTATCTTTTCGGAATACTGTTGTCCCTGGGTTTAAACAGGCTTAATCCTGGACCGGTCTATAGCATTGATTTAAATGCGGCCCTTTTGAAAATGACCAGGATATTTTTCATTTGGTACATCGGCAACTTGTATTTTTTCACCACTTCACTGGAAGCAATCATGGATATGTTTGATAAAGTTTTTTCACCCTTAAACAGGGCGGGTATTCCGGTTTCAAGATACTTGAATATGATCATGTTTATTGTAAATGAACTTAGCAGGACGGTAGGTCAGTTTAAAGGTGAAATTTTTGAACAGGCCGGTCTAATTTTTAAAAACAGGCAGCTGGGGATTAAAACCAGGCTAAAGGAGCTGGCTCATATTATAGTAAACTATATAGCCAATTCCCTGCAGCGGACGGATGAAATACAGGAACAGGTTGAATTGAGTTGTGTAAACAACTGCCAGTACACGTTAAGAATATCAAAAAACGAAATCGCAGCCATTTTGGGCTGTATAATCTTCCTGGTATTACTTTTTGCCTAAAATGGGGAGCGGCGGAATTTGCGAGTGCAAAGTGAGTTTGGGGACGGTTCTTCAACTCATTTTTGGCCGGGATGAGCATCTTTGGTTCATTGGTCTAAAATGAGTTGAAGAACCGTCCCCAAACTCATCCACCGTCTCCGCGTTGCATAATTCCTTTTTAGTAGGGGAAGATGATTTCCACCAGGCCGCCGCCTTCTTCGGCGTTGCGGAGGCTGATGGTGCCGTTTAGCTCGTCGACAATCAGGCGGGCGATGGATAGACCCAGTCCGGTGCTCCCATCGACTCCTTTATACAAGTAGTCAAAGGCGTGTTCCAGGTCCTGGTCGCTAAAGCCTTTGCCATCATCCTGTATGCTGATTTTTATGCCGCTCCGGTTGTCAGGGGCGGCCTGGCCATGGAGAGAAACCTGGCTGCGGGCATGGCGGATGGCGTTGTTCAGCAGATTGCCGAACAAGCGGCGCAGCTTTTCCTGGTCGCCGACTACCTGGAGTTCGTCTGGAATGTCCAGCCTTACCTGCACCTTTTTTTCCACAGCGTAGCCCTGCATGGTTTGAACCGCGTCCCGCATAATACTGCCGATGTCACAGGATTCCAGATAGCGGCTTTCTACCGGACTCTCCTGCCGGGTGAGGTTGATCATTTCGTCCAGGAGAACTTTTAAACGCTGGCATTCGCGGGATATGGTTTCCAGGGCATGATTGGCCTGGGGACCCGAAAAAACCCCGTCCCGGATGCCTTCGGCAAATCCCTGGATGCTCATCAGGGGGGTCTTAATCTCGTGCGAGGTGCTCTGGAAAAAGCGGCGCATACTGGTATCATAGAGCTCCAGTTGATAGGCCATATCATTGAAGGTATTGGCCAGATCGGCCAGTTCATCATCTGATTTAAGATCCAGGCGCACATCAAAACGGCGCCGGGCGATGGTGCGGGCATAATCCTGCAGCGACTTCAATGGTTTTACAATATAACGGCCCAGTATCAAAGCCAGGGGCAGGGCTATGATGAGGGCGATCAGGGTGCTCTTTAATAAAAGTATTAAAATAGCCTGATTCAAGGCCTCCAATGCGGTTACTTCCGCGAATGCAATCACCGAGCCCAGGTTTTCTTCTGAGGCTCCTATGGGCACGCGAACAGCCAGGAGGTCGGCCCCGTGATGGGCTGCTTGGCCGTCCTTGCTGACAAATTTGAGATTTTGGCTGGCAGGCAGCTCGGACAGCTTTTTACCGGAAGGGAAATTATTGGGCAGGCTGCTGTACAGGACGGTTTCCTCACTGTCAAGGATCAGGTACTGGCTTTCTATGGAGTGGTAGGAGAAAAAGACGTAAGGCTTATTGAACTGGCTGTTTGATTTGGCCGGGTCTTTTTCATGCGAAAGGGCAAAGGCGATGGCGAAGGCTTGCCGGGAGAGGCTGTCTCTGGTTCTCCTTTCCAGGTCGTCATATAGTATGGAACGAAAAGACAGGGTGGTAATAGCGGTGCTGCATATAACCACCAGCAGGTAGCTCAACAGTAATTTACCGGTGATGCCTTTATAGTTAATCTTCAAAGCGGTACCCGTAGCCCCAGATGGTTTTGACATTCCTGTTTGACCCGCTTTCCCTCATTTTTTTGCGCAGTCTTTTCACCAGGTCATCGACTGCCCGGGCCCCGCCTACATAGTCGCAGCCCCAGACCCGGTCCAGCAACTCCTGGCGGGTGAAGGTGCGCTGTGGCTGGGAAGCCAGCAGAAGCAGCAGTTCATACTCTTTGGGAGTCAGCATTACCTCGCGCCCCTCAACGCTGATGTGGTGGTCATTGGGATTAATCTTGAGATTGCCTAATTCCAAGGCCTCATCGGGAATTATGGGCTGAGCGGAACGGCGAAAGATGGAGCGCACCCGGGCCACCAGTTCCCGCGGGCTGAAGGGCTTGGTGAGGTAGTCGTCGCCGCCCAATTCCAGCCCCAGGATACGGTCGATTTCGTCACCCCGGGCGGAAATAAATATTACCGGCAGGCCGCTGCGGGTCCTTAAATCCTTGCAGAATTCCAGGCCGTCTTTGCCGGGCAGCATGATGTCCAGGATAAACATATCGGGAAAGCCGGACTGGAGCCTTTCACTAACTTCTTCTGCTGAAGCAAAGGTTTCAATATGGAATCCCTCCCGGGCCAGGTATTCTTTTATAATGTACCTGATATTTTCTTCGTCATCTACAACAAAGATGCTTCGCATTACTTAAGCCTCCTGCCTGTAAAAATTACCGATTCTATTCAAACCGCAGGGCGTCTATGGGATTGGAATTAGCTGCTTTCCTGGCAGGATAGTAGCCGAAAAACAGGCCCACGGCCATCGAAAATCCGAGGGCCATTGCCACCAGCCAGGGTGCCAATTGCACATTGAAGCCGGCAAATACGCTGAGTAATTCAGCTATCCCCCAACCCAAGAGCACTCCCACTATGCCGCCCATCAAACTGAGGAGCAGGGCCTCAACCAGGAACTGGGTAAGAATGGCACCGGTGGTGGCGCCGATAGCCATACGGACTCCGATTTCCCTGGTGCGCTCAGTAACTGAAACCAGCATGATATTCATAATGCCGATTCCGCCTACTAAAAGGGATACTGCTGCTATGCCACCCAATAAAAAGGTCAACATCCGGGTGGTGTCTTCGACAGTAGACAAGACCTCGGCCATATCCTGAATACGGAAGTCGTCTTCAGCTGAAGCAGCCAGGCGATGCCGCTGGCGCAGCAGGGTGGTAATATAATCCTTTAAAGTACTGAGGGCTTCTTGACTGGTGGCCTGGACGTTTATGGTTCGTACGCTAGTGCTTCCCAAAAGGCGCTGCTGAGCGGTGGTTAAGGGTATGTAGATAACATTATCCTGATCCTGGCCCATTCCGGCTGCGCCCTTGGTTGTCAAGACTCCAATTACATTAAAATCCAGACCGTTGATGCGTATTATTTTGCCAACCGGAGAAGTTGGACCGGGAAACAGATTGCTAACCACGGTCTGACCCAAAACCGCCACCGGGGCGCGCAGGGCCAGATCATTTTCATCGAAAAAATCGCCCTGTTCAGTTGGCCAGCTTTTTATCATCATTAATTCGGGAGTGGTTCCGTCCACATTAGCTGTCCAGGTAGCATTGCCTGCAGCTGCAGTGGCATTGTTCAGACTGGCTTCCGGGGCCACGTATTTCACCAGGGGCAGACTTTTCAAGGCCTCGACGTCTTCCATAGTAAGCTGGGCGGGATTGGCTCCTCTTACCGGCCCAAATCCGCCTCCACCAGTGATAGTCAGTAGATTGGACCCCATACTGGAAATCCTCTCAGTAATGCCGGTAGTGGCTCCCTGGCTCAAAGCAACCATGGCGATTACCGATGCGACTCCAATTATTACACCCAGCATGGTAAGCAGGGAACGCAATTTGTTGACCAGCAGACTGCGCCAGGCAATCTGGAGGGTGGACTTCAATTCCATAATATATCCCGCCTTGCTTAGTTTACTTTATTGCTTTTATTTGGGAGGCTTCTGGTATCAGTTCATCACTGATAATTACACCGTCTGTTAATCGGACTATACGCTGGCAGTAATTGGCCACTTCTTGTTCGTGGGTGACAATTACTACCGATAAACCGTTGCCACCATGCAGCTTTTGCATAAGGGCCATGATCTCAGCGCTGGTTTTAGTATCCAGTGCTCCAGTCGGCTCATCGGCCAAAAGCAGACCCGGTTTGTTAACCAGAGCCCGGGCGATAGCTACACGCTGTTGCTGCCCACCTGACAATTGGGTCGGATAATGATGTTCCCGCCCGGTAAGACCGACCAGGGCCAGGGCTTCCCGTCCCAAATTCTCTCTTTCCTTGCCGGATACCCCGGCGTAAATCATAGGCAGGCATACATTTTCCAGAGCCGAAGCCCGGCCTAAAAGGTTGAAATTTTGAAAGACAAAACCTATTAGCTTATTGCGTAAATGAGCCAGCTGATCCTTGTCCAGGGACATTACATCCACCCCGGCAAAGCGGTATTGACCTTCGTCAGGCACATCCAGACAGCCCAGGATATTCATCAGGGTTGACTTTCCTGAGCCGGAAGGGCCCATTATTGCCATCATCTCCCCTTTGCCTATGGTTAAACTTATTGAACGCAAAGCGTGAACGGGCGTTGACGTTGATAGATAAGTCTTGCTGATATCGTTCAATTCGATCAGGGTTCGTTTCATAAGCAGCCCCCCTTTGAAACAGGTTTATGTTATCTGTATCATCTGGTCCATATTTAAGGTATACGAATTGGGCCGGTTCTCTGGTTATTGCGGTTCTGCGAATTGTTGGAACCGGATTGGCCACTGGTGCTGCTGCCACTGTTGCTGCTACTGGTAGCCGAACCGATGACAATCTGTTCCCCTTCATTGAGACCGCTCACGACCTCATAGTTCTGACCGTCGTTTAATCCAAGGACAACGTTTTTCTGCACGGGTTGATTATTCTGCAGGACCAGAACAATTGCATGTTTTGACGTTTCGGTTCCGCTGCCGGAAGCGCCGGCTGCTGTTGGGCTGTTTGAGGAACGGGCGCCGCTCCGGGTGGAAGCACCCTGATTGGGCTGCCCGGTTGACGTTTTAGTCGTTTCCGACTGATTGGTCCTGACATAGGTTTGGGCATAACTTACCGCCATCATGGGGACCGTAAGAACGTCGCTCTTTCGGGCCAGGACGATCTTGGCGGAAACAGACATACCAGATTTGAGCTGCCGACTGGGATCGTCACAGGAGACTACTACCGGATAGTACTGGACATTGCTGACCGTTTTAGCTTCAGGAGTAATGGTAACCACTTTACCCGTGAACACCTTGTCGCCGTTGGCGCTGGTTGTAAACTCCACATTCTGACCTATCTGAATGCGCCCGATATCAGCTTCATTGACCAGGGCGCTCAACTGTAAATCTTCACTCATTACCGTAAGCAGGACATTGGTGCTGGCATTCAGTCCCATAATCTGCCCCACCTGGGCATTGACCGCTCCGATTATTCCGTCGAAAGGAGCTATCAGGGTGGCCCCGTCCAGATCGGAACGAGCCTGGTCAACTTTCGCCTGATCGTTTACCAGTCGGGCCTTGGAAGATTGCAAATCCAACTCAGCCTTTTTAAATGCGTCACTGGCTGTGTCGAGATCAGAACGGGGAATTGCACCGGCATTGTACAACTGCTGCTGCCGGTCCAATGTTCGGGCAGCTGTTTCATAGGTAAGGTTTTGATTGGCGACTGTAACCTCGTCTTGATTCAGCTGACTTTGGGCCTGGCGCAGGGCGGCTTCCAGGGTGGTAGCGTCCTGCTGGGCCAGGATTTGGCCGGCCTTAACGTGATCCCCGGGTTTTACATTGATAGCGGTAATGGCTGCATCGTTTTTGAAACCCATCGAGGATTTTTTTACCGGCTCCAGAGTGCCGGTAGCCTGAATAGCGTCAGTGACCGTACCTTTGGCAACCGACATAGTGAGAAAGCCTGAATCTTTTTTAGAGCCCAGCCATTTGTACAAACCAAAACCGCCCGCGGCTATCACCAATATAATAATGCCCAGAGCGATAAACTTTTTACGTCTACTCCTGGCCTTTATTTGATTGTTTAGCAAAACCTCCTGGATGTTGCTATCGTCCAGCTTGCTACCATTTAATTCGGTAGCCAGGTTTTCCTCTAAATCTTCTTGAACCGGGGTATTTGAATCCGACATAAGCATACATCACTCCAGACCGTATGTATTTAATTATATTTTAGTAAATTGGTGTTGCGCTTTTATAAGAATAATATATAAAAAGTGTGGCATGATTAGCGAGTGGTAAAAAAATAACCCTGGTATATGTACCTGAGCGGTCGATATACCAGGGTAAAGTTGTATTGGCTTATCTGAACAGCATGCCTCCAAAAAGATAACCCAGATAGAAAACGGCTACAATTGCTATAACGTGCAACACCCACCATCCTGATCTGAGGAATTGAAAAGAACCCAGTTCATAATTGTTTTCCCGTTTTACTTCTTCATTCTCCACTGCCTGACCTCCTTCCGGCAAACTCGTATATAGTTACTATTTCTCAAGTCAGGCGATTGTATGTAGATAAGCGGCCTGTTTATAGGGAGCAAACATTTGACAGTTGGGAAATTTTCACTACAATGAATTTGTTGAGGAGAATTGCACAAAATAGTGCACAAAGGAGGAATCTTTTTGACCGAGCTGCGCAAGGATCTTCTTAACCCTACGCTGGAGAAAGTGTTAACCACTTTTCATTTGGATAAAATATACACCCGGGGCGAGGGTTGTTGTCTTACTGATGAAAACGGCAAGTCCTATTTGGATTTTATATCGCAGTATGGAGCGATTCCATTTGGCTATAATCCGGAGTTTGTCTGGCAGGCTCTGGAAAGGGTGCGCTCTCTCGGTGTGCCCAGTTTGGTGCAGCCTTCACTGCCTGCAGAGGCCTTGCGGCTGGCGTCTAAACTGGCGGACATCACACCCGGAGAACTCTGCTATTGCACCTTTTGCCAGAGCGGGACGGAGGCGGTTGAAGCAGCCATTAAGCTGGCCCGTTCCACTACCGGCAAAGAAATCATTCTTTCCACCTACAACAGCTTCCACGGCAAAACCCTGGGCGCTCTTTCCGCCACCGGCAAGTCGTCATACCAGGAGCCGTTTAGGGCCCCGGCGCCCGGCTTCTGCAAAATACCTTACAACGACCCGGCCGCCCTGGAGGCTTTTCTAGCTCAGAATCAGGGCCAGGTAGCCGCTTTTATCATCGAGCCCATCCAGGGTGAGGGGGGGATTATTCCCGCCAATCCCGGATATTTATCGGCTGTCAGGGAGATCTGTCACCGGTTTAATGTCCTGTTGATCCTCGATGAAATTCAGACCGGATTGGGGCGCAGCGGGCAGTTGTTTGCCGGCCAGATTGAGCAGATCGAACCTGATATTATGCTTCTGGCCAAGGCCCTGGGGGGAGGATTGGTTCCCCTGGGTGTATGCATCAGCACGCCCGGGGTCTGGAACGACGATTTTGGCCACCTGCACAGTTCAACCTTTGCCAATAATAATCTGACCTGCGCTGTGGGCTGCGCGGTTATCGACTACCTGCTGGCCGATGATCAGGCGGTCATAAAACAGGTTAAGGAAAAAGGAAATTACTTGATAAAGAAGCTCAGCGACCTGGCCGGCCTTTATCCCGATGTCATCAAAGAGGTGCGGGGACGCGGGCTCATCGTGGGGGTGGAGTTTCATTCCCCCAAAGACAGTGATTCCTACGATATGGCTTATATGTGTGAAGCTGGAGGCTTTACCGCGCTGTTGTGCGGCTTCCTGCTCAACGTCTATAATATCCGGCTGGCACCCTTTCTCAACAATTCCATGACCCTGCGTTTGGAGCCCTCCCTGTTGATTGAATACGAGGAGATAGATTACCTGATCCAGGCCCTTCATGACCTGTGTAAACTTTTGAATTATCGTGACTACAGCCTGCTCTACAGGTTTGTCATAGGAGACGCGGCCCGCCCGGCGTGTTTTACCGATTACCGCCCTCAAAACAGGGCCAACCTCTCTTCCCCGCTTTCTGATAATGAAGAGATTAAGGGGCGCTTTGCCTTTATTATTCACTATCCGGGTCCGGAAGACATCATCGCTAATAATCCTTCCTTTAACCGGTTTGAAAGAGAAGAACTTTACCGGCTCATGGAGTGGCAGGCAGCCATTCCTGAACCGGCAGTCTGCTGCCACATGCCGGCCATCCGTTCACGGCAGGGGCACGCGGTGGAAGGCTGGCTTATCGGTGTTCCCTACGGTGGGAGGGAGATAATGACCAAACCTCGAAACGAGGTGGTTGACACGATTATGCAGGCGGTGGATATGGCCAGGGACCTGGGCGCGCAGGTGGTGGGACTGGGGGCGCTAACCTCGGTCGTAACCAGGGGCGGGCGTGATGTGCTGGGACGTGGGATATCGGTTACCAGCGGAAACAGCCTTACTACCGTTATGGCTCTGGAAGCCCTATACAAGGGCGCGCAAAAGATGAATATCGACCTTGACCAGGCGCGGGCGGCGGTAGTGGGAGCCACCGGCTCCATCGGCCGGGCCTGTTCAATGCTTCTGGCTGAGGAAGTTTGCAGCATCACCCTCCTGGGCAATCCCCGGGCGCCCTTAACCAGCCAGCGGCGCTTAAAGCAGCTGGGAGAGGATATATTGACCCGGGCCAACCGCAGGAGAAAAGAAGGCGGACGGCGTGGTATGAGCGGCTGGTTAAATCAGGTCTTGCTTAGATTGGAGAATATCGATAAAGATGGGGCGCAAGAACTCACAGGTGTTCTGGAGCAAGGGGAAAGAGTATCATGGGAAGTCATGGAACAGATATGCCGGTATTTAAGCCTGGAGACGCCTCTCGACATGGCCATGGGCACCGAAGATATATTGCACCTCTGCGATCTGATAGTATCAGCCAGCAATTCAGCTGACTATATAATCCATCCCCGGCATTTAAAGGCCGGGGCGGTGGTCTGCGATGTAGCCAGACCGGCCGATGTGTCACCGGAAGTTCTTGAACAGAGGAATGATGTTCTGGTCCTGGAGGGAGGGCTGGTGGAGCTTCCCGACACAGTTTGTTTCGGGCAAAATCTGGGTTACCGGGAAGGTATTGCCCTGGCCTGTCTATCTGAAACCATTATGCTGGCCATGGAGGCCGACTGGCAGGATTATAGCATAGGCTCCCAACTTCCCCTGGAAGCCATGGAATACATGCGCAGCCTGGCCGTCAAACACGGCTTTTCACTGGCCGGGTTGAAGATGGGCAACCGGGAGCTTCAAGACCGGGAAATCGAACGTATCAGTGAGAACGCCAGATTGAGCAAGAGAGGTACTGACCGTAGGCCTTTTCCAACCGGGCTTAGCTTGACTGGTTACCCCAATTCTTTTAAGCTATGAAGTGTATATAATAAAGAAAGACTACTATAACCAGACAGTTCGGAGGGGAATGGCCAGTGAGCGAAGGACAGGAAATCAGGATCAAAGAGAATGGCAAATGGTATTTTGGACCGGCCGAAATGTTCCGGCGTAATATAGTAAATGTTCTGGCTTCCAACCTGCACAAGGAAGCCGACGGCTCCTATTTGATAAGATTGGGCCCCGATACAAATCCAGTGGTTGTTGAAGATGTTCCTTTTTACGCTTCCGGTATTGTTGAAGAAGACGGCAAGGTTAAACTGGTGTTCCACGATTTGCAGGAGATGTTCCTGGATAGCGAAAAAAAGCTCACCCTCAAAGGCGATGTACCTTACATCGATTTTCGCTGGGATGCCGACACCAGGTTGAGCCGGGGTGTATACTGGAAGCTCAGCGAGTATTTCGAATTTCGCGGAGACGAGATTTTCATCGTCCCCCCTGGCGTATGAGCTCATAGCAAGCTCTGAAAGCGAATCTCTGCGTCATTCACAAAACCCGCTCTTTCAACGTACTTTAGTACGCCTCAGTCGCGGGTTTTATTCATTCCTTGATCTTCACTTCCATAGCTCGCTATGATGGTTTGATTAAATTAGGTGAACAAAAAAGCGGGCCAACGCCTGCTTTTTAATTGGGTTGCATTCTACAGCCGTCCAATATGCGGTGGTCTAAACTTTTTCTCATCTATCTGCAGGCACTGATCTAAAGTTTTGAGCATGTATTCCTTATCGTCCGGCAGCACGCCGTTGACGTTGCCGTAATTGGACACGTGATCACTTAAGACCCTTGAGCCTGCACAATGGAGATTTTCTATAAGCAAGCGGATCTCCCGCAGGGCTTCATGGGGAGAGAGCAGTTGAAAAGCGCCCGACTCATATTCTTCGTACAGCGGCGTACCGGGCTGGGGAATAAGGGTGCGCAGACGGATAAAATCCGGGCTGAAAGAGCTCAACACCCGGGCGCTTTCCAGGGCGTGTTCGCGGCTGCGTCCTTTGCCCCCGGCTCCTACCAGGTAGTACTCGCTGGTCTCAATACCGGTTTCTTTTAATTTGCGCCCTGCCTCAATGATTGCTTCTGAGGACACCCCTTTCTTGATCCGTTCCAGAACCTCGTCGTCCCCGCTCTCCATCCCCATATGGATTCGTTTCAAACCTGCAGCCTTTAGAAGCCTGAGGTCTTCCAGACTTTTGAGATTTACAAAACGGGCTGAACCGTAGACCGTTATCCTTTCCAAATGGGGAAAGATCTGATGCGCGTAGTTAAATATCTCCACAAGCTGCCCGGTCTTCATGTATATCGTATTTCCGTCAGGGAAAAAAATGGTGTCTATATATTCGCCATAGTATTGACGGGCTGTCCTCAAGTCCTCCTTAATATCCTCGACACTCCTTATGCGGAATTTGCTGCCTTTATACATACTGCAAAAGGTGCAGCGGTTGTGGGGGCAGCCTATGGTTGCCTGAATGAGCAGGCTGTTGGCCTCGCTGGGGGGGCGGTAAACCATTCCTTCATAACGCATATAAATCCTCCTTTGTGCAATAGCTTAGCAAACCGGCGGCCAGTTTAAAAGACTGTTGTTGGAGCAAACCAATGTCCCGGGTTTTATGAGAAATAAGCCTTAAATTTATACGTTTTAATCCGGCTAAGGTCAGGGCGTTTTTCTAAGATAAGAGTCGTGCCTTTCTCTGAGTCATTGTTCCGTTTTTAACGGGAAATTGGGCATTTTCGAGTTGTTTTAAGGCTCGAAAACCGATATAGTAGAAAACAGGATGGGTATTAAAGGGATGATTATAGAAGAGGAATGATTCATCGTGTCACTCAAGGTGTTAATCGTTGACGATGATGAACGGGAACGCATAGTTCTTCGTTATGTTCTTGAGCAGATAAAGGAAATTCAGATTGTGGGCGAGGCGGTTCACGGTCTGGAGGCCCTGCTTCTCTGCCAGGAGAAGAAGGTTGATCTCATGTTCCTGGATATTACCATGCCGGAAATGGGAGGTATGGAAACGGCCTCCAAGCTTAAGAAGCTTAAAGATCAGCCACTTTTCGCCTTCGTTACGGTTAAGAAGGATATGGCAGTAGACGCCTTTGAGTTGGGCGCACTTGATTACATAGTCAAACCAATTGAGCAAAGCCGTATAGAAAAGACCATTGAAAGGGCCAAAAAGCAGATCGGGCACAAAGACGTCCTGGAAGACAGCATCAGGGAAAAGGTGAAGGAAAGAATTGATTTTCTTCTGGAAAAATACCGCGGGCAGGAAGTCTACTCAACCAGGTTGCCGGTTCGGGAAAAAGGAAAGATAACCCTTTTGAACCAGGATGAAATCATCTACTGCGAAAGCCAGGCCAAAAAAGTATATATATGCACTCCTCAGCAGGGTTTCTTGAGCAACTATACCTTAAACGAGCTGGAAGCCCGGCTTGACAACAGCATCTTTTTCAGGGCGCATCAGGCTTTTATTGTGAACTTGAACTTCATCAGGGAAATAATCAATTTCGGTGAGGGTTCTTATCTTTTGCACCTGGCCAACAGCGACAAGAATATTATTTTGAGCCGTTCCCGGGCCAAACTGCTGCGGGAGAAGATGGGTATAAATTAGTTCCGTTCAGGAGCATATTAGTGCAGTGCATACGGTAAATAGTACAGTGCATCCTTTTCGGGGATATCATAATAACATGTTATTTTGTCGTGTTAATCAAGGTTTTTAGTGGAACAAAGCCTCTTTTTAAGCTCCGAAGCCCAAAGTCCCATTTGTTTCGGGAACGGAGTATTGATACGTTACATTAATAACAAGCTCGTGCAAACTAACCTCCTTAAACAACCAATCGCAACAAGTATAGAGAAAAAAATCACAAAATGGTTTATAGTTAAGGAAGAGTATCGTGGCGGTATTTATATATTGAGAGGGGGTTGGCGGCTTCTCATCGGATTCAATTCGTGCGGATTTATGGAAAAATATTCGAAGGAGCGAAGAGTGGATGTTCATACTGTGTATGGATGGACCGTAGTAGAAACTTCTACGAAGTTTCTGGCTTGGTAGAATGGAGTGGTTTTCATGATACCGTTTAGCAAGCTCGAACGTTATGAGGGTAATCAGGCCCTGTTTGATCTGGTTCTCATGTCCATCGTATCTTCCTACGTTGGTGAACCTTTACACGTTCATGCGGAGGGCTTAAGAGGAACCGGCAAAACTACCATTATGAGGGCATCGCGCGGAATTTTGCCCAGAATAACCAGAATCAAGAACTGCATTTACAATTGTGATCCCAAGGACCCCCACTGCCCCCATCATAGACATTTGAGTGACGAAGAAATCGCAGCTATCGGCACCGAAGAGATTCCTATGCCGTTTTTGGAGATATCTCACAGCGCCAAGGTCGGAACCGTTGCGGGCAGCATCGATCTCAGCCGATTGACCGATCCCAATCATCCCGAGGCCAGGCTTCTGCCCGGACTTATCCCCCAGGCCCACCGGGGAATTATATTTATCGATGAAATAAACCGTTTGGCGGACACTTCACCTGAAATTACGGATATCCTGCTGGACGTAATGGGAAATAAGCCCGGACACATTCAGATCGAAGAAGCTGGTCTTCCCACGGTTGATATAACCGTAAGCGTATCAGTATGGGCGGCTTCCAATCCGGACGAAGACCCTGGACCGTTGGAGGAAATCAGGCGTCAGCTCTCGGACCGTTTTGACATGGTCTGTTATATGGGCCGGCCCGATTCGGTGGATATACTTTCGCACATCTTGAGGGAGAATTCGCATACCAATAAATTAAGAGGTCGGGATAAAGTCAGCGAAGCCGACGACCTGAACAACGACCAGTACCGGAAGAGAATTATTGATTGGAGCGCCGTTTACGAAAAGACGGAACTGCCCGATTTCTTGAGAAACTTCATTGCCCGCCTTTATATCAAGAACAATCTGGAAAGTATACGCGCTATCGAGGCCATGCAGCAGGGCGCAGTTCTTTTCAGTGTTGTTAAAAACCGTGATAAGGTAATGGTAAATGATGTAACCACTATGATGCCGCTGGTACTGAAACATCGTGTAGATGGAGATACTTTGATCCGAATGATCAATGATGTAGAGTCGCGCGGACAAAAAGATGGTATACTTAATTTCAAAGGGCGCAAAACGAATAAGAACGACGAAGCAGAACCCGATTATTTCCAGCAAACAGCCCGTCCGCTCAAGGATATGGCTCGGGGAGAATTGATCAATACGGAGAAGAGTTTGACGCCCAAAGAGGTTTAAT
>JBDKUE010000017.1:0-26559 GCA_039679855.1 Syntrophomonas sp.
GATACCGTTGATTCTAACATCAAAGGAACACCAAACAGAGCGGACCCAGTTTTGCCCTTGATGATTTAGAATCCTTATCTATTGGACAAGGAGGACGATTGAATGTCAATAATGGATGAATATAATAAGAAACTTATAACTGCTGAACAAGCAGCTGCATTGGTTAAATCCGGTGATTGGGTTCAGTACGGAGAGTTTGTACAGCAGCCCGTAGAAATTGACGCCGCACTGGCCAAACGCAAAGATGAATTGAAAGATGTTAAAATTCGCATGGTAACCATGACCTTCCTACCCCAAGTATGTCAAGTGGATCCCAACCGAGATGTCTTCTGCATGAATGACTGGCATTTTTCCGGCGTATCCCGCAAGCTCCATGGTGCCGATCTGTGCAACTATATTCCCCTGACTTACCACGAAGGTCCCATGCATTACCGCCGGGGATGCGATCCGGTTGATATATGCTTCCAGCCTGTTACCCCGATGAACAAGAACGGCTTCTTCAACGTCAGTACTTCCAACTCCATATCTTCAGCCGTTTTAGATGTAGCCAAGATCAAAGTTCTTTATGTAAACCAATCTGCCCCCTGGTGCTGTGGCGGCAGCGGGGAAATTGTCCATATTTCCGATGTTGATTACGTTGTTGAAAGTCAGACCAATCATTCTCTGCCCCAGATTCCCGGAGTTCCTCCCAGCGACGTGGACAAAAAGATTGCCGAGCTCATCATGGAAACCATGCGCGACGGAGACTGCGTCCAGCTCGGTATCGGCGGTATGCCAAACGCCGTAGGAGCCATGATCGCCCAATCCGATTTGAAGGATCTGGGTGTTCACACCGAAATGCTGGTTGACTCCTTTGTAGATATGTACGAAGCCGGCCGGCTGACAGGTAAGAAAAAGCAGTTTGATAAGGGGAAAATGGTATGGACCTTCGCCATGGGTACCAACAAGCTCTATGACTTTTTGGACAATAACCCATGTTGTGCGAGCTATCCAGTTGATTATACCAACGATCCTTTCGTTATTGCCAAAATGGACAACATGGTCTGCATTAACAACTGTGTAGAGGTCGACCTCTTCGGCCAGGTTGCTTCCGAGGCTTCTAATGGTAGACAGATTTCCGGCACCGGCGGTCAGCTTGACTTCATTTTTGCCTCCTACCGCTCCAATGGTGGCCGGGGCTATATTGCCTTAACCTCTACTGTTAAAGGCAAAGATGGTGAACTCAAGTCCAGAATCATGCCCGGCTTAAGCCCGGGAACCATTGTAACCGTCCCGCGTTCTTTCAATTACTACGTATGTACTGAATACGGTATGTTCAACTGCCAGGGTAAAACAACCTGGGAACGCGCTGAAGGCATTATCAATCTTGCTCATCCACAATTCCGCGATCAACTGATCGAACAAGCCCAGAAACTTAAAATCTGGAGAAAATCAAATAAAATTTAAGCTCACAACAAATAGGGTCCCTTGCCAAAGGGACCCTTTACTTTTTTGTTGACAAGCTAATTCACTACTGTTGCCTTATTCCGTATTTATTAGCCTTGCGGGATATGGTGGAAGCATCTACTTCAAGAATAGAAGCCACCTTGTGGCAGGAATCGGCGATGGCAAAGGTTTTTTCCAAAAGGATCTTCTCCACGCTCTCCACCGCCGATTTCAAAGGAACGATGCGGTTCACACTTACCGGTTGGCCGGCATCATAGTGGGCATTTTCCTCCACCCGGAATATATAGCTGGGCAGATTGGCGCGCCCTATTTCATCATTGTTGCTGGTTACGATCAGGCGTTCCACCAGATTTTCCAGCTCCCTTATATTACCAGGCCACTCGTAAATGGTGAGAGACTCAATCGCTTCTGAGTCAATAGTCTTTTTCATGCTGTAGCGCTCATTGAAAACGCCCATAAAATGCCGGACCAGGTGGGGTATATCCTCCCTGCGTTCCCGCAGGGCCGGTACATGGATGGGCACAACATTCAAACGGTAATAGAGATCTTCTCTAAAGGAGCCGCCCTTCACCATCTGGCTCAATTCTTTATTGCTTATCGAAATTATTCTTACATCTATTTTTATAGTCTGGGTTCCACCCACCCGAATTATTTCGCGCTGCTGCAGAGCCCGTAAAAGCTTAACCTGCAGATGCAACGGGATGTCACCTATCTCATCGAGCAGCAGGGTGCCCCCGTTGGCTACTTCAAAAAGACCCGGCTTTCCTTGTTTGCTGGCCCCGGTAAAGGCCCCCGCCTCGTAGCCAAAGAGTTCGGATTCGAGCAGATTTTCAGGTATAGCCCCACAGTTCAGTTTTACAAACGGTCCGTTGCGCCGGGCGCTGTTGCGCTGGATTATTTCTCCAATAACCTCTTTGCCCACTCCTGATTCGCCGGAAATCAAAACCGTGGAATCAACCTCACCGACCTTCATGGCCTGGTAGACAATTTTCTCCATGTCTTTGTTCTTGAATATAAAATCCTGGGAAAGGCGCATCCGCATTTCATTCATCTGGAATTCAAAGTGGTGGCGCAGCCCCTCCAACTGCTCCACCTTTTGTTTCAGTACCGTCAATTCGCTGACATCGCGAACGCTGGTCACAATGCGGTAAATCTCCCCCTGTTCGTCAAAAACCGGGGTGGCGCTTACCAGCAAATCAGTCCCGGTTATAGTTTTCAAGGTGGTGGTAATCGGTTTTTTCGAATCTATAACCATAATTGAGGCCGACCGGGACAGTATACCGGTATCAACCAGCTCGTGCATGGTCTTGTTGACCAGGTCCTTTTCCCCCAGTCCTGTCATTCTCTCCACCGCCTGATTTATGCGCAGGGTCAGCCCCTTGTTGTCTGTTATATAGAGTCCATCAAAAGAAGAATCGATTATGGCATCCATTTCCTTGTTGAGAGCTTTTACATACTCAAGCTCCCGGGCTACCACTTCAATGTCCGATACATCATAAACTACGGCTACGGCTCCAATTATCTTTCCGTCTTTAATAATAGGGGCCCGGTTGGTAATAGCATTTGTATTGCCAAATCTTACTTTTGCGCCCAACTCGGCTTTGCCGGTTGCAACCACCTTGAGCAGGTCGCTCTCAGGAACTACATTTGAAATAAGACATCCTAGAACATCTTCTTTTTTCAACCCGGTAATTCCCTCGGCGGACTTATTCCAGGTAATAATAGCCCCGGAACAGTCAATGGCGATTATGGGATTATAGGTTGAATTGATGAGGGTTTCCATCTGGCTGGAGATTTCGGAAATCTTGGTATTGAGACCGGTCATAAAATCACTTCGGGTCACAAAACCCACTATGTTGCCATCTTCTATAACCGGGTAGCAGCCTGTGTAAGAAGCATCCAATTCCATAATGTCAGTGTCAGGCGCAACGCTGGTAAAATGGCTGGCCATGAATTCTCTAATCGGCCTGGTGAGATCCGCGTTGTCGGCAATAGCCTGGACAACGTGAGTACGGCTGAATACTCCTAGCAGTACTCCATTTTCCATAACCGGAGCGCCCTCCAGCTTTTTTTCCATCAAGACGGCTGCCGCTCTGGCCAAACTCACCTCGGGAGTCAAGATCTCTAAATCTTTCGACATAAAGTTACATATTTTCACACTTTCCCCCCCTACGGATGTCTTTCCGTAAGCAATAATCCCCCAATTTGTCTTATATTATCTCAAGTTCAATTATACCCGTAAATCCTGTAATTTTTAAGCACATTCCAATATTAAATGAACAGTTTTAGAAAACTGAGCACTCTAAAGTTCTATAGGCTACTCTACTGTCCAGGTCTTCCAAACATAAAATATTCACGGGGAAAAAGGTAAACTGTGAAATGTATTGATAGAAGATTTGTAAGAAGGCAAAATGACAACGGTTCAAGGCGGGAGGTGGCATTAAACCCCCTCCCGACAAACCCTGCCCGTTAAATAACTTAAGCGTCCTCGTTTTTATTGGCGTCCAGATTGGCAATGTTGACCGGTTTTAAAGGAGCAACCGTAGAGATTGCATGTTTATACACCAGCTGCTGTTTATTGTCAAGTTCAACTACTACGGTAAAATTGTCAAATCCCTTGACAGCACCTTTTATTTGAAATCCGTTGACCAGGAAGATGGTAACCGGCATCTTTTCCTTCCTGACCTGATTTAGGAATGCATCTTGCAGGTTGAATTGACCTTTACTCATATATTTAACCCCCATTTCTACTACTTGCATCTATAATTAATTCTACGCCCCGATAAATTGTCCTTCCAGGTAATTTAAAATATTTTCGACCAGTATTGTTGGGCTGTCCTCGTTGTTCACCTTTATCCAGTGGATGCGGCCGTCGCGTTTAAACCAGGTTAACTGGCGCTTGGCAAAACGCCGGGTTTCCAACTTAATCTCCGCCACCATCTCCTTGTAGCTTAAAAAGCCGGTTAAATACCAGATTACCTGCTTGTAACCCAAGGCCTGCATGGCATTGGCACGATAATCACATCCGCTGGCAATCAGACCTTCCACTTCTTGGATAAGACCCCTGGCAAGCATCTGTTCGACGCGCTGTTCAATCCTTTCATACAGTTCTTTTCGCTCCATCATGAGCCCCACCGCAGCCAGTTGGTAGGCGCCGCTTTTACGCTGCTGCTGCCTGGAAAATGGCACTCCGGTAAGTTCGTAAACTTCCAGGGCTCTCACCATTCTCTTTTCATCATTGAGGTTTATTTTCCTGGCATAGTCCGGGTCTATGGTGGTCAGATGTGCATAAACCGCTTCCAGTCCTTTTGCTTCTATCATATTATGCCACTTTTGCCGAACCTTTTGCTTGGACTCAATAGGATAAAACTGGTAATCATCGACCACCGCCTGGTAGTAAAGGCCGGTTCCTCCAACCAGAATAGGTAGTTTACCCCTGGTTTGAACCTCTTCGATAGTCTTCCTGGCCAGGGTCTGATAACGGGCTACGTTGAAATCCTCATTCATGTCGGCTATATCAATAAGGTGATGGGGCACCATACCCTGCTCCCGACGGCTCACCTTGGCCGTCCCGATATCCATTCCCCGGTATACCTGCATGGAATCACAGGACAGAATTTCCCCACCCAGGCGGGAGGCTACTTCAATGGATAGAGCCGATTTCCCTACCGCGGTAGGTCCTACAATGGCAGCCAGCTTCATTCGGCCCATGAAGCCTGCCCCCCTTTCGGCAAATCTGGACCGGTTGTTATCACTCCATAGGCAAGCGTACTGTGGTGGCCGCCAACGATATCGTTATCGTTAATCCCCAGTCGCTCAAACTCGGAACTGCCATGCCTTTCTTTTACGACCACCCGGTGGCGGGCAACCCGACGAGCCTCGGCAATTACCTCAAGGCTCAAGGGCTCATGGTTGGCCAGGGAGCGCAAAGGTGAGATGGCGGCGCTTTCTAAAACCGGCCTGCGAAACATGGGGTCAAAATAGACCACGTCAAAAGCGTTATCAGGGAGGTCTTTTAGATATGTATTATGGTCGCAGTTTATTACCTGCACTCGCCTTACGGCTTCCTGCAGCCATTCTGAATCAGCCTGGTACATTTTCATCCCCCACTTTACAACCTGGGCGATGCCCGGGGCTGATTCCAGTCCCACCACCCGTCCCCGGGGCAGAAAATACGCTGCCACAATACTGTCGGCCCCCAGGCCTATGGTGCAGTCTAAAAAGCTAAAATCAGGTTCCAACTGACAGGCCTTTACCAGTGGATCAATCGTGTGCAGTTTGCGGCAGGCACCGAGCCTGACCCTTGAAACGCTGGGATGAAAAAAGAGTTTTTCCGCCCCATGATAAAGAATAGGCCCCTCTTCCTGCCATATGATAACCGCGTCGGCTGCGTAATCGCGGGCCAGTTTTTCCAGGCTGCGCCGCTCCCGGGGATAAAAAGCAAAACCGCTTTCCTCTAGAAATTCCTTGAGCAGGGCATCTGATCCAGTGTCCCGGTGGGGAGTGCTGACTATGATATTCATTTTCACCTCTTAAACATTCGATCCAGTTCATATTTGGAAAGCATGATCATGGTGGGCCTTCCATGCGGGCAAAATCGGTAATCCGGCACCTTAAACAACTCTTAAATGATATTGGTCATCTCGTCTGCCAGCAAAGATGTCCCATTTTTAACCGCCTTCTTGCAGGCCATAGTGCTTAAGGCGGCATGTTCATAATCGTTGCGGTCTTTTTCTGGCAGATCGGCCAATTCCAACAAAACTTCTATTTCCCGACCGGCCAGCAAGGAAGGTGCCTCGCGGATAAGCATGGAATTGGGTCCCAGCGGCTCCAACCTGAAACCAAGTTTCTCTAATTTATCAAGCTGATTTTCCATACTATTCATCTGCGCCCGATTCAACTCAATCGCCAGGGGAATTGCCAGTATTTGTCCGGAACTACCTCTCACCGTGCTTTTCAGGCGCTGGTACATTATGCGCTCATGGGCGGCGTGCTGATCCACCATAAAGAGGGCCTTCTCCTTCTCCAGAATAATATAAGAGTCCAGGCACTGGCCTATAATCCTGAAACCAGGGTCAGGCGGCATTCCGGCCTCAATGTCATCGCCCTCCGCAAGATCTGCAACCGACCTTTCTTTAATAATGGTATCCTTCCAGAGGAAAGGTATACCCGGTTGAGCCTTTACTATAGGCGGTCTTTCCAGAGCAGCCGGCCTATAATCAACCGGATTTCCATCCCTGGACGGCATATTAAAGCCTACCTTCATCTCACCCAGGGCTTCCCGCAACCCGTCAACCAGAGTTGTAAACACCCTTTTTTCATCGCGGAAACGCACTTCGTTCTTCTGGGGGTGTACGTTTACATCCACTTCATCTTCAGGCAGATTTAGGTGGAGGATGGCCAGGGGCTGTTCCCTGGCCAGCAGCATCCCCTGGTAGGCCAGATCCAGGGCTTTATATACCAGCGGGCTTTTTACCGGCCGCCGGTTCACAAAAAACAGCTGGTTTTTCCGGCTCTGGCGGTGCAATTCGGCTGAAGAGACCAGCCCTTTAAGGCCGTAACTGCCAAAGCTGCTGTCCACCTCCAGCAAATGCTGCCCTAACTCCCTGTTCCAAACCGTTAAAACCGTGTCTGAGAGGCTTGTGCTGCCCGGGGTCTTGAAGAAAGTTCGCTTGTCGTTGCTGAAACTGAAAGAGACGTCAGGCCGGGCCAGGGCATAGCGGCAGATCAGATCATAGACCTGGTTGCCTTCGCTGACTGCGCTGCGCAAAAACTTCTTTCGGGCCGGGGTGTTGTAAAACAGGTCCTTAATAATTATTTTGGTGCCGGGCGGACCGGGTAGATGCTTACTTTCAGCAACCCGCCCTCCTTCCATGCGCATATAGATACCCGCTTCATCTCCCCAGCGGGTAAAAATCTCCATTCGTGAGACTGAGGCTATACTGGGCAGGGCTTCCCCCCTGAAGCCCATGGTTCTTATCTGGAAAAGGTCCTCTTCCCCGCTGATTTTACTGGTGGCATGGCGGAGAAAGGCCAGGGGCAGGTCCGCTTCACCGATCCCCATCCCGTCGTCGCTTACCTCTATAGACTCTATGCCTCCGCCTGATATACGGATGTCAATGCGGGAAGCCCCTGCATCCAGGGAATTCTCCAGGAGTTCCTTGACCACCGAAGCCGGGCGTTCCACGACTTCACCGGCCGCGATCTTGTTTATCAGGCTTTCATCTAAAAGCTTAATACTCATTGTTAAAGGACTGTCTCCTCACCGGTGGTCGTGTCAAAACAGCGAAACTCGTCTGCTACCCGGTCTTGAAGGTATATATAATTGTATATCGGCTTATCCTTCATATCCTGGTAGGAATTCCGGGCCTGTTCAGCGCAACTCGGGCAGCAAGCCGCTGGCAGGGATACGCAGAACACCGAATAGTAGCGGCCGTTTTTCTGGGTGGCCGAAGACGATATGCGGCGGAATCCGCAGCAGTCTTTACAGAGCCTCAAGTCCAACCGCTGCTCCTCATGCAGATAGTCGGTATCGTAGAAGACATTTTTCATGATGGTCTCAAATTCTTTGCCCTGCCTGCGGTTCCTCTCCACCTTTTCTTCACGGGTGCGGAAGTTCTCCAACTGCTTGTTCACCAGCGACTTGATGTACTGCATATTGTTGGGAGATTCCTTGAACCGGGCCGGATTGTAATCAGGCTCCCGGAGGTTGGAGAAGTCGATGCCGGCCATGGCCATAATAATTCCCATATTAATGTAAGGCAAGGCCGTCTCCACTGAATAACCGCCTTCCAAAACCGCTATATCAGGCCGCAGTTTCTGGTTGAGTATGGCGTAGCCCTGAGCGGTAAAGCTCATATTGGCCAGGGGGTCGCTGTAATGATTGTCCTGACCGGCCGAGTTTATTACTATATCGGGTTTAAACTCTTCCAGGATGGGCAAGACCAGATTGTCCAAAATATAATGAATGCCCTCGTCAGTGGTGCGGGGAGCCATAGGAATGTTTATGGTGGTTCCATAGGCCAGCGGTCCGCCTAGTTCATCGGTAAATCCCGAACCGGGATAGAGGGTTCGCCCGTCCTGGTGAAAGGAAATAAAAAGGACATCCGGGTCGTGCCAGAATATTTCCTGGGAGCCGTCCCCGTGATGGACGTCGGTGTCAACAATCGCTATCCTCTTCAATCCATGCTTCTGGCGCAGGTATTCCACCATAACCGCTTCATTGTTTATGTCGCAGAAGCCCCTATTGCCATGGCATACGGTCATGGCATGATGCCCGGGCGGTCTTATTATGGCAAAGGCGTTTTGCACTTCCCCGTTCATGAAGGCATCCGCCATGACCAGCGCAGAGCCGGCCGAAACCAGGTGGGCCTGGGTAACCCGGGTCTCTACGTCGGGAACACAAAAATGCACGCGGGATATCTCCTTGGCGGTGGCCAGACGGGGATGATATTCCCTGATCTGCGGCAGATCCATAATTCCTTCTTCAAATATCTGATCCCGAGTATAGAGCAGCCGCTCCTCCCTTTCCGGGTGGGTTGGGCTTATAGCCCAGTCAAAGGCCGGGAAAAAGAGTACTCCGGTTGGTTTCATTCCGTCACCCCCTCATATTCGGGTATAAAGCCGGGAGCGATTTGAATTCCCACATCAAACAGCCGGCCTGCCCTATCCCAGCCGCGAATTACGTTGAACTGCTCTTCCAGGTAGAACTGGCCTTGATCGGCGTAGCCCTTCATGCCCCTCTTTTTTCCGATCTCCGCCAGATACTTGCTTGCCAGTTCTTTGGCATCCTGCATCTGGAAATTGCGGTTGGTCACTTCACCCCGAAGCCCGCCCGGAGACACCGTAAAGATACCGTTTTGGGTGTCAACATGCACCTCGACCGCCAGGGTTGGTCTGACCAGAGCCGCTCCAATCGCATTGGCCACCGGCGAATAACGGTGCAGGAAGTGCCCTACATCAAGCTCCCGGGCCAACAGAGGAATGATGGCCGGAGCCGCCGCTCCAATGCCTATTACCCGATGCAGGACAAAAGACTTTTTATTTATCACTTCCCAGACCTTGTAGGCCGGTTCATTCTCCCACTGGGTGAACATGTACACGATACTGTGGGTAAGCTGCTGGATCACATTATTGACGATGCGCTGGCAGAGTTCGTCGATTTCGGTGCCCAGCTGCCCGGCAACCTCTTGCAGTCCGGCCCGGGAAGCCTGGGCATCACCCAGGCCCAGTTCCAAAAGTACATTAAAGGCGTCGGTTACGGTGGGGCTTACACCCCCGAAACAGGCGGCCACATCCCGCCGCATAGGCCCGATTCTAAGTTCCTGGTTCTGAACCCAAATCGTGCTGTCCCCACCCAGGGGGATAGAGTCAACCGCGAAGGAATTCACGTGAGTGAGATGTCCCCTTATTAAGGCCCCCCGGGAGGCGTACAGCGGTTCACCCTCAATGAGCAATGATATATCGGTGGTGGTTCCACCGATGTCCACTACCACGGAATTAGCCTTTTCCCGGGTCAGGGCCACAGCTCCCATGGTGCTGGCGGCCGGTCCGGAAAAAACAGTTTCACAGGGCTGTTTCCGGCTGGCCTCCAGGGTCATAGTTCCCCCATCAGCTTTCAAAATGTGCAGCTCACAACCCGGCGCCCGGTCCTTGACTGCCTTTTCAATTTCATCAGCGAAGCGGTTCCACTCTCTCAAAGTCATGGCCGTATAATAGCAGGTTACCGCCCGGCGTGGGAAATTTAAACGTCCCGATATTTCATTGCTTATGCAAACCTGCATATCAGGATACCGGTTGCTGATTATGTCCCTGACCATCCGTTCATGTAGATCGTTGCGGTTGGAAAACTTGCCGGCCACTGCCACCCGTTTGATACCCAGGGCGTCGATCTCAGCCAGAACCTGATCGATCTCTTTCTTGTCCGGGTGTTCAATCTCCCGGCCGCGAAAATCAATGCTGCCCTTCAAAATCCAGGTGTCGGGGCTTATCTGGTAGGCCGAATAAGGCAGCCCGCTGCCCGGAATCAAAAGAAGAGCGGTTCTATCACCCTGACCGGTCGCCAGGGCGTTGGTTACCAGGGTAGTGCTCAGAACTATTCGCCTGACCGGTTTATCTGCATAGGCCAATAATTCGTCCAAAACCTCCAACAAGGTTTTCTTGAGGTTGGTTTCATCGGTAAGCTGCTTTACGCTGCGCAAGACCGAGCTCCCCGAAAAAAGCACTCCATCAGTAAAGGTACCGCCCACATCAATGCCAACTAACAATCATATCACCTCCACAAATGACCTGTACCGTATTTCCACTTAAAATCAATTCCAGTAATCAAACAGGCCCCAACGGGCTTTTTGAACGAGTGCCTGAAAATGGTAGTACTATATCAGTTCCTTCCATTTATATAGTATACCCAGAGCCTCGCGGGGGCTTAAGCAATCCAGGTCCAAATTGCGCAGTTCTGTTTCTACCACGCTCTCCATGCCAAAAAGAAGCGGCTGCTCCATAACGGCTGGCTTCTTAACGGCCTGATCAGCTTTTTCCAATCCCTGCAGGATTTCTGTTGCCCTCAGTATCACCCGGGCCGGTATACCAGCCAGCTGCGCCACATGCAGACCGTAGCTTTTATCAGCCCGGCCGGCCAGTACTTTCTTTAAGAATACTACATTATCACCGGTTTCTTTTACTGAAACACATAGATTGAACACGCCCGGCAAACGTTCCTCCAGATCGGTCAGTTCATGATAGTGGGTGGCAAACAGCGTTTTGGCCTTGATGTTTTGGGCTATGTATTCACTTACCGCCTGGGCCACGCTCAAGCCGTCATAGGTGCTGGTTCCCCGGCCGATTTCGTCCAGTATAACCAGGCTGTTGTCCCGGGCGTTGTTTAGTATATTGGCCACCTCCAACATCTCTACCATAAAGGTACTCTGCCCGGCGGCCAGGTCGTCAGCCGCTCCCACCCTGGTAAATACTCGATCGACCAGGCCGATGCTGGCCTGGTCGGCAGGTACGAAACTTCCCATCTGGGCCATTAAAACCAGAAGAGCGGTCTGGCGCATAAAGGTGCTCTTCCCCCCCATATTAGGTCCGGTTATAAAAGCAAAGCGGTGGCCGCTTGTGTCCATATACAGGTCGTTGGGGATAAAGCGCAGGTTTCCCAGCGACTTCTCCACTACCGGGTGGCGTCCTCCCTGTATGGAGATGACCCCGCTTTCATCCACCCGGGGTCTGACATAATCGTTGTAAAAAGCCACCTGGGCCATTGAACAAAGAGCGTCCAGCGAGGCGATCATCCTGGCGCTTTTTAATATGCGAGCTATGTGTTCTCCCAGATGGCGCCTTATACCGTCAAACTCCTCATATTCCAGAGCATACAAGCGGTCCCGGGACCCCAGGATCTTTTCCTCGTAATTTTTCAGTTCTTCATTTATAAAGCGCTCTGTATTTACCAGAGTTTGCTTGCGATGATAATCAGGCGGTACCATCCCCAGGTTGGACTTGCTCACTTCAATAAAATACCCGAATATTTTATTAAATCCCACCTTCAAATACTTTATGCCGGTGCGCTGCTTTTCCCGGCTTTCAAAATCCACCAGCCAGGCCGACCCCTGTCGGGACAGGCTGCGCAGTTCATCGATCTCTTTATTGAACCCGCTCTTTATTACGTCCCCTTCCCGTGGAGACAAGGGAGCTTCCTCACTGATGGAGGCGGCCACTAGTTCGTGTAAATCGACCAGGGCATCCATTTTCCCGGCTTCCTGCAGCAGGCTAGAGCTGCACGATTCAAGCAAAT
Organism: Syntrophomonas sp.; assembly: GCA_039679855.1. Taxonomy (GTDB): domain Bacteria; phylum Bacillota; class Syntrophomonadia; order Syntrophomonadales; family Syntrophomonadaceae; genus UBA5314. The sequence continues at coordinate 12,236 of JBDKUE010000017.1, forward strand.
TCTGTATTTCCGGCAGTACCGAAGCGGATCTGCCAAAAGCCAGCAGATCTCGGGGACTGGCCGTCTGGCTGGCTATGCGTGATGCCAGGCGTTCCAGGTCATACACCGAATCCAGAGTCTTGGCCAATTGCTGGCGCATATCCAGTTTGTTTTTCAGTTCCTCAACCACATCCAGGCGTTCTTCAATGGGCCGGCGCTCCTTTAAAGGCTGCTCTACCCACTGGCGCAGCATGCGTTTGCCCATAGCGGTTGAGCACCGGTCGAGAATAGACAGCAGGGAACCCTCGCGCTTCCCTTCCCTGATGGTTACAGCCAGTTCCAGGTTGCGCCGGGTAGAACTGTCCATCTCTAAAAAACCGTCCGGATTATATGTACCAAGGCTCAACATATGGGAAAGACTTCCCTTTTGGGTGTCCTGCAGGTAGTCGATAATCAGAGCAGCGGCCCGGATGGCCTGGGGTTTTTCCTGTATGCCAAACCCCTCCAGAGAGGCGACCTCAAAATGACCGGTCAGAATCCGGGCGGCTTCCTCCAGGGAATGCCGGGGCAGCTTCTGCCCGCTTATCAAGGCGGTACCCAGGCGCTGCCCTTCATCAAACAGCCCGGTCCAATCCGACCACTCGGGGACCAGGCACTCAGAAGGGGCCAGGCGCTGCAACTCGCTGTCCAGCAAAGCCAGGCTTCGCGCGCCATGCAGTTCCAGAGCCTTGAACTCGCCGGTCGATACATCGGCATAGGCCAATCCAATGCCAGTCTCATCCTTTATAATCGCCGCCAGGTAATTATTCCGCTGTTCATCCAGCATGAATTCTTCCAAAACGGTTCCGGGAGTTACAATCCTGGTTACGGCCCGCTTGACCAGTCCTTTGGTTTCTTTGGGGTCCTCAACCTGCTCGCAGACCGCTACTTTGTATCCTCTGCTTATCAATCGGGCAATATAGTTGCCAGAGGCGTGATAGGGTACGCCGCACATAGGTATTTTGCCATTCCCGCCATCACGAGCGGTCAAAACTATTTCCAATTCATGGCTGGCTACTTCGGCATCTTCAAAAAACATCTCATAGAAGTCGCCCAGGCGAAAAAAAAGAATGGCATCATGGTGCTGGGCTTTGATCTCTTTATATTGTTCCATCATTGGTGTATGGCGGGTCACTCACTTCATCCTTCCATATATCACAACAGCCGGGTAGATCCGGCGCCAGACTGTCGACAAAAGTACCACATGCACTTCAGATGTTCGCTATCGCTCACCAATAAGGTTGTGCGCCTTGCTCATCCTATTTATTTTCGAGCGAAGCGAGCGAAATCGTGGTGCTGGAAAGTGCTCCGATTTCGTCGACGGTTTAGTTAGTATTGATATTAATCCAACATTTTTATATTCTGTTTAACTAATGCAAAATCCTGCCCTAAACACTGTTACCAGTAGCTTTGGTAACATGGCTCACACCCCTTCTAGTTGACAGTATTATCAGTTGAATTTATAATACATATGAACATATATTCATATGTACAGGGAGGTATATATATGAGTAATGATTTTGAGGATCGCTGTGATGTCCACTGCGTTCATCAGGATAAAGTCATTACCGTAAAAAAACAGATGGCCGGTTTGGGCGACCCGGTCCGCCTCGCGGAGTTGTTTAAAACCATGGGCGACCCCACCCGACTGCGCATAATATTCGCCTTGATGAACCAGGAGTTGTGCGTGTGTGATCTGGCCGCGGTTACCGGAGCGTCCGAATCGGCTGTATCGCACCAGCTTCGCCTGTTGCGCCAGCAGCAACTGGTTAAATATCACCGTGAAGGGAAAATGCTGTATTACAGCTTGCTGGATAATCATGTGGCGGTCTTGATGAAACAGGGTTTGGAGCATATTAACGAATAGAGTGGAGGCTTTATGACATGATAGTCCGTCTGGATGAGCAGGTTGAAGAAATAACCCTGGGTCTTCCCCCCGATGTGAGCGAGGAATGGAAAGCAGGCATGCAAAATACTATCAGTACTGTCCCTGGAGTGAAGGACCTTATTCTTTATGCCGACGAAAACTCGATGAAGATCATATTCAATCCACTTTTCACTTCCACCCAGGAGATCTTTGAAGCTGCCCAGGGATATGAACCGGTTATCGAACCATCACCTGCTGAACTTAACCCCGAACCGCAGAGCAGTGTATTCCGGCTGGAGGGTCTGGATTGCGCCGATTGCGCTGCCCATCTGGAAAAAAGAATTAGTGTGCTTCCCGGGGTGAGCGAAGTAAAAGTAAATTATGGGGCTGCTAAAATGCAGATTAAATATGAGGGTCCGCCGGAAAGGATTATCCAAGCGGTGCGCGGCATGGGTTATACGGCCCTTCCCTACGATGCTCCCATACAAGAGGATCCCTTCTCATTCTGGCGCAGCAACCGCTATGCCCGTTCAACCATTATCAGCGCCGCCTTTCTGCTGACTGCTGCACTTTTGCAATCTCTGGGCGCCCCGGCCCTGCCCACCAAAATTGTATATTATATGGGCATCATCGCCGGAGCCTTTCTCCCCGCCCGAATGGGCCTGACCGTGCTGTGGAACACCTATGAGCTGGACATGAACATCCTTATGACCCTGGCTGCGATCGGTGCGGTGGCTATAGGCCAGTATCAGGAAGGAGCGGTGGTGGTGTTCCTGTTCGCCCTGGGCAACACCCTGCAGGCCTACACTATGGATAAGACCCGCAATTCGATCCGCTCTCTGATGCAATTGAGCCCTGATGAAGCCCTGGTGCGCCGCAATGGAAACGAACTTAATATCTCGACCCGGGCTATTATGATTGATGACATCGTCATAGTCCGGCCAGGTGAGCGCATCCCCATGGACGGGCAGGTGATAAGCGGCAGCAGCGCCGTCGATCAATCAGCCATAACCGGTGAATCCATTCCAGTGGATAAAAACGTGGGGGATCATGTGTTTGCCGGAACTCTCAATACCTTCGGAGCCTTAGAGGTGAAAGTGAACCGCCTGGTTTCCGACACCACCCTGCATCGCATTATCCATATGGTGGAGGAGGCCCAGGCTCAGAAGGCGCCTTCCCAGCAGTTTGTCGACCGTTTTTCCCGCTTCTATACACCCGGGGTTATCACCGCCGCCATCCTGGTGGCGACTGTCCCCACCCTGGTACTGGGGCAGTCCTTCCACAAATGGTTTTATGAGGCCCTGGGTATGCTGCTGGTAGCCTGCCCCTGTGCCCTGGTCATATCAACACCGGTGTCTATTGTATCAGCCATAGGCAACGCAGCGCGCAACGGGGTTTTAATCAAAGGCGGGGCCCACCTGGAGGAAAGCGGGCAGCTTTCGGTAGTGGTATTCGACAAGACCGGCACCCTGACCGTTGGCCAACCGATAGTGAGCTACGTCTCTACCCTGGAGCCCGAGCAGGAAGAAGAATTCATAAAAATCGCCGCAGCCATTGAATCCCGCTCTGAGCACCCCCTGGCCAGAAGCATTGTCCAGTATTGTATAAGCCGGGATTACGAATATCCCGCGGTGGAGGATTTTAAAGCCTATGGCGGTCTGGGAGCGCGGGGAAAAGTTGAGGAGCAAACCTACTATATAGGGAGCCCGCGGTTCATGGCCAGCCAGGGTTATCCGGTTAATAAATACCTGATCTCGATTAACGAACTGGAATCCGAGGGGAAGACGGTTGTTTTAATGGCCACTACCAGGCATATACTTGGTTGGATAGCTATATCCGACCAGCTTCGCCCCCACGTGGATGAAGCGCTCGCTTCCCTGAAAAAGGCAGGCATCGAGAAAACCATCATGCTCACCGGAGACAACCGGGCAGCAGCGGCGGCTATTGCCCGTCAGGCCAATATCGATGAATATCGCGCCCAGTTGCTTCCCGAAGACAAGGTGCATGAAGTACGCAAACTGATACAGCGCTATAAGAAAGTTGCCATGGTGGGAGACGGCATCAACGATACACCGGCTTTGGCGGCATCTACCGTGGGAATCGCCATGGGGGTGGCGGGTAGTGACGCGGCTTTGGAAACCGCCGATATCACCCTGATGGCCGATGATCTATCTAAACTGGCCTTTACCATTCGCCTGGGACGGCGTACCTTGCAGATCATCCGGCAAAATATCGCCCTCTCCCTGGTGATAAAAGCGGGCATCCTCCTGCTGGTTATCCCCGGATGGTTAACCCTGTGGCTGGCGGTAATCGGAGATATGGGAACGTCTTTGCTGGTCACCCTGAACGGAATGCGCCTGCTTAAAAAGCCCAAAATATAATTTGAATGGCTTTTTGAAGCTGAATACCGCTACGGTGTTTATAGTAACACTTAGCTTTTATAATTATTCTGCGTTTATAATAAAACCAAAGAGAACCCTGTTCTTATCAGGGTTCTCATATTTTACGGGCTTGTTTGGTTAAGTTATTGACCGCAGCCGCCTCCGCAACTGCTGCAATCGGAATCTCCACAGGAGCCCCCGGAAAGGGCCTGATTGATGGAAAAATAGACGGCTTGCATCAGGTTATCCAATTTCTCCTGGGCATCCATGAGGTCCTTTACTACCGCATTGGCCTGCAACTGCTGCCCCAGGATGTCGAAATGGTTTTCCTCGTCGGGATTGATACCCACCCCGTCTTCCATTTTGTGCTGCATTTTCATGCGCGCATCCTGATAGCGCATCAGCAGATCATAGGCGTCTTTGTCCATCATTAAACGGTTCTGGGCGGCCTGAATGCCGTCTATAACCTCTGACTGGGCAATGGCTTCACCCAGTTCATGGGCCATTCTGATAATTTCCTCCATTGTCATCATAGCACCCTCCTAATTTGAAACATTAAAAAGGGAATCACTGCAACTCCCCAAACATCGAAAAAGTCTTGGCCTCAGTAATTGTCACCTGCGCCATCCGGCCGACTAAATCCCGAGGACCCTCAAAGATTACTATCCGGTTGGTGCGGGTTCTGGAAGTCAATTTTTCCGGATTGGTTTTGCTCGGCCCCTCCACCAAAACCTCCACCTTCTGCCCTTCCAATTCCCGGTTGAGCTCGGCGGCAATTCTGTACTGGATATGGTTCAGGCGCATTAAACGGCTGCGTTTTTCGTCAAGGCTGATTAGCTCTTCCATTTCAGCCGCCCTGGTGCCGCTTCGTTTAGAATACATAAAGGTGAAGGCCGCGTCAAATCTTACCTTCTGCACCATATCCAGGGTGTCCCCAAAATCCTCTTCGCTTTCACCGGGGAAGCCCACTATTAAGTCAGTAGTAATGGCTACTCCCGGTATCCGGCTGCGCAGCCGCTGGCTCAATTCAAAGTAGTGCTCTCTAGTATATGAACGGTTCATGGCTTTTAGAACTTCGTTGCTGCCTGCCTGCAAAGGCACATGCACGTGCTCACATACCTTGTCCAGGTCGGCGATAGCACCGATTAATTTTTCCGACATATCCTTGGGATGAGAGGTGGTAAAGCGAATCCGTTTGATTCCGCTGACGCCGTTTACCTGTTCCAACAGGTCGGCAAAATCAACCGACTCTTTAAGACCCCGTCCATAGGAATTTACATTCTGACCCAACAGGGTTATTTCTACATAACCCTGGTCCGCCAGCTGGCGAACCTCTTCCATAATATCATGAGGTCTGCGGCTTCTCTCCCGGCCCCTGGTGTAAGGCACTATACAATAGCTGCAGTAATTGTCACAACCGTACATGATGTTTACAAAGCCGCTCAATCCCGGTTTGCGCACCACGGGCAGGCTTTCCACTATCTCGCCTTCCCTGTCCCACACCCGGTATACTGCTTGCCTACCAATAGCGGCTTCTTCAACCAACAGCGGCAGCTCGTGGATATTGTGCGTGCCAAAAACTACATCCACACCCTGCTTGCGCAAGTTAACCCTTATTTCGGGAAGCTGAGCCATGCACCCCCCCAGAGCCACCAGCATGTCCGGATGGTGTTTTTTTAGCTTATTAAGCTCACCGAGTTTGCCAAACACCTTGTTTTCTGCCGAATGACGAACACTGCAGGTATTCAACACTACCAGCCCGGCCTCTTCAAGCTTCGGGCTGGGCCGGTATCCGGCTGCTTCCAGCAGCCCGGCTATAGTCTCCGAGTCGCGAACGTTCATCTGACATCCATATGATTGTAAATAGTAAGTTTTGCTTGCTTTTTCTCCCATGTTGTCCTCTTGAGTTTTATACCTTTGCGTTCATTTAACATCCCTATGAAATATATGGTATTTATTATACTTGTCCCTGTCTGTTGCTCTGTCAATACTCATACTCTCCGAGTTAACCTGTATTAATACTTGTCCAACGCCCAAAGAAAAAACCTCCTTCTACACCAGGGAGTAGGTGGAGGTTCATCAGGTCTGTCATTAGACGCTGGTTTATCCTCTGCTAACCAGCCGAGCCCAGTAAATCATTAATTGACGTCTTGATATCATTGCTCAATATTCCTCCGGCAAACTTGGGCTGTCCGTTTATCATAGTAATCGGATAAGGATAGCCCATCTGCAAAACCCGTCCTACGGCAGGATAGTTGCCCAGGCCCTCTTTATCGACATCCACATACTTTACCTCAACTTTATCCCCAAAGCTGGCCGTAAGTTCTCCGGAAAGCTTTTCAATTTCCGCTTCCCAGTCCACAGCAGAACCACAACTGCTGGAGGAAGCACAACCACTGCAGTTGCACCCTCCCTGCGGAGCAGTTCCCTGTAAAATCTCTACCAGAACTTTATTAACTTGTCCAGACATGATTTCCTCCTCGATGTTCTCCTTACTCAACAACCTCTTTAACACTGGCTTTGATGTCATCGCCTAAGATGCCACCGGCAAATTTGGGCTGACCGTTAATCAGTGTAATCGGGTAAGGATAACCCATCTGGAGAACTCTTCCCAGAACCGGGTATTTGTCCAAGCCGACCTTATCAACATCTACGTATTTTACTTCTACTTTATCCCCAAAACTGGCGCCGAGCTCTCCTGCAAGCTTCTGGGTTTCCGCTTCCCAATCATTAGCTGATCCACAGCTGTCGGCCGACGAGCAGCCACTGCAGCTTCAGCCCCCACCTTGCGGCTGAGTTCCCTGCAGGATCTCTACCAGCACCTTTTCTAATTTGTCTGCCATGGTATTTCCTCCTTGTTCGGTCCTTGGAACACTTTGGTTCCATATATGGATGATAACAATAAACCCGCTTGAAAACAACGACTGCCTTATGTTTTTTTAAAGTAAAATTCTATATTCGATCCAGGATTCCGGTATAGGTTTCCGTTTCCTTTAAATCTGAAAAACCTCTGGTGAGTCCCTTTTGAATTTTATCCAATAACTCCTGAGATTCCTGGCACAACCTTCTCTGCCGGGTAAATTCACAACCGCTGGCCAGTTCCCCCAGATCTCTATCCAGCTTTTCAATGTCCTCCAGTATGCTCTGCAACCGGTGGCTGGTGTTCACTCCAACTCCTCCTTCTTCCTCAACAAGTTTGGATGAGTTTGGGGACGGTTCTTCAACTCATTTCTTCCCAGTAAGCCCTCTTTCACCTATATCAAAATGAGTTGAAGAACCGTCCCCAAACTCATCCCATCGCCCAACTCATCCTAATGCATTTTTCTTAATGAGGCCGGCTGTCGTGGGAGTCTTCCTGCAGCAGCCAGTGAACCTTTTGGCAGATATGGCACTTGCCCAGGCCGGCCTGCAATTTATCGTCCCTTTTCACCTCAAACATGGCCACTGGTTCGGTTGTCGTTTCATGCTGGCAGGAAACCGGTTCCAACTCCTCATGAAATATTCCATGATATACCCAATCACCGGTATCTTTACTGCAGTTCAAGACAGCCACCGCCGGGCCGTTTAAAAGCCATTCCGGTACGCGAAGGTGCGCTTGTACCATACTTCTCCTCCATTCAACACTTTTTATTTATGATGCCCCTTTTGGTAGATGCTAGTACTCTGTTAATCCTGATTCTGTGTATTGCTCGTCGAGGGAAATTTTTGGCGGCTCCTTGGCGTCCTGCCACCGCCGCATTAGCCCGTCCATGGGCGTCACGGCTCTTTGCCATCCTGGCACCGCAAAACTAGCCCGTCCGTGGGCGTCAAGGAATGAGTAATACTGGACGTATTGCGATTGACGACAACGCAGTCATGCGAAAATTTACCCAACGACAATATATAGAATTAGGGTTAACAGAGTACTGGGTAAGGCATGATTATTGTCCATCCGAAGGAAGGGCTGTCTATGTTAAAATTGATCCATAACTGGAAAAGAGAAAGAAGAACCGGAGGAGGAGATACGAAAATGCCTCAAGACCTGATTTTAAGAAAAGGTCGCCTTTCATCAAGCCTCACCAAAGAAATGTTGAAGCACGCGGATCCGAGTTATGCTGACTGGCGCCGGGCTTCCTGGCAAGACAACCCGTCAATCATGATTTTTAAGGCCTGGCGCGGCGGCGAAATGCTGGGCTGGCTGGTTTATGACGCCGGGCGCAGCACTATTGAAGAACTGCTGATAAGTGACGAAGCAGGGGAAAAAGATGTGCTTGATCAACTGGTCGGGCGGGAATCCCTGCTGGCGGCAGAACTGCCCGAAGCCCGGGCTGATCTCATCGAACGCCTGATCGATTACGGTTTTCGGCCCATCCAGCGCCGGTCTGGGCAGGGCTTCGAACTCGTCCGCCTGGAGCTCAGTTCCGCCGTTCTGCTCAATAAGCTGGCAGCCGGACTGCCCGCCACTTCTAAAAACTCTCCCGCCCGGGTAGTGATTGAAAGGGTGGATGAAAACCAAAGCGATATAGAGATTGCCCGTTCCCTCAAATTGCTCATAAAAAAACTGGGCGGTATCAGGCGCTATGTCAAACCGGGTCAAACCGTGGTTATCAAGCCCAACGTAGTAAGCGACCACGGACTCAAGGACGGAGTTTACAATGGAGGGGTGGTAACCGATATCCGGTTGATTGCGGCACTTGTTGATATACTACTTCCTGTAGCCGGCCAGATTATAATCGCCGAAGGTTCATCCATCAATCGCAGTGAAACATCAAAATTGTTCAGTCTTTACGGCTACGACAAGTTGGCCGAAACCGCAAACGGCAAAGTCAGGCTGGTCGATCTCAACAACGATGAGCTGGTGGAAAAGGAAGTCCCCCGGGGAAAACGCATGTTTTCCCGCAAGATACCCGTTACCCTGGAACAGGCCGATGTGTTCATCAATGTTCCGGTAATGAAGATTCACTTTGCCGCCAAAGTATCCCTTTGTATCAAAAGCCTGCAGGGCACCGTTCCTCCTCTGGAAAAATATATGAGCCATTTCTTTGGCCTGTGGCAAAACCTGGTCAATATCCACCACCTTTTAAAACCCCAGTTGTGGATAATCGATGGAATAACGGCCCAGGAGGACTTCGGCCCCCTTTCCGGAACACCCAAACCCATGAACCTGCTGGTTGGGGGAACCAACCCGGTAGCCATTGATGCGGTATGCATGCGCATTATGGGCATGCAGCCCGAGGATTCACCTCCGGTCTGGCTGGCTCACCTGCAGGGTTTCGGCCCCATTGACCCGGACAATATTGCCATTGTTGGTCCTTCCGTCGAAGAATTGCGGGATGCTTTCATCCAACCCCAGCTCAATTTGAGCAGCGGCCAGGAATTTATTATCCATGAAGGCGGCGCCTGTCCGGGATGCCGCGGATACCTGCATTTCGGGCTGGCCAAGCTGCGCAAGAGCGACCCTACGGCCCCGGACCGCAAATTGATTGACCGGACCTTTACAAAAAAGGTAAACCTGTACCTGGGCCCTGAAACGGGTCATGATATCAACCCTGATGAAACCAACCTCTTTATGGGACTCTGCCAGCAGCACCACGCCGCCGACGGGCTCCACATGCCCGGCTGCCCACCTCATTCGGAAGTCATATTAAGCACTCTTTATTCCCTATTTCCGGATATCAAACGCCCCAACTACGCTGACAAAAGTGAAGAAGCCAAACTGGGAGAAATGCTGGACGAGATCCTGGCCATGCTAAACAACGCCCAAACTGCGCCGTAAAAACCTGTGAGGATAATAAATCCCTCCAGACCGCTATACCTGGTTGTTAAATACAGGGCGGGCCAAAAAGGCAAGAACCATCTTTTGCTCGCCCTGCCCTACTCCGGGCCCTCTTCTTATGAATCTAAAAATGATCTTTTTTCCCAGATAATATGTATGTTTGCATCTATTCAGGTGTATAATATAAATGCGAATGATTTGCATTTGCATTGAAAGGGGTTATTATGGAGGAAACAAGCAGCCATTCTGAACAACTGCGTCTTCACGGGCAGAAGATAACCAAACAGCGGCTGGGTATCCTGGCCGTCCTGGAGGCCGCCGCTACTCCCCTTACCGCCCAGGATATACATCTGCGCTTGAACCTGGATCAATTTCCGATCAGCCTGTCCACGGTCTACCGCAACCTTGATCGGATGCTGGCCGAAGAACTCATTGTCAAACAGGGTTTTTACAATGATAAATGCCAGTATGCCATAAAGCGCAGCGAGCATGAGCACAGCCTGATCTGCCTGGCCTGCCGCAAGGTGGTCACTATTGACGAGTGCCCCCTGGAGCAATTCAGCAGGGATTTAGGCCGGCGGGAAGGATTTGAAATTACAGAACACCATATGGAACTCTACGGATATTGCCGGGAGTGTATTAGAAAGGAAGGTATCGTCAACCATGCCCCAAAAAATCCTTAAACTATTACTGGTTTTGGCCCTGTTGACCAATCTAGTCGGGTGTCGCACCCAGGTCCCCACCGGTTCGCAAAACGATAAAAAAGTGAAGATAGTTACGTCTTTTTATCCCGTGTACATTATGACCTTGAACCTCACCCAGGACATTTCCGGCATTGAGGTTGAAAATATGACTCCAGCCGCTGCCGGCTGCCTTCATGACTACCAGTTTACGCCCCAAAACCTCATTACTTTGAAGCAGGCAGATGTAGTAATAGTAAACGGGGGTGGGATGGAGTCATTTATGGACAAGGTCGCCCGGGAAGTTCCCCAGGGTAAAATAATCACCGCCAGCCAGGGCTTGAACCTCCTTAAAGACGCCGATGGTGAGGACAATCCCCATGTTTGGGTCAGCGTGTCCGGAGCTATTGACGAAACCCGCAATATCAACCGGCAGCTTGCCCAACTACTTCCCCAATATACTCAGCAGTTGCAGGCCAACTGCGATGCCTATGTCGCAAAACTTGAAAAGCTTAATAGTGATATGAAAACCGAGCTTGCCGGTATAAACAATCGCAATATCGTAACTTTTCATGAGGCTTTTCCCTATTTCGCCCGCGATTTCGGTCTAAACATCGTTGCCGTCGTTCAAAGCGAACCCAATACCGAGCCCTCAGCCCGGGAACTGGCTGTCATAATTGACAAGGTTAAACAGACCCGAACTACAGCTCTGTTTATCGAACCACAGTACCAGGGTGTTTCCGTCGAGACTGTGGCCCGGGAAACGGGAGCTAAAGTCTATACCCTTGACCCGGCTGTCACCGGAGAATATAATCCCGACGCTTATATAAAAGCCATGAAAAACAACGCTCAGACTCTAAAGGAGGCTTTGCATTAATGCTGCAGGCTTTCGAGCATCACCCCAAAGATCAAAATTATATCGTTCGTGGTTCAAGCTGCGGGCTGTGCTGTACTACAGTAGATGATCTTTCCGTTTTTCGGGGCGGCAAACCAATAGTGGAAAAGGTCAGCCTGCATATACATTGCGGTGAAATTACCGCCCTGGTAGGCCCCAATGGCGCTGGCAAAACCACCCTGCTCAAAGCTATTTTAGGAGAGCTGCCCCACAGCGGCAGTTTAAATTACCTGGATGCGGCCGGAGAGCGCAGTAGAAAACCGCGCATAGGATATGTTCCCCAAAGGCTGGACTTCGATCTCAATTCCCCGGTAAGCGTCATGGACCTGTTTCAAGCCATTAAAGGGTGGCGCCCTACCTGGCTGTTTCCCTCCCGCCGCCTGCGAGGCCCCGCTCGGGATATTCTGGCCCGGGTGCAGGCAGACCATCTTTTGGACCGGCGCCTTGGCGCCCTTTCGGGAGGAGAACTGCAGAGGGTGCTTTTGGCCTTGGCTCTGGAGCCCATACCCGACCTTCTGCTCCTGGACGAGCCTATCTCCGGCGTCGACTACAAGGGGATGCAGCTTTTTTACGCTATCGTCGGGGAACTTAAAAAGGAGTACGACCTTTCCATTATTCTCGTTTCGCACGATCTACCCGTCCTGGTTAACATGGCAGACCGGGTGGTGTTTTTAAACCGGACTGTTCAGAGTATCGGTTCTCCGGCAGAAGTTTTAAATCATCCCGGTTTCCTGCAAGCCTTCGGCCTGGATGCCCGTTCCCTGGAACTGCTGGGGGGCATAAAAATCGTCAAGGGAGGCAGGTTTGAAGATGTCTGAGCTGCATAGCCTGGTCGGACTGCTGCCCTTTGAATGGGCCCAGCTGGAATTTATGCAATATGCCTTGTTGGCCATTATTTTGGTGGCACCCCTTTTTACCATGCTGGGAACCCTGGTGGTTAACAACCGCATGGCGTTTTTCTCCGACACCCTGGGGCATTCAGCCCTGACCGGCATCGCCCTGGGGGTCCTTATCGGAATCAGCGACCCGCTCTGGGCTATGCTGGCTTTCGCCATTATCGTAGCTTTGAGCGTCAACTATATTAAAAACCGCACCGGTGCTTCTACGGACACCGTTATCGGGGTGCTTTCCGCAACCGCCGTAGCCCTGGGTATTGCCATACTCTCACAAGGTGGAGGCTTCGCCCGTTATTCCCGCTACCTTATTGGCGACCTGCTCAGCATCACCCCCCGGGACATCATCGGTCTTGCCCTGGTACTTGTAGTGGTTTTTCTCATAATGCTGGGGACGTCCAACCAGCTTTTACTGGCCAGCATCAATTCTTCTCTGGCTCGCAGCCGGGGAGTACATGTTGGCCTGGTGGAGCTGCTTTTCACTTTGAGCCTGGCGGTGGTGGTCACCATTTCCATCCAGTGGATAGGCATACTGATCATCAATTCCCTGCTCATTCTGCCGGCGGCCGCCGCCCGCAACTGGTGCCGGGATATGAAATCCTACCACCTGATTACCTTCATTATCATATTGTTATGTGGAGTTGCGGGACTCATCATATCCTTCTACTGGAACATGGCTACAGGTGCCACCATTGTTTTACTTATCGCCGTCATTTATATCATAAGCTTAATCCTTCACCGAGCTTGAATTTACTCCAATGAATTCCACCGCGCTTACGTTCCGTATAATTATCTGGTATATTTAAGCATATTCCTTAGTTTTACGATATTAATATATAGCCTTCATTACTTTAAGCCTATTTTATCTCCCTGTTCTTGTATCTAATCTATTTTTGGGAGGGAGCATTATGAAGTTTTTTATATTAAATGGCCCTACCGCATCAGGTAAGTCAGCGATCATGGAATATATTATGATCCAAAATAGCGATTACCTGGAGCCGGTCGTTTCCTTTACCACCCGCCCCCGGCGGAATGGGGAACGCCACGGCCGGGATTACTATTTCATCAATTCAGAAGACTACCTGGAATTAAAAAAGGACGGTCGGGTGGTGGAAGAGACCAAATACCTGGAATGGCGCTATGGAGTGAGCATGGGCGAGCTGGATCGGGTGGAAAGCACCACGAAAAACGGCATCGGCATCATGAACCTGCATGGCATCCGGCAGATGAAGCGCAGCATTGGCTACCAAAAAGTGGTGAGTGTCTTTATCTATCGCGATCTGGTCGCTATTGAACAGTCGATAAGAGAAATGGAAATAAGCCCGGCTGAAGCGGCCAAGAGATTGGAAATAGCCAAGAAGGAGATGCGGGGCATTTCAAGCTGTGATTACGTGGTTTATAATACCGGCTGCCTGGCTGAAGCCTGCCAGCAATTAACAGCTATAATTAAAAAAGAAATCAACTCCAGGCCTCTGGAACGCCAGATAGAGGTAGGTCAGCAATACCGCCACTTCAGTGGAGAATATTGTGAAATCGTGGCCCAGCTGGCCGAACATACCGAAACCGTAAGCCCCATGGTGGTTTACCGCAGCCTTAAAACCGGTCTGCTTTACACCCGGCCCTACGAGATCTTCTTCAGTAAAAAGGAATGGCCTCCCGGGAGCAACACCATTATAAACCGCTTTGAACTGGTGAAATAAAAAATCCCGCTGCGGCGGGATTTCAGGGGGCCGATAAAGTATTAATAAGCATATAATGAGCGTTTAAGATTGCCGCGTCGCTTCGCTCCTCGCAATGACCCAATATAGATTAATTGTCATTGCGAGGAGCGAAGC
>JBDKUE010000177.1:0-22902 GCA_039679855.1 Syntrophomonas sp.
TATAAATTGCTTCCCCAATAGTCAAGCTGCCAAAGCCTGTAAAAGCCTATTTACCGGGCAAAAGCCCGAGCTAAAGGGCGGCTTCCCCAGTACTTCTATCCACCGGCCGGCTGCCCGGCCCGCTGGCGCAAAGCTTCGTAAATGAGCAAAGATGAAGCCACATAAGCATTGAGCGAAGTTATCTGTCCGTACATGGGGATTTTAACCACCAGATCGCAGTTATTGAGGACCAGCTTGCGCGCCCCCTTCCCCTCGCCCCCCACCACCAGGGCAGTGGGACTGGGAAAAGCAGTAGAAAAATAGTCGACCCGGGCGTCCATATCACTGCCTACTATCCATAATCCCAGATCTTTGAGTTTTTTTATGACATTGACCAGGTTGGTCTCCCGTGCCACCAGCACATGCTCAACCGCTCCGGCCGCAACCCTGACCACTGCATCGGTTATTTCAGCGCTGTTGTGGCGGGGTAGGATAAGGCCATGCACTCCGGCGCATTCAGCGGTGCGAATAATGGCCCCCAGATTTTGCGGGTCCTCGATTCCATCCAGAATCAATATGAGGGGCGGCTGCCCGGATAGGGCCGCTTTTTCCAGGATCTCTTCCATTGAAGCATAGGAATAGGCATCAACGGTTGCAATAATGCCCTGGTGGTTTCCCAGCTTGTACATCTGGTTCAGGCGTTCTTTTTCAACCTCCTGGACAAACACTCCTTTTTTCCTGGCTATCAGCAGCAATTCTTCCAGGCGCTGGTTCTTCTTTCCGTTTTGCACAAAGATCTTATGAATCTTGCGTCGTCCTTTCAGGGCTTCCATTATAGCATTTATTCCAGCCAGTTTATCTGTCACTTTTTTACACATCCCCCTTAATTATGGCCAGTGAACGTATTTACATTATATTTTGATAGTAATTTTATCATCATGCATTCCTATAATATCTTAAATCCTAATAAAAAGAATAGGGGCCGCTCTACTGAACAGCCCCAGAATATATTTAAAGGGATTCATTACATTATATTATTAAATCAACCACTGCATTAGAGGACGAATAAATCATAAGGCCCGTCGTTAAATGTAGCCCGCCGGGGGGAGCGGGATTAAACATTATATTCTTCCTATTTTTTAGTGTAATCGAAAAAGCCCTTGCCGCTTTTTACTCCATAATGGCCAGCCCGGACTTTTTGTTTCAAGGCCAGCGAAGGGCGGAATTTAGGATCGCCGAATTCTTTGTAGAAGTATTCAACCACCATCAGCAGGACATCAATTCCGACCAGGTCGCATAGAGCCAGGGGACCTATGGGCATATTGGCGCCCAGCTTCATGGCTTCATCGATTTCTTCAGCCGACGCCACCCCTTCCTGATAAGCGGTGGCCGCATCGTTCAAGTAGGGAACCAGGATTCGGTT
This sequence comes from Syntrophomonas sp., assembly GCA_039679855.1. GTDB lineage: Bacteria > Bacillota > Syntrophomonadia > Syntrophomonadales > Syntrophomonadaceae > UBA5314. The sequence goes on from JBDKUE010000177.1 coordinate 1,403, forward strand.
TACGATAAATCCCGGCGCTTCTTTGGCCCGGATGGCCTTTTTGCCAATAATGGCGCAGGTTTCCATGGCCAGGGCCACTACTTCTTCGGTAGTCTCGGCTCCCGGGATGACTTCCACCAGCTTCATCACCGGAACCGGGTTGAAGAAATGCATACCCACCACCCGGTCCGCCCTTCCACTAGCGGCCGCAATTTCGGTAATACTGAAACCGGACGTATTCGAGGCGATAACCGTATGCGGCGAGCAGATATCGTTCAGGTCCTTGAAGACTTTTTTCTTGATGTCCAAATTCTCAACAATAACCTCAATAACCAGATCGCAGTCCTTGAAGTCAATATTATGAACGCTAGTAGTAATATTGCCCAGGAATTTGTCCCTGTCCTCTTCCGCTATCTTTCCCTTACTTACATCCTTATCCCAATTTTTGGTCATGCCCTTTACCGCTTTATCGACCAGGGCCTGGTCCAGATCAATGAGCACCACCTGCAGTCCTGATTGGGCCGCGACCTGGGCGATGCCCGCGCCCATGGTCCCGGCTCCCAGTACTCCCAGCTTCTTTACAGCCATAATAAATCCTCCTTCCAAAATATTTACAGGGCTTCAATAATAGTCGCCATGGCCGGACCGCCGCCTGAACAGAGCGAAGCGATGCCAAATTGCTTTTTGCTCCGCCGCATCTCGTGCATCAGGGTCAGGATCAGACGGGCGCCGGTCATGCCCACCGGATGTCCTAAACCAACGCCCGACCCCAGGGCGTTAATTTTATCCACATCTACTTTAAGTTCGCGATTGCAGGCAATGACCTGAGCGGCAAAGGCTTCGTTGAATTCGCACAGCTCCATATCGTTCAGGCTCATGTTGGCCAGTTTTAGAGCGCGGCGTACGGCGGGTACTACTCCTATCCCCATTATCTTGGGATCAACCGAAGCTGACGCCGTAGCCACGATGCGGGCCAGCGGCTTGACGCCCAGCTCTTTGGCTTTATCAGCGGCCATAATTATGAGCGCGGAGGCCCCGTCATTTATGGCGGAAGCGTTGCCGGCGGTTATAATTCCATCCTTTTTAAAAGCCGGTTTTAATTTTGCCATAGCTTCCATGCTGGCGTTTGGGTTGGGGTGTTCGTCGGTATCGAAAAAAGTGCTTCCCTTCTTGGTCTTAATTTCAACCGGTGTTATCTCTTCCCTGAATTTTCCTCCAGCTATAGCCTTACAGGCCCGCTGGTTGCTCATCACTCCCCACTCATCAGCTTCCTGACGGGTGATATTGTACATTTCCACCAGGTTTTCGGCCGTGACCCCGGCGTGGTAGTTATAAAAAGGATCGATAAACGCATCATACATCATGCCGTCTTCGAGCTTGTCGGAGCCCATGCGGTAGCCCATGCGGGCCTTGAGGAGGAGATAGGGTATATTGGTCATGCTTTCATGGCCGACCGCGGCCCCGATATCGATCTTGCCCAGCATGATCTCCTGGCTGATGATTTCAGTCGCCCGCATGGATGAGGCGCACTGCTGGTTGATGGTCAGCGATACGGTTTCAACCGGGCACCCTGCCCCCAGAGTCACCTGCCGGCCGGGGTTTCCCTTGCATCCCGCCTGGTATACGTGACCGGCCGCTACCTCTTCAATCTGGTCTGGTTTAAGGCCGGCCTTTTCTATAGCCGCTTTCAGGGCTATGGTTCCCAGATCACACGCGCTAAAATTCTTGAGGGTACCTAAAAAATCGCCAATCGGGGTCCTCATTCCGCTTACGATTACTACTTCTCGCATTAAATCTGCTCCTTTCCCGGTTTTAAACACGAATTCCACCTATAATAAGCCTTTGGAGCGCATCAGTTCTCCCATCGGCCCCCAGCTGTTTTCGAGCATGGCCATAAAGGCTTCAAAATCTCCGGCCAGAAGCGCCCGGCCGTTGCCCAGATAGACCGCCAGGGGGTCCAGGGTGCGCATTATCATAACCTGCTCCTCGGTGGGCGGCTCGGTTTCGCCAAGCCGGGGCGAAACCTGAAGCTCCCATTTGACCGAGGCCTTTACCTTCTCTACATCGACCCCGGGATGAACCTTCTCCAGAAACATCTCCCGGGTTTCTTCATCAAAACGGTAAATGCCCATGGTGGTAATTACCGCCTGCGGTCCCCCTCCTGGCAATCCGGCTTGGGCTCTGGCTCCGGGTCCGCTAAGGTGTCCCGGTGAAGTGAGGTAATCGAGCTTTTCTACGAAGTTGCGGCCGTCCTGGCGCATCATGATGATGGTCCTCCCGGCTGAAGAAGCCAGGTCATTGGCTCCGCCGCTGCCGGCCAGGCGAACCTTGGGATGCAGGTAATCATCGCCGATCATGGTGGAGTTCAAATTTCCGAATTTATCGATTTGCGCCCCGCTGATACAGGCTACATCGACGAAGCCGGCCTGCTGGGCCCCCATTACCTCCCGCTGGGAACCGGTGTAGTAGGCCCGCTCACAGTTCACCGCACAGTTGACGCACATGGGCAGGCGGCGGGGCGAAGGTCCGGCCGCTCCGTATTCTACCATCATGTTAAAGTTGGGAGCATGGGTGTACTTGGCCACGGTGGCGGCCATAAGAGGCATACCCACACCGATAAAGGCCAATTCTCCATCTTGTATCTCCCGCGCTGCTGAAACCGCCATCAACTCGGGAAGGCTGTAATCTTTCGCATAATTCGCCATCAGGATCACCTCACTTCGCCCATTTTTTGATATTTGTGCTCACTTTGCATCAAGCGGTTGAGCCGGTCATAGCCGACCATCTTGCAGTATTCATCCCAGTCTTTGGTGCCCAGAATGTGCTTTTCCATCCACTGTTCAAATCCTTCCTGGGTCGCAAACTGGCGATAGGCATCCAAACCATAGGCCAGGTCATGGTGATAGAAAAAGGGTGCTTCGCGCCAGTGGGCTCCAAATGGTGCGTGTACTATCGCGTCTACGTAGTAGTAGGGAATAACGGTAAGGTTCGGCTGCCTGCGCACTTCGTCCTGGGTAACGATTTCTTCAACACTGACTATAACCGTCCTGGCAGCCCGGGCCAGGGTATCGGTGTTGCCGTAGATACCGTAGCATTGAACATTGCCGATTTCGTCAGCCCTAGAGGCATGAATAATCGCCACATCCGGGTTGGAAGCCGGAACCAAGGACAGGGGTTCCCCGGTATAGGGATCCTCCATGACCTTGATTTTTGGATTGTATGTGATAATGTCAGATCCCAGCTGCGATTTGGTGGGCATAAAGGGCAGGCCCATCGAACCGGCCAGCCATCTCATGGCCGCTCCAAAATTACTGTAGTCCTCAACTTCCAGAGGCCGCGGAATTCCCTTTTCCACCGCCCGGCGGAAAACCTTGTCTTCACCTTCGATCCCGCCCCAGTTGTAAGCCATTTCAATCTTACGCACCAGGCCGGCTCCAATCAGGGCTGAAGACATTCCGATCTGGCTGGTAATGACTAAATCCAGGGTTTTGATCCGGTCGCGTTGGCGCACCATCTCCCAGATCAGGGCAGCAGGTGCTGCGCTAACGGTCATACCAAGGTAGGTTCCTTCATTGATGAACTTTTCGATGGCTTCCTTGGCAGTAATGACTTTGTTGACCGGCGGCTTGGCCCGGCCTTTCCTGGGGGTCATCGGCACAAAATCCATTACTCTCTCCTCCTTCGTATTTCTGGCGCTCTATCCACCCATCTATCCGTAAACCTGATGGTTCCGGGAGGCTTTTAGTGGCTGCGCCGTTTCTTTTTTATATAAGGTGGTGTTCTATATCCGCTTACCTCATCTTATAAATATTGAGCGGATCGATCTCTTCCCTTAACAGGCGGATTTCATCAAACAAGACTGGCTCAGCTTCGGTAGCACGAGATACATCGATGTCAAATCCAGTGTTGGCCTTTACATCCTCGGGAGCAACCCCGGGGAAGTACTGGTCCAGATACATGATCTTGGTCGTGTCATCGAATTTTAATATCCCCATAGATGATATGAAGCAGCTGGGGCCGCCCTGCATTCCCAGTTCCTCGCGCCTAACCAGGGTTCCCTCCGGCCATTTTCTAACCATCCAGCCCGGTGTGGTAAGATAGTCGACAAGCTCACATACCCGGCGTTTTTGGTGAGCCATGAGGATAACCGTGGTTTTGGCAAAAACCCCGATGTCCACCGCCCCGGCCGTGCCGGCCAGCCGTTTGGCCGGTTTATTGTAGTCGCCTCCGATAAAGGTCGAGTTGACGTTGCCGTATTTATCGATCTGGGCTCCGCCAATAAACCCGAAATCTATTTCGTTGCGGCTCAAAGGGAACAGCCCCTCTGGATCCCCCATCTGCCAGGAGGAGCCATAGGTCAGGCGGCTGTCCATAATAGATATGGCCAGTTCCTGTGGGTTGGCGTCAGCCTGACCAGTTTCCACGAAGATGATCATATTGGGGCTGTAGATCTTCTTGGCCAACTGCGAAGCCACCAGGGGCAGCCCGGTTCCAATCAGGCCTTTCTTGCCGTCGAAATTCTTTAAAAACCTGGCCGAATGGGCGACCATCGCTTCCACTGGGGAATATTCACCCGGTTTTGCGTACTTGTTTGCCATTATTGCACCCCTCCTTTTGATCTCGGCACATAGCCATAGGGTGGCCTGGCCCGCAGCTTCTCTAAACGGCTGGCGCCCAGTTTGTTTATATAATCCTCGTGGCCATTTTCGTTAAAAATCCAGACCTCAGCCCATTTATCAAAGCCTTCCTGGCTGGCGCAGCTCATGGCATATTCCTGAAGGAATGCGATATCCATGTCATAGGCATTGTAGACCTGGCCAGGATGAGCCCCCCAGGGAAGCTCTACTACCAGGTCCACCGATGTTGACGGGATGCAGTTGCGGTTGGGGTCCTGCCTGATATATGATTCTGGAACCACCTTTTCAGCTGTTACGATAACCTTTTCAGCTGCTAGAGCAGCGTAGTGATCAAAGGTCAAACTCCCATCAATTCTCACCGTGCCCTCTTCTCCAGCCATCTGTACGTGGCAAATACAGGCATCCAACTTTATGGCCGGCACCAGTTGCACCGTCCCCATATTGAAAAAGGGATCTTCCATTAAGACATATTTTTGGTTGGGAAGCATCTCCTTATGGGCAGCTACTTCTGCCACTCTGGATAAGTTGTCATAAGCCGGGTTCAAAACATCGCTGCCAATACAGGTCTTGGAAGCAATGAAGGGAACTCCGGCCATTGCAGCCAAAAGCCCAATACTTAGATCAAGATGGCCGATTTCATCGGTAATAATAGTTCCAGCCTCGGCTCTTCTTTTCATATTGGGTGAAATACCAAAGGCCCCATTAGATGTATAGCATCCGCGGTAGGCCTCGACACACCCGCCTCCCACCAGGATATCGTCTGAAAGGGAACAGGTTCCCAGCAAGACCAGGTTCTTTTTTCTCTGACGCACCATTTCCATGGCAGCGGCTACCGGCCGGCGGTCTTCAACTATGCCACCCAGAAAGATAGTGTCACCATCATCTATTAACCGTATGGCTTCCCGAAGGCTAACCACTTTACTCTTTTTCATATCCATCCTCCCTTTTCATCCAGCTGTTACTGGACCTGGACCGATATCCCCAGGGTTCAGTTGACCTCAAGCTCTCCAATCGGGCAGCACCCAACCTGTCAAGGTATTGCTCGCGAGAGCCTATGTCCTGAACCCATTCCTTTACCCACTGTTCAAAGGTCCGTTCATGACGGGCTGATGCTGCATATTCTCTAATAAATGCCATATCCGTGTCATAACAGCCCGGAACCTGGCTGGGATGCCCGCCCCACGGTACTTCTACCACCATGTCCACCGCTGTGCTGGGAATCTGATTGCGGTTAGGATCACGGCGCAGATAGGATTCAGGCACTATTTGCTCGGTGGTTACAATTACGGTTTTAGCCGCATGAATAAAATAGTGATCGAAGGCCAGGCTGCCGCTTATTCTGGCCGTCCCCTCACAGCCGGCCATCTGGGTGTGAATTATAGCTACATCGGCTGGCATGGCGGGAAGTAGTTTAACCAATCCTTCATTGAAAAAAGGATCTTCCATAAGCTCAAACTTTTTACCGGGTATCATGCCCTTGTTGCCGGCTTTCTCCTGCAAAATCCAATTCCGGTCCATCCGTTCATTGAGAACATCGCTGCCCAGGGTCGCCCGGGTCGCCACAAAGGGGCTGCCCACCATGGCCGCCATGGCCCCGTATATGATGTCCAAATGGCCGATTTCATCCGGGAAGAACTCTCCCCCTTCGGTCTTGCGAAGGGTGGCCGGAGATAACCCGAAGCTGGCCATACCGGTGTAGCAGCCCCGCCAGGCCACCGCGCAGCCGGCCCCTACCAGAATATCTTCAGCCAGAGAACACTGGGCCAGCAGGATCAAACCCCGCTTTTGCTGCTTTACTATTTCGTAGGCAGCCGCCATGGGTCTCCTGGTATCAATGAAGGCCCCTAACATCAATACATCGCCATTTTTTATCTCATTGACAGCTTCCGGAAGAGTTGTAATTTTGCTTTTTCTTGGTATTCGTGGTCGTTTGTTAAATACGTCATTCACTAAAACATCCCGCCCCTTTTATAAAAGGCTCCTTGATAAAAAGAGAAGCACTCCTTTAGGCCAGAACGCTCCTCCCAATGATCATTCTTTGCACCTGAGAGGTTCCCTCAAATATCTGCAGGATCTTGGAATCGCGCATCATCTTTTCCACCGGATAGTCCCGGCAAAAGCCGTAGCCACCCAGGATCTGAACTGCATTGGTGGTGGTGCGCATACACATATCGGCGGCAAAACACTTACTTATTGCGGATAGATCAGCCGCCATCAATTTTTCATCCAGTAGCCAGGCGGCTTTCTGCCACAGGAGGCGGGACGCTTCAATATCCATGGCCATATCGGCCAGCATAAACTGAATAGCCTGAAAACTGGCTATATTTTTGCCAAAGGCCTTCCGTTCCTTGGCATAATCCCGGGCATATTCAAAAGCACCCTGGGCAACTCCCACCGAAGCGGAGGCGATAAAAGGGCGGGAAGAATTAAAGGCTTTCATGGCCAATTTGAAGCCGTCGCCTTCTTCACCGATGCGCATTTTCTTGTGCACTTTTACGTTGTCCAGGATTACTTCCGAGGTCTCCGAGCAGCGCATTCCCATTTTGTGCTCGCTCTTGCCGAAAGAGACACCCTCGGTCTTGGTGTCGACCATAAAGAAAGACTGCGCCCTGCTCCCCTTGCTTTTGTCATGGGTGGCCAGAACGCAGAGCTTGTCGGCGTGTTTGCCGTTGGTAATAAAGCATTTGGTGCCGTTTAAGATGTAATAATCGCCATCCTTTTTACAGCTGGTAGACAAACCGGCTACATCAGACCCGGCCCCGGGTTCGGTCACGGCGTAGGCGGCCAACTTGCCTTCCTCGCATATACTTGGATACCAGTAGTCCCACTGCTCCTCGGTTCCTCCATATAGAACAGGTTCCGAAGCCAGCATATTGGCCAGCGGAGTTATGGCTATGCCCAGGCAGCCGCGGCACAGTTCTTCTACGACCATGCACAGGCCCACATTGCCAAAAACCATTCCATTGTACTTCTCTGGAGCATTCATACAGTGTATTCCCAGGTCAAACATCTTTTTGACTTCCGGCCAGGGAAACTCCTCTGACTCGTCGTAGTCGTGCCGGACTGGGATGATCTCGTTGTCGACGAACTTCCTGACCGTCCTTTGCAGGGCCAGTTGGTCGTCAGTATAAGTAAAACCAAAAGCCATTTCTTAAACCCTCCCTATTTAACGGTGATTTCTCCTTATTAAAAACGCCCCCCTTTCATATGGCCTTATCTGCTATTAAGCAAGATCGATACCATCCCGTTGAAAGGAGGACAAAGGCTTAAAACCGCCATTCATAAACGAGCGGGATTGATGGCGGTAGGTACAAATTGCCATAGCTTCCGGCGCAATTATCCTGCCCCTTTTTCACAGTTGCCCACAGGGCCTTTTCCCGAAGCCAATGGCTGATAAGCTATGGTCATTGGCTATATGTCAAATCTATTAGAGCTAGTTTCAGGCAATAAAAAAAAACCTACCGCGGCAGGTTTTTTTCAGACCGTCGACAAAATCGAATAGCTGCGTTGCTCAACAGTCCTGCTCAATCAACGTACATATGTACGCCTCAATCGCAGGACTATCTCGCGCCTTGCTCTTCGCTTCCGTCGCTCGCTCTGGGCAGCTTGGCGACTTTGTCGACAAGCTGAAAAACCTGCCGCGGCAGGTTTTTTTCACTGGGCTAGATACGGACTTAAGATTTGTCCACCGTCAGCCCGTATTGCTTTACCTTTTTATAGAGCCAGGATAGGTCGATGTCCAAAACTTTGGCAGTTTTGGTCTTGTTGTAATTGGTTTCCTTCAGAACTCCTTCTAAAATCTGCTTTTCATGATCCCGCATCAGAGTTCTTAGTGTTTTTGCCGATTGGTCATTGGAACAGCGCTTAATTTTCATAAAGCACAGATGTTCGGTGGTAACCGTGAAGCAGTTGTCCGAGTCGGCCAATAGCATGGCCCTTTCCAAAGCGTTTCCGAGCTCCCTAACGTTGCCCGGCCAGTCGTAGCGGCTGAACAGCTCTAGGGCGTCATCCGAAACTTTATTAACCGTGGTTTTTAAATCCTTATTCAAGTTGGGAATAAGGTAGTCTACCAGCACGGGGATGTCCTCTTTTCTCTCTCGCAACGGGGGAATCTCCAGGGCCAGGACATTTAAGCGGTAATACAGATCCTCCCGGAATTTTTGCTGGCTGATCATTTCTTCCAGGTCTTTATTAGTGGCGGCGATAATCCGCACGTTTACTCGAATGGGTTTATGACTTCCCAGGCGCTCAAATTCTTTTTCCTGCAAAAATACCAGCAGCTTGCTCTGCATGGAGAGCGACATCTCACCTATTTCGTCCAGAAAAACCGTCCCTCCATTGGCCAGCTCAAATTTGCCCGGGCTTCCTCCTTTGCGGGCTCCGGTAAAAGCGCCTTCTTCGTAGCCAAACAGTTCAGCTTCCAGGAGGTTTTCCGGAATAGCCGCGCAGTTGACTCTGATAAAGGGTAAATTAGACCGGTTGCTGGCCCGGTGAATGGCATGAGCGAACAACTCCTTGCCGGTGCCGCTCTCGCCGGTTATTAAAATGGTGATATTGGAATGCAGGGCGGCTTTTTGGGCCAGGAACTTTACGCCTTTAAAGGCTTCAGTTTGTCCGATCAATTGGGAAAACGAATAGCGGGCGCGGTGAAAACTACGAAATTCATTGCGATACATGTCCAACTCGGACATAAGGGTATCGACCAGGTCTTTGGCATCCCAGATGTCCATAAACAGGCTGTAAGCCAGACAACCAACCAGTTCCCCGTTTTTAATGAGCGGTATCGAACAGGCTATCATATTATAGCCATTGATCGACCAGTTATAACCGACATGACCTTTTCCGGTTTTTATCACAACCAGGGTGCGGCTCTCCGGTGTAAGGTCTCCGATATATTTTCCCAGTACTTCTTCTTCGGTTTTCTCAAGGATATCCAGATAGGTTTTATTCATAAATAAAACCATTCCATTCCGATCAACAATCATAGCCGCCATGGCATTGGTGTCTAGAACATCACTCACCAATAGGGTGTTATCCAAAACCAGTCCCCCCCGGGCCTCCCGTAAAATGAGAGCAACGCTTTAATTCTATTGCCTGATAGTTAAATGTATTATTGGATTGAGTATTGTAGTACAAGCTGAGGTCGATATTGCTTGATAAATATGTGCAAGGTAAAAAGATGAAATGATAATAGAATTGCATCCACTTATTATAAGTATAGTCTAATTTTTAAATAAGCGAATACTTGGTCTACAAATTATTTTATTCATTAAAATTCCTGGCGGGAGCCAGAAAAATAAAGGAAGCCAACCGGCTCCCGCCATCCCTGCAAAGCAGGAAGCGCGGGGATTCACCAGGGAAACAAGTGAACAAATCCTTAAACAATCACTCCTATTTTACCTGCCTTTGTATACGGCCTTACGCTTTTCCAGAAAAGCTTTCATTCCTTCTTTCTGGTCTTCACTGGAAAACAAACCGGCAAAGGTCTTGAGTTCAAAACTCAAACCCGAAGGCAAATCCACATTCATCCCGAAATTTAAACTCTTTTTAGCGGCTTTCATGGCCACCGGGGACTTGGAGCTTAAAGCCCGGGCAAGTTTTTTAGCTTCATTCATCAGTTCCTCTTTAGCCACAATTGCGGTAATAAGACCTATTTTTAGAGCGGTTTCAGCACTTACCACACTGCCCGTCATAACCATGTACCTGGCCCAACCCGGCCCTACTATGCGGGTCAAACGCTGGGTCCCTCCAGCTCCGGGAATGATAGCCAGGTTTATCTCCGGTTGTCCGAATACGGCGCCTTCCGCCGCAATGCGGATATCACAGGCCAGGGCCAACTCGCTCCCTCCCCCGAGCGCCAGCCCGCTGATGGCGGCAATAACCGGTTTATCCAGCTGATAAATCTTGTCAAATACTGCTCGAATTGCCTCTACAAATGCTTCGGCTTGAAGGGAATCGATATTTGACATGAACACAATGTCGCCTCCAGCTGCGAAAACCTTATCCCCACCGGTTATAATGACTGCCAGCACTTCCCGGTCGCTGGCTATTTCATCGACAACCAGCGATAAATCCCTGATCATTTCCTCATTTAGAGCGTTCATGGTATTGGGCCGGTTGAGGGTTATGATACCAATACCATCAACCTTTTCATATAGCAGGGTGTTTAATTCCATGGGGTGCTCTCCTTTCACATGGATAGTTATTTGCCCGCTTATAAAACGCCGCGGTCTCCTTCCTCATTAACCAGGTGCAAGGAATGTACCATCTTACATGGGAATTACGAAATACCCATATACTGGCTCCCTATTAAGCATCCTACTCAATAAACCATGGTTTTTTGACCAACGGTTCGGATAAAAAGCCAAACCCTAACAAGATAAAACGCCCTACAAGTGAAACGGGGTTTCCCCCTGTTAAAATCCGTCATTGCTCAATCAATCTGGCTTTATCCCGTCGATAATTGGAGTTATTTTGGGGCAAATCGGCTCAAAAGCGAACAGGTTTATGACATTTTTCATTCTGGACAATCAGTTATTATACAAAAAGATACCGATTATTGGAGAATGGGTGACAAAATGATCTGCAAAGAAGAACAATCTACTGGGGACGACGGACACTTATCTTCGTCCGGCCATTTAACCACTGACGAGCTGAGCAAAAATGCTGCCATGCTGCGTCTAATCTGCAATCATATACTAGATTTAATAATCAAGACCGATTTATCAGGAACAATTGAATACGCCAGCCCCTCCCACAAAGATCTGCTGGGTTATGAGCCCGAGGAGTTGATAGGAAAAACGGTCTTTGAATTCGCGCATCCAGAAGAGAAAGAAAGGATGCGAGACGAATTCTTTTCAAGAATTAACAGCGGTCTGTCTGGAAGGACAGAATTTCGACTTCAACACGTAGATGATAGTGTCGTCCATGTAGAGACTATTGGCACTGGTTTGTTTGAGCAAGATCAGCTGTATGGAGTTATTTTCGTAAGCCGGGATATTCGTAAACGCAAAGAGACAGAAGAGAAAATAGCATCCCTCCTGCGTTTTCAAAATGAAATGCTGGATACCGCAGCCATATGGATTAATACAGTAGATCTTGAAGGCAATATTGTCTATTGGAACCGCGCGGCGGAGGACATATCGGGCTATACCGGGGATGAGGTGCTGGGCAACGCCAAGATCTGGGAGTGGCTTTATCCCGCCCCCGACTACCGCAGCAGAATTATGAGCAAAGGAAAAGAAGGAATTATTGCGGGAAGTCGCTTTGCCAACCAGGAAACCATAATTCTCTGCAAGAATGGACAAGAACGAATTATATCATGGCATTCGAACGGTCTTTGGGACAACGAGGGAAAACTTGTCGGAAGCCTAGCCTTAGGAGCAGATGTTACACAACAAAAGCAGGCAGAAACAGCTCTTCGCAAGTCCGAGGAACAATTGTATAAAATTTTCTCCACTAGCCCGGATCCTATATCTATCTCCACGTTCAATGAAGGTTGTTTTGTAGAAGTAAACAACGCCTACCTGGAAATTACCGGTTATGAAAGGCATGAGATAATTGGTTGCACTGTAGATGATCTTAGAATTTGGGTATTTCCTGAAGAACGAGCGTGGCTTGTACAGAACGTAAGAGAAAAGGGCAGCCTGCACAACTTTGAAGCCAACATTCGTTTTAAATCCGGACAGATCCACACCTTTCTCCTTTCGGCAGATATGATTTATTTGGCTGGTAAACCGTATCTCTTCACTGTCTCCAAGGATATCACTCAGCGTAAACAGGAAGAAACCACCCTGCGCCAATCAGAGGCCAAACTGGCCAAAATCTTTAACAACAGCCCCGATCCTATCAGTATCACGTCCATAAGAGAAGGGGTATTCATAGAAGTAAATACCGCATTTTTAAACACCACCGGTTATCAGCAGGAGGAGATTATCGGTTACACCTCGGTGGGTTTGGGAATGTGGCTTTCTCCTGAGGATCGCGATTTCCTGGTAAGCGCAGCCGAGTTGGGAGTGCCAGCCCACGCGGTAGAAACCAGAATGAGGATGAAATCGGGAGAGATTCGAACATTTCTTCTATCGGCCGAGTTCTTGTTGCTGGATGAGGATTCGCACCTGCTGGTAATATCCAAAGATATTACCGAACGCAAATGCATTGAGGAAGCCCTGCGCATCTCTGAAGAGCATTTTTCCAAAGCCTTCAATGCCAGCCCCCTTACCATGTGTATATGCAAACTGGAGGACGGCACACTGCTTAAGGTCAACAACAGCTTTTGCGAGGTACTTGGATACACGGAAGAAGAGATACTGGGAAAGAGCACATTGGGCCTGGGCATTTGGGAGGATCCCGCCCTGCGCGAAACGGCCAGACAAAAACTGCTCACCTACGAGTCGGTCAAGGACCTGGAAGTGTACTTCCGAAAAAAGACCGGAGAACTAAGACTGGGCCTATTGACTGGCGAGCGATTGGAGATCGAAGGCACTGCCTACATGCTGAGCATTCTCACTGACATAACCGAAAAGAGGCAGATAGAAAAAGAGTTTTCCCGGCTGGACCGTTTAAATTTAGTGGGGCAGTTTGCCGCCAGTATCGGCCATGAAATGAGAAACCCCATGACTACTGTACGCGGCTTCCTGCAGGTGCTAAAAGGCAAAGAGAAATACCTTGAAGATATTGATACGTTCGATTTGATGATTGAAGAGCTGGACAGGGCCAATTCAATAATTTCTGAATTCCTGTCCCTGGCCCGGGATAAATTCATTAAATTGGAATTGAAAAACCTGAATTCAGTAGTTTCCAATATGTTCCCCTTGATTCAGGCCAATGCCATGGCGCAGGATAAAAACATCGAAGTCAAATTGGACGTCATACCCAACCTGCTCCTCGATGAAAAAGAGATCCGGCAGCTGCTGGTCAATCTGGTGCGCAACGGGCTGGAATCGATGAAGCCTGGGGGATACCTCACCATAAAAACCTCCCAGGATGATCAGGGTGTGGTTTTATCCGTCAACGACCAGGGCCATGGCATTCCACAAGAAATCCTGGATAAGCTGGGGACCCCTTTTCTCACCACCAAGGAGGCCGGTACCGGACTGGGCATGGCAGTATGCTATGGAATCGCCGGCCACCATAACGCGTACATTGAGGTAGAGACCAGCACGGCCGGTTCAGTTTTCCGGGTACATTTTCCCCTTCCTGACCAACAAGGCTCCCTTCCCGGATAGAAATTACGGCAAAGGATTAAAGAGATCGTCACAAGGCAAGACCTGGGCGTAATACTGGGCCGGGAATTTGGTATCATAATCAATCCCACCAAAGAGAACCGGCAGCTTTCCCCGGAAAGCCAGCAGCAATGGAATAGCCACCTGACGCATCTGCGGGTGGGATGCGGCGTCGCAGCGCAGGCGGAAGAAATGCCGCCATTCCCTCATATTATATGTAACCACAATTTCAGTCTTCAAAGAGTTGGGCAAGACCGAACGGGCTTCCTGGGCCGAGCAACCGCTCTGCAGCATTTCCATGTATTTTCTCTCCGCCGTCTCACACGCTTCAAGCCACAATTGCCAGGCTTCGGGTCTTTCCAAGAAAAAATAGGGTTCGATAACACTGATCTCGTTGCCGAATTTATCCCGATCATAGCGGCAGTAGCGGGTTGATTCCTGGGAATAGGCCGCTATCCGGTGGCGCACTATTTCGTGGGATACGCCCCGATCTATGACAAACATTACTGTGGCTTTCTCATGTTCGATAATTGATTCGTGTCCCATACGTATCTTGTCCTGGAGGAAACGGGCATTGTATTCTTCCCCGATCTTGGTTTCCGATTTATAGCAGACCCGGGCATAGCGCTCCAGGCGCAGCATAAGGTCTTCACTTAGAGCCCTTTCGGGAAGCAGTACTCTGGGTTTTTGAATTATCATCAGCGTTCCTCCTCAATTATTATCAAGCGGCTGTTCCGCTTCGTCCCAGAACTCCAACTGCAGAGCCCGGTTGAGCAGGTAGTCAATCCGCTCACTATTGCCATTTAAATAAAGATACCCCAATAGAGTCTCAAATCCGGTGCTCATCCGGTAGTCGCCCGCATCGGCATGCTTCGGCACCGGACTCTTGGCGTTCCGACCCCACCTGACCAACTCCTGTTCCCGGGGCAAAAGTTCATCGAACAGGCCCCTTACAAGGCGGGCCTGGCTGGATGCTTTCACCCGGGCGACGGCATCAAGGTGAACATCACGTATTTTACGCCGGTCAGACAAGACCAGCGTATTGCGCACCGCCAGTTCAAACACTGCATCGCCGATATAAGCCAGGGTCACCGGAGAAAACTGGCGCAGGGTTTTATCGTCAAGCGGTTCAAACTTAAGCAAATTTCCAGCGTGCTCCTTCCCGGGTATCCTCCAGGACAATGCCCTCTTCCTGCAGTCTTTCCCTGACGAAATCGGCCTCCTGGTAATTTTTATTCTTTTTGAAACCCACCCGAAGGTCAATACATTCCTGAATAAGGTCCGCCAGATCAGGAATCTGCTCATAACGAAAACGGCTTGAGTTGCCAGTATCTTCTATTTTTATTCCCATTCCCAGCATGAAATCGCGGATTTTATCCGCCAAGTCAAAGTCCTTGTTTTGACGGGCGCGGTTGCGCAGCTCGCCAAAGATGTCTAAGAGCCTATCGACCTGGGCCCCATTCCTGGTTTGCTCCTGGAATAAGCCCATCACCTCGCCCAGAGATTCAAAGACCTCCAGACTCTTACTCAAAGCATCCTGGTTGGTTTTAAATTTCACATCAGCCCTGCTGACAAAGGAGTTTATGGTGCGGGCCATTTCGAAAAGGAATCCCATCGCTTTGGCGGTATTGAAATCGTCGTCCATAGCCTCGATAAACTGGTCCTTAAAAGCAAGGACATCGGCGGTCAGGCTCTTGCTCATGTCGTCTTCTTTGCCATCCGGGCTGGCTGCTGCCCTCTGCAAAAACTCGCGGGCCAGGATGCGGGTGTTTTTAAGCCGGCCCAGGGCTTTCCTGGCCTCTTCCAGCTTTCCGTCATCAAAATCCAGGGGACTGCGATAGTGGGTGGCAATCAAATAAAAGCGCACCACGTCAGCCGGGAACTTGTCCAGGATGTCCCGCAGGATAAAGAAGTTGCCCAGGGATTTGGACATTTTCTCGTTGTTGACGGTTATAAATCCGTTGTGCATCCAGTAGTGGACAAACGGTTTGCCGGTCAGGGCCTCAGCCTGGGCGATTTCATTTTCGTGGTGGGGAAAGATAAGATCGCTCCCTCCGCCGTGAATATCCAGGGTATCACCCAGGTACTTGGTAGACATGACCGAACACTCGATATGCCATCCCGGCCTACCCTTTCCCCATGGGCTCTCCCAAAACGGTTCCCCTTCTTTAGCAGCTTTCCACAGGGCAAAATCCACCGGGGCTTCTTTGCGCTCGTCCACCTCGACCCTGGCCCCAACCAACATATCCTCCAGGGAACGGTGGGAAAGCTTACCATACTCAGCAAAGGCTTTAACCCGGTAGTAAACGTCGCCGTCAATTACGTAGGCAAAGCCTTTGTCAATAAGGCCGGAAATGGCTGTAATGATTTCGGGAATATGTTTACTTACCCGGGGATGTACATCCGCCCTCTTTATCCCCAGGTTGTCTGCATCTACAAAATACTCGTCTATATACTGGCTGGCCAGCTCCATGGGAGCGCGGTTTTCTTGAGCAGCACGGTTGATGATTTTGTCATCTACATCGGTAAAATTCTGCACGTAGGTAACTTTATACCCTCGATAGGCCAGGTAGCGTCTTACCGAATCAAAGACTACCAGCGGTCGGGCATTGCCGAGATGAATAAAATTATAGGTGGTCGGCCCGCATACGTACATCTTGACCTGGGATGGATCAGCTGGCGTCAGCTCTTCTTTTTGCCCGCTTAGAGTATTGTATACCTTCATGGAATGACTCCCCTTTTTCGTATTCATTTAATCTTTTCTCCAGGTTTTCGATTTGTTCCTGCATAGCAGACAGGGTATCAGCCACCGGGTCGGGCAGCATATGGTGCTCCAGATCTGCCACGATACGGTCGTCACTCACCCGTGCTCCATCTTGAATGACAATTCTCCCGGGAACACCTACTACAGTGCAGTTGTCAGGAACGCTTCTTAACACAACAGAGCCCGCTCCTATTTTAGCATTGTCCCCAATAAATATATTGCCCAATACCTGAGCCCCGGTGCTTACAACCACGTTGTTGCCGACCGTTGGATGACGCTTGCCCTTTTGTTTTCCAGTTCCCCCCAGGGTTACGCCCTGATAGAGGGTAACATTGTCTCCCACTTCGGCCGTTTCTCCTATCACTATACCACTGCCGTGGTCGATAAAGAAACCTTTGCCAATTGTGGCCCCGGGATGGATTTCAATCCCGGTAAAAAAGCGGCTCAAATGGGACACTAGACGGGCCAGGAAAAACCTTTTTCTGGTATAAAACCAGTGCGCAAGGCGGTGGTTCATTATGGCGTGAAAGCCAGGGTAGAGAAATACTATTTCCGGCACACTGCGAGCAGCCGGATCCCTTTCAAAGACAACCTCTATCTCCCTTTTTATTGTGGAGAACATATCCACTCCCCCTTTCAAATAACAAGCCTTTCGTCCCTAAAGAGACGAAAGGCCAAACTTCCGCGGTTCCACTCTCGTTGAACGACCAACCACACAGGCGGCCGCCCCCCTTGATCAAGTTAACGGTTTTACCGGATACACCTACTTAAGTTTCGGCGTACCTGCTCCCGGGCGCATGTTCAACACCTTCGTACTTAAAAGGGCTTCCAGCCGCCGGCCCCTTCTCTCTGGCAGCGATCGGTGTCTACTTCTCCCATTCACAGCAGTTATATTTTGTAGATACTATGATTATATGCAGCTATCTGAGTTTATGTCAATTACACCTTTTGTTAATATACTATTCTGCATCAAATGAACAACTTATACTCAAAAATGAAATTGGGGACTCAAGTTTTGGCCCCCTGTGATTGATAAAAACAGGACTTTAGCAGTATCTTATGTCACAATTGATTACGCTTATTGGTTGGGAGCCCTTACGACCAGAAGACTCAGTCCTTCCGGGCCGGCCGCAACGGAACGCATTATTCCCGGTGGGCAACATAAAAACTGTCCCTTTTCAACAGCCACCCGGTTTTCCCCGGCCAATATACTGCCATACCCTTCCAGTACCAGGAAAACTACTTCAACCGGAGCGCTGTGCTTGTCAACGGTTTCACCCGCTTCCAGGAACAAGTTCACCAGGCGAAGCTCCAAGCGGTCCACCAGTTGCCGGGCTTTGCCACCCAGGGGGGTTGGAGCCAGGTCCAACTCAGTCAGATACATTGCCTCCATGTCTTAATAGCCCCCTACCCTTGTTTATACTTTAATTGCTCCAGGGTCTTGCCGATCCGGCGCTTAGACTCCTGCCAGCCCCAAATTGCTATTAAATAGGGCAGGTCTACTCCATGGGTTCGCCCGCTCAAGGCGCACCGCAAGGGCATGTAGACCTGAGCCGGTTTCAACTTGTGCTGTTTGATTAAAGTCTTCAACATAGGTCCTAATTCACCAAATTCAGGATTTTCCGGCAGCACTTCCAGAAAGGCTCCAAGGATTGCCGGTACGTGATCCTGCTGTAACACCGGCCAGGCAGCCTCCTCATATTGGGGATCACCAAAGAACAATTCCAGGTGTTCCTCAATATCCGCCAGACACACCAGTCGCTCATGCACGGCAGCCAGGAATAAATTTAGCTGTTCGGGAGTCAAGCGGGCAGCCTGGCTAGCATACCGGGAACGTTGGATAAAGGGCTGTAAGGCCACACCTAATTCGGCCAAGCTCAGTTTCTTTATATATTGCTGGTTGAGCCAATTAAGCTTGTCCAGATCGAAGACCGCCGGGCTTTTAGATACGCGTTCCAGGGTAAAGTACTTAATTATTTCCTCCCGGGAAAGCATTACCTCCTCCCCTTCGGGTGACCAGCCCATAAAGGCCAGGAAATTAAACATAGTTTCCGGTAAATAACCCATTTCCCGGTACTGGATTATTGAAGTAGCACCGTGCCGCTTGCTCATCTTCTGTCGATCCTCCCCCAGGATCAAGGATATATGGGCAAACTCCGGACGCTTGAAGTTCAGTGCTTCGTAGAGCATCAACTGCCGGGGTGTGTTGGGCAAGTGCTCTTCCGCCCTGATAACATGGGTGACTCCCATAAGGGCATCATCAATTACAACGGCATAGTTATAGGTAGGTATACCGTCGGATTTCATGATGATAAAATCACCTATGTTTTCACTATCAAAGCTGACTCTTCCCCGGACCAAATCGTCCAAAATATAGAGCTGGTTATTAGGAACCATGAAACGCAGGGTGGGGGCAATTCCCATGGCCAGTTTTTCTTCAATTTGCTCCCGGGTGAGATTCCGGCATTTTCCGGAATAACGGGGCATCTGTCCCTTTTCGCTAAGCTCCTGCCTTTCGGCTTCCAGTTCTTCCTCACTGCAAAAACAATAATAGGCAAGGCCTGCTTCCAGTAAGCCCTGGGCGTAATCCTGGTAGATCTCAAGTCGCTCGGTTTGCCGATAAGGCTCCTGCTCGCCGCCGACGTCCACTCCCTCCTGCCATGCAATACCCAGCCACTGCAGGGAGTGTATTATCTCTTCCTCATATTCACGTTTTGACCTTTCCAGATCGGTGTCTTCGATGCGCAGGATCATATCCGCCCCTTGATGCCGGGCGAACAGGTAATTAAACAGAGCCGACCGCGCCCCGCCTATGTGCAGAGGACCGGTGGGACTGGGAGCAAATCTTACCTTAATTTTTTGCATTTCCTAACCTCCCTTATTTCCGTGCAAATTATACCATTAGTACAACGTTCCGTATATCGTGTTCATAAGTTGGAGCAGATTTTTTTTGAAGTACAAGGCGGAGGGCGGCGGCTCCTTGGCATCCTGCCATCGCCGCATTAGCCCGTCACTGGACGTCAGCTCCTTGCCGTCCTGGCACCGCCGCATTAGCCCGTCAGTGGGCATCAAATGAGTAATACTGGACGTATTGCGATTGAGGACAACGCAGTAATTCGGAAAAAACTGCCCAAATTATGGGCACGAATATACGGAACGTTGTACTAACCTTCCGGTCGGGGCAAGCGCCGGCCTGTTTTGAGGCAGACGGCATCATAGCGGGAGGTCTTTTCATCAAGCAGGTCCTTTAGACCAAGCCCTTACTGGTTTCATTCCGAGCTATTTAATCAGCAATACCACCGCCTGGGCGGAAATCCCTTCTTCCCGCCCCTCGAATCCCAATCCTTCGGAGGTCGTGGCCTTTATACCGACATTTCCGACCGGTATATTAAGAACGCCGGCTATCTTTTCTTTCATAACCCCAATATATGGCGCCAGACGGGGTTTCTGGGCCACCACCGTACTATCTATATTTCCCACCAGCCAGCCCCGGTCTTCAAGCAGCCCGGCAGTTTGCTCCAGCAAAATCAGGCTGTCTATGTCCTTATACCGCTCATCCGAATCGGGAAAGTACTGCCCAATATCGCCTAAACCAGCCGCTCCTAGAAGAGCGTCGCAGATGGCGTGGATCAGGACATCGGCGTCGGAATGACCCAGCAGTCCTCTATGATAGGGTATTTCTACTCCTCCGATCACCAGCCTTCGGCCTTCCTGAAATCTATGTACATCATAGCCGATTCCAACCCTCACCTATTTTCCTCCCTTAAAACGCATTAGCCCTTCAGCAATAACCAGGTCTTCCCGGGTGGTTATCTTCAAGTTGCTGTAGTCTCCGGGGACTACCTTGACCCGGCCGATATACCGCTCAAAGAGACTGGCGTCGTCGCTGGCTTCAAACTGTTCGTCCCGGGCCATCTGATAGGCTTTTACCAGCTCCTCGTAATTGAAGGCCTGGGGAGTTTGAATACCCATTATCACCGAACGATCCAGGGTTCTGACTACAAAATCGTCCCCATCCACCATCTTCACTGTATCCCGCACCGGCACTCCTGGTATAGCCGCTCCCCACTCGCGGGCCTCTTTCAATAAAGCCAAAAATAGAGCCTCGGTCACCAGGGGCCGGGCTCCATCATGAATAGCCACAATATGCATATTTTCATTAACGGCCTGCAGGCCATTCCACACTGATTGCTGACGAGTGGCGCCACCGGCTACTACGGCCTTCACCTTGTGGAAACGATATTTTTCCACAATCTCTTTTTGACAGTAATCAAGCTCCTGGGGATGAGCAACCAGGACCACTTCATCGATAAGATTCATTTCTTCAAATACGTTCAACGAGTAATAAAGCACCGGTTTGGAGTTCAGCAGGAGGAACTGCTTTTTTATTTTGCCCCCCATCCTGCTGCCAGTTCCGGCAGCTGCTACAACAACTGCCAGGCTATCAGCCATACACATTCACCTCTGGCACGCTCTGCACCTGGGCCGTTAAATTGCTGGGAGCTTCGACCCTTACCTTGCGGGTAAAGATCATGCGGCCGGCTGCGGTCTGAAAGACACTGGTCACGGTAACTTCCAAATCACGGCCTATCTCATCATAAGCATCCTCGACTACCACCATAGTGCCGTCTTCTAAATAACCAACTCCCTGACCGGGCTCCTTACCCTCTTTGATAATGGTAATGTGCATGGTTTCTCCCGGATAAACCATCACCTTCACCGCGTTGGTCAATTCATTGATATTCAGGACTTTTAACCCCTGAAGCTCGGCAACTTTATTGAGGTTATAGTCATTGGTTATGATTCCTGCATTTAACTGTTTGCAGAGGCGTATTAGTTTGGAATCTACATCCCTTTCTTCAAAAGGATTTGCCTCTATTATATCAACTTTAATAT
>JBDKUE010000111.1:0-85307 GCA_039679855.1 Syntrophomonas sp.
TTATTCCATATATTCAAGGAATAGCTGCTCCTGCATTCGTCTTAGGCCGTTTTTGATGGACCGGGCCCTCACTTCGCCGATTCCTTCAACATCATCCAATTCTTCGATGCTGGCGCGCAGAATGTTGCCCAGCAGGCCAAAACGCTCGACCAGGTTTTCTATAATAGTCATGGGAATGCGGGGCAGTTTATGCAGCATTCGGTATCCCCGGGGCGAAGCCTGAACTTCGAGATGACTGGTCGAAGAACCCAGAGCCAGGATCCTGGCTATGAAAACAGAGTCGGAAACGTCTTCTTCAAAAGCCCGCAGTATGGCATTGATAAGATCCTGGGGTGATTTATCCGGTACATTGGAATAATCCTGGATAATAAAGCGGGCTTCTTCCTCAACATTGGTCAACATTTCATCTAATTGCATTTTCACCAGGCGCCCCTCGGTGCCCAATTCAGCAATGGAGTCTTCAATCTCCCGGGCTATATTCAAAACCTTGGCACAGCGCCTGAGTACCCCGCAAACATCGGATACGGTTACCAAATCTTCAAATTCCAATCCGCCCAGACGCTGCTGTTCCTTAAACCATACATTACGATACTTTTCCAGGGTCTGCAGGGCTTGGTTGGCCCGTACTAAAACGTATTCCAGTTCCCGTAATCTAAATATCACACTGCCCATATAAAGGGTCACTACTTTACGTCTCTGGGAAACAGCCACTACCAGTTCACCGGTCTGACGCGCCACCCTCTCCGCGGTGCGGTGGCGTATACCCGTTTCGTTGGAAGGTATATTGGGATCAGGATCAAGCTGGGCGTTGGCTACCAGGATCCGCGAAGCATCACTGTTCAGAATTATAGCCCCATCCATCTTGGCCAATTCGTAAATGCGGGAAGGGCTGAACTCACAATCAATGTAAAATCCGCCGCTGACCAGCTGCATTAGCTCAGGCGAATCACCCAAAACGATCAGCCCTCCAGTGCTGGCCTGAAGTATGTTCTCGATCCCAATACGAAACTGGGTACCCGGAGCTACCTTGTGCAATGATTTTCGAAATTTCCCTTGATACAAATCTTCCAAGACCCTCTCACCCTTCCATCAAGTCTAGCAGTTTTTCTACGCTTTCCAAAGGCAGCAACTCCAGGCCGCTGCTTTCATACTGGCGCTTGGTCTGCCGGGGCAGAACGACTCTGCTATAACCCATCTTATTGGTTTCTCGCAGCCTCTGATCTATACTGTGCACCGGACGAATCAGTCCGGAAAGGCTTATTTCACCCATAAAAACGGTTTGGGCGGGTATGATCTGCTCCCTGTAACTGGACAGGATAGCCGCAGCGATTCCCAGATCAACCGAAGGGTCTTTCAGAAAAACGCCTCCGCTGACCTTGAGATAGATATCATGGTTTGATAATTGAAAACCGCATCGTTTCTCCAAAACCGCAATAATTAAAGCCAAACGGTTTTGATCCACACCGGCTGCCATCCGGCGTCCGTAGCCGGGGCCGGACGGGGAAACCAGGGCTTGAATCTCGATAAGAAAGGAACGGCTCCCTTCGAAACAGGCTGCCACCGCGGTGCCAGGACTGGGCTGACCACGGGTAGATAGAAAGACATCTGATGGATCAGGAACCTCTATCAATCCCTGACCGCTCATTTCCATTAAACCGATCTCATCGGTTGAGCCAAAACGGTTTTTTACTCCGCGCAGAATGCGCAGGGATAAATCCCGATCACCTTCAAAATAGACTACCGCGTCGACCATGTGTTCAAGGGTTTTGGGCCCCGCCAAGGCGCCGTCTTTGGTTACGTGCCCGATCAGGATGACGGCCTGTTCCCGTTTCTTGGAAAGACTTGCAATGCGCGCCGTACATTCCCGAAGCTGGGCAACACTTCCCGGTATTGATGAAACTTCACTGGAATACACAGTCTGAATGGAATCGATAATTAAAAGACGCGGATTGATCTGGACCAGATAATGCTCAAGCAGGTCTACATCCGGCTCATTTATGAGATAGAGCAGATCACCGTTCAAACCCAGGCGCTGGGCCCGAAGGCGGATCTGTTTGAGCGATTCCTCACCAGAAAGATAGAGCACTTTTTCTCCCGCCCGGGAAATATTTTCAGCTGCCTGTAAGAGCAGTGTTGATTTACCCACTCCCGGGTCGCCCCCTAGAAGGATAAGGGAGCCGGGGACTATTCCTCCCCCTAAAACCCGGTCCAACTCGGCTATGCCGCTGCTAAAGCGGCTGGTTTCATCGGCAGATATCATGGGTAAAGGCAGGGCTTGGGCTTCAGGTTTTCTTATAGCCGGGTTTTTCCGGACCACTTCTTCACTGAGGGTATTCCAGGAATGACATCCCGGGCATTTCCCCAGCCACTTTGGTGATTCAAAACCACATTCCCCACAAACAAACCTGGTAAGCTCTTTCCCCATCTTAACCCCTTCATTATATATGACTTGAGCTGGTTAATTTTGCTATACCCCGTAATTGTTTCTATCGCTCATTCCATAAAAAAACTTTAATTATACCACTTTTCTTTGACGAACCTTATCAGCGTATTTCATAATTCCTCGGTGTCAATCAGTATCTATATCTTAATTGATCCTATACCGTTGCTTGATCTGGCTCTTTTCGTATGATAACGGTGTCGTTTTCTACGTCGGCTAGAACCCGATCGCCGAAGTTTACGGTTTTCTTGAGAATTTCTTCGGCTATGGCATCCTCAACCAGCTTTTGAATTGCCCGTTTTAGGGGGCGGGCTCCAAACTTGGGATCATAGCCCTTTTGCAGAATCAGGTTCTTAAGCGCTTCGCTCACTTCCAATTCATAGCCGTTTTCTTTCATGCGGTCAGCCAGCTCCTGGAGTAGCAGTTCTACTACCTGTTTTAATTCCTCGTCGCTCAGGCTTTGGAACACGATCATCTCATCCACCCGGTTGATGAATTCCGGCCGGAAGGTGTGCTTCATCTGTTCCAGGACCCTTTCCTTCATTTCCTCATAAGAGGCTGAGGCATCGGTCTTGCTATTGAAGCCTACCTTGCGGCTGTTTTTGATCGATTCTGCTCCCACATTGGAGGTCATTATAACAACCGTGTTGCGAAAATCAACGGTTCTACCCTGACCATCGGTCAGACGGCCATCTTCCAGAACCTGCAGCAATATATTAAATACATCCGGGTGGGCTTTCTCGATCTCATCCAGCAGAATAACCGAGTAGGGCTTTCTCCTCACTTTTTCGGTGAGCTGGCCGCCTTCATCATATCCGACATAGCCGGGAGGAGAACCTATCATCCTGGATACGGCATGCTTCTCCATGTATTCGGACATGTCCAATCTGATTATGGACTCTTCACTGCCGAACATGGCCTCGGCCAGGGCTCTGGCCAGTTCTGTCTTTCCCACCCCGGTGGGCCCCAGGAAAATAAATGATCCAACCGGTCTTTTAGGATTTTTTAAACCGGCCCGGCCCCTTTTGATAGCGGTCGCTACTGCTCCTACTGCCTCATCCTGGCCGACCACCCGCTGGTGCAAAATCTGCTCCAGGTTTACCAACCGTTCGCTCTCTTCCTTGGTAAGCTTGATTATCGGAATGCCCGTCCAGCTTGAAACTATATTGGCAATTTCATCTTCGGTTACCGAACCTACTTTAAGATTTCTCTGGTTCACCCATTCTTTGCGTTCACTTTCGATCTCATCTTTGATCCTCTGCTCCTCATCCCGCAGCTGGGCTGCCTTTTCGTATTCCTGAGCGTTTATCGCCTCTTCCTTTTCATGGCAGACATCTTTATATTGCTGCTCTTTGGCTTTTAGGGAATCAGGCACTATATAGTTAGCCAGGCGAACCCGGGAAGAAGCTTCATCAATCAGATCAATGGCCTTGTCGGGCAGAAAACGGTCGGTGATATAACGAGCCGAAAGGCGCACTGCGTTTTCTATAGCCTCGTCGCTTATTTTTACCCCATGATGAGCTTCGTAGCGGTCCCTTAACCCTTGCAAGATGGCGATGCTCTCCTCAATGGTCGGCTCGTCCACCAGAATTGGTTGGAATCGTCTTTCCAAAGCCGCATCTTTTTCTATATGTTTGCGGTATTCGTTCAGGGTGGTAGCCCCTACGCACTGGAACTCACCCCTGGCCAGGGAGGGTTTTAAAATATTGGCCGCATCTATAGCGCCTTCAGCAGCGCCTGCACCAACTATAGTATGCAATTCGTCGATAAATATGATAACGTCTCCCGCTGAGCGTATTTCGTTAACGATCTTGGTTAAACGCTCTTCAAACTCACCGCGGTACTTGGTTCCGGCTATCATAGCCGAGAGATCCAGGGCAATAACCCGTTTGTTGCCCAGGATTTCCGGCACCTGGTTTTCTACGATCCTCTGGGCCAAACCCTCAACAATGGCGGTTTTACCTACACCCGGATCTCCAATAAGCACCGGATTGTTTTTGGTGCGGCGTGACAATACCTGAATAACCCGCTCGATTTCTTTGTTACGACCTATAACCGGATCGAGGCGTCCTTCACTGGCATCAGCGGTCAGATCCCGGCTGAAATTGTCCAGGGTGGGAGTTTTGCTTTTATTCTTACGTTTGGCCTGCGGGGGAGCGCCCTGATTGGCCTGCGGCTCCTGGTAGTTGTTGCCCTGGTTGTAGTTGTTCTGGTTGTCTCCTCCCAATAAGGCCATAACCTGCTCGCGCACTTCTTCCAGCTTTACACCCATAGACAGGAGTACCTGGCCGGCAGTTCCTTCCTCTTCTCGCAAAACCGCCAGAAGCAGGTGCTCGGTACCGACATAATTGACCCCTTGCAGACGGGCTTCGTCAAAAGCCAGATTAAATACCTTTTTGGCTCGCGGAGTTATGGGCAGATCTCCGGCCGGTTTTACTTCGCTCTCGGTGCTCTGCCCCAAAACCAGCGTTACCTCGGTACGGACCTTTTCCAGATCAACACCTATATTGGTCAAGGCTCTGGCACCTACTCCTTCACCCTCTTTTAAAAGGCCCAATAAGATGTGTTCGGTGCCTATGGCCGGATGATTTAATTGGCGGGCTTCCTCCTGGGCATGTAAAACGGCGTTCCTGGCCCTCTGGGTAAATCGTCTGAACATTTTAACTACCTCCCTCTATAACGTCAGGTTGATTAATCGGCACAAGGGGAAATCTTTCTTTGATAACCTGGGCCCTGATCAGATCCCGGTTAAAGGGGTCCATCTCCCGCCCCACCTTCTTCTGTAAATGGGCCGGTCTTATAGCTACCACCAATTCATTAAGGGCTTTTTTACTTAAGGCTTTTATTGTTCCTATATCCACTCCCAAACGAACGTTGGATAGTAAAGACAGGGCTTCATTGGAGGTCATAATACGGGCGTTGGTTAATATTCCAAAAGCCCGCCCAATACTGTCTTCCAGTTGATAGGGCATATCGGCTTTCAATTTTTCCCTGGTCAGACGCTCCTGCTCAACCAGGCGGAAGGTAATAGTAGTAAGGTTGTGGTTTATGTCCTCTTCACTCTGGCCAAGGGTTATCTGATTGGACAGCTGAAACAGGTTGCCTACCACTTCGGTCCCTTCACCATACAGTCCCCTTACTGCCATGCCCAACTGCGCTAAATTGTGAATTATGATTTTTATCTGGCCGCTCAAAACCATAGCCGGGAGGTGGAGCATGACCGATGCCCGCATACCAGTCCCAACATTGGTTGGGCATGAAGTTAGGAACCCGCGCCGCGAGTCAAACGCATAGTCCAGGCCGTCTTCCAATCCATTGTCTAAAGCCTGAGCCCGGTTATAACACTCCTTTATCTGAAGACCGGGCAGGAAGCACTGTATACGCAGGTGATCCTCCTCGTTCAGCATGGTGCACAGGGAGCCATTGTCATTGATTACAACTCCCCGGAAGACAGAGTCAGATTCGGCATGAATAGGGCTGATAAGGTGTTTCTCCATGAGGATCTGGCGATCCAACCCAGACAGGCGGTCAAAAGTAACGAACTCCATATCCCGAATCTGGGGATCCCTTATTTTACGCCAGGCCGATTCAACCTCAGCCAGGCATTTTACCCCCGATTCCCGGGTCAGCCGGTGGGGAAAAGGCATATCTTTCAAGTTTCGGGCCAGTCTGATCCGGCTGCTGATTACAATATCCGATTCCGGACCTTCATCGGCACTCATCCAGTAGACGTAGCTGTCATTTAAAAGTTGCTGCAGGCTCACAGGGAAACCCTCCCTACTCCAAATTCTTCTCCAATTCTTTTATGGCATCCCGGATTTCAACCGCTTCCTCATATTTTTCGCTGGAAACGCACTGCTGTAGTATAGTCTTCAGATCCTCGATCTGCTTGCGCAATACCAGCTGTTGACCGCTCCTGGCCGGTATTTTACCGACGTGTTTGCTGCTGCCGCTGATCCTTCTTAAAGTAGGTTCCATCTCCTGTTCAAATGCGGTGTAACAAACCGAGCAGCCCAGTTTGCCAACCTGTTTTATATTGGAGAAGGTCATGCCGCAGTTTGGACAGGTGGCTTCATAACTGGGTCCCGCCACTTCCTGGAGGTCGTTGCCGAAAATGCTGCCCAACAAGTGGGGTATGCTCAGACTGTTGCCCATATCGAACATCCAGGCACCCTTTTGGGCGGCGCATTCGTCGCACAGATGGGACTCTATTTTCTGGCCATTGTACATATGGGTCACGTGAACACTAGCCGGTTTTTGTTTGCACTGATCACAATACATAGGTAAATGCCCCCTAAATCTTACAGACCAGAACAGTAGTCTGTAACACCTAAAACTTTATTTCCCGCCGGCCAAATTACCGCCTGGCTGTGTTGTCGTCAATCGCAATACATCCAGTATTCCTCATTCCTCCGACGCCCATGGGCGGGCTAATGCGGCGATGGCAGGCGGCCCAAGAGCTGTGACGCCCACGGACGGGCTAATGCAGCGGTGCCAGGATGGCAAAGAGCTGTGACGCCCACGGACGGGCTAATGCGGCGATGGCAGGAAGCCAAGGAGCCGCGCCGCCTTCCCCTGCAGAAATTTTTCTCGGCGGATAAATAAACTTTTAGGTGTTACAGAATACCAGTATATTTACCGAGCGCGTTAATTATTACCTGGAACAGCTGGTTTTGTTGTTCCGCGGCCAGACCTTGCGTGGCCGACTCGACCATGTAGATCAGCATGGTATATTCCTGGTTTCCGATGAGCTGCCTTTTTAATAGATCGTCGAGATAGGCTTTAATTTGGTTGCGGTTTATCGAATTATCGACTTTGTTGATCCATTGCGTCCGGGTTATTCGTACAAAGCCGTTTCCTCCCCGGCGGCTTTCTGTCACGTATCCTTCATCTTGCGTAAACCGGGTGCTTATAACATAGGTTACCTGAGAAGGCACACAGGAAAAGGTTTCCGCCAGTTCAGAACGTTGAATTTCAATCTGTCCCGCACCGCTCTTTTCTATCAATACTTTGATGTACTGTTCAATCTTGTCCGCCAGGCTTTTCCGCATAATATAAAACGCCCTCTTTGACTATTTTTGACTTTAATTAATTTTATAGTTTTATAATTAAATCGCCAATTCTGTTCTCAGGTTCTGAACGGTACTGGTGAAGGTTTATTTCAATATTTTTCACCAATGCTCCATATTTCTATACAATCTCCTTAAAAGGCAACAAAAAAAGGCCCCTTAAGGGCCTTGCGAGTTTCCCAACCATCTATGCTTCACTCTTTCCAGAAAAACTCTACTACACTGTTTTCAAAAATAGGGGTGGTATAGCCGGCATTTTCACCATCAACCCGCATTATCAGCCGGCCGCGCGGGTTGCGTTTGACATCAATTACCCCCAAAACATCACTTAAAATTGCACAGTTCTTGGTTTTGTCTACGTTTATACGGGCTTCTTCTTCAATTTCGTGATCCAAATCCACAACCCGCTCATTCATAAAAAGGGTTGCACCCTTGCCTTTTAGAGATATCCTTTTATCATTTACCGTAACATTAAGATCCCAGGATTCACTGTTTCCTAAAATGTCCCGAAGCCGGGGCCGCAGCTGGGTGATGGTATACTGAATGTCAGCCTGGTTATCTATATTTTGATCCAGCCGCCCTTCCTTGCCGTTTACGGTAACCTTGAGCGGGCGCCAGCGCAGCATGTTTTCCTGCCCGTTGAGGCAATAACGGTAGATCCTCTCGGTCAGGATATGATCAGGCACTCCCGCAGCAGCCAGAACATCGGCCAGGCTGTTAAAACGCCGGTAATCCACTCGGGCCCGGTCGGGTATTTCATCCTCATCATGTCCCGGTTGGTCGTCGACGTTAACGCTGGTCTTGAGCTTCATTTTTTCGCCGTTAACCATAACATACAGCTCGGCAAAGGGCAGCAAGTCCTTCATTTTTACAACCGCCGGCTTGCCGTCCTGGCCCCGGCGGAACTCTATACGATCCCCGTTTTGGATCGGAGTCTCAAGTTGCTCCTCCCGGCCATTAACGGTTATGTGGGGAGGCCCGCCCAGTTCCCCCTTAAACTGGCGCACCTGACCGTTGACCATAATAGTCTTTCCTAACCCGGGTTTTCCAAAAATATTGTTTAAAGCGATTCCCGAATTTAAAAGCGCAGTTCCCACACTGAGTTCCCCAATATTCCATAGGGCTACTTCTCGTTCATTGACCCGCACCTTGATAAACGGAACCGGCGGGGAGGTGAATGAATTATATGCTATACCCAGAGGGGTTACTCCCTGCGGCCCCTTTAAGTAATCGGCCGGCACTTCTATGTGATAGAACCGATCCGGCGTGCGAATGCCTACCCGGTTTAAGGGCAGATCAAGCTTTTCGGCAATGCGCCCCGGAAGTCCCGGAGTAAGACTTCCTCCCCCAATGCATATAACCGCGTCCGGGCTCTTTTGGTTCAGGGTGTTTATCTGTTCAGAGATACTAGCTGCCAATTCATCAATGACCGGCTGCAGTGTTTCAATAACTTCGCTGCTAGCCACTCGGGTCTGATTCCCCAAAATATCTACAACATCAACTTCGTCCTGAACAGACAACTGTCTTTTCAACTGTTCGGCAGCATTGAAGTCCAAAAGGTAGCGACCGGCAATATGTTCGGTAAGTTCGTCTCCTCCAAAGGGCACCATGGCATAAGCAAAAATAGTATTCTCCTTGACGACCGCTATATCCGAGGTCCCGGCCCCTATATCCACCAGCACCAGGTTTAAAAGACGCATTTCGGGGGGAATGGCAACCGAAAGGGCTGCAATCGGTTCCAGGGTCATACTAAAAATTCCCAGATCAATTTTGCGCAAGGCAGACAGCAAACTGTCCACAACTACCCGGGGAAGGAAGGTGGCGATTATTTCAACTTCCATAGCGCTGCCGACCTGACCGACCAGGCTGGCCAGCTCCTGCCCTTCCAACCGGTATTCCACCACGCTGTACCCGGCGCAGATGTAGTTGTTTTCGCTCCCCCCAGTTTCATTCTGAGCCAACTGGTACTGGGCCTGCTGTACTGCTTCAATCTCAATGGCCCTAACTTCTTGGGTGCTTATTTCATCCATATTGGCCCGCAGTTTACTGACTTTTCCCCGGGCGGTTTTAAGAGCGCGTCCGGCGGCGGCCACAGCCGCTGATTCCAATTTAATCTGCAGTCTTTCTTCAAGCTTCTCAGTTACTTCGCGAATAGTCTGAGCGACCGCCTCCACATCGTGAATCTGACCATCGTACATGGCTCTGGTCCGGTGCTCTATCATTTCACTGGCCAGCACCCGGTAGCTGGAGGAATGCCTTTGCATTACCAGGCCCAGTATTTTGCGCGTCCCAATATCCAGAGCATAAATTCTATCTTCTTCCACAATGACCTCTCCTTGCTTCGGAATCTATTGTAAAAATGCGCTTTATTTATTCCATTTAGCCTTTTTAATAGCAAGGACATATCGCGGCAAAGCCAACTGTCTTTTCCAGCGGGACGGCTCAGCCAGAAGCCGGTACAACCATTCCAGATTTAAGCGAATAGCCCACCCGGGTGCCCGATTTTTAACTCCGGCAATTACATCGAAGCTACCCCCGACCCCTATACACAACGGGATTTTCATTGTTTCCTGCTGTTCCTTGATCCAGTACTCTTGTTTCGGCGCCCCCAGGGCCACAAACAGGATGTCCGGTTGTAAAGAGGCTACCTCTCTTGCGATCCCCGCACTCTCATCATCTCTAAAATAACCGTGACGGCAGCCTACAACTACCAGCCCCGGGTACTGCTTTACAAGACTTTCCGCAGCAGCCTCGGCCACCCCCGGAGCGGCACCAAACAGAAATACCTTCCATCCCATGTTGGCCGCTTTGCGGCACAGGGATGCCATAAGGTCTATCCCGGTAACTCGTTCGGGAAAATCGTATCCCAGCTGATGGCCGCCCCAGATAATGCCGATTCCATCTGGGGTTACCAGATCAGCCCCATTGATGATATTGCGCAGGTTTTCATCATTTTGAGCCTGATACGCAATCTCGGCATTGAGGGTTATAACCTGACCGCCCTTTTGGCTTAAAATAATTTCGTTTATCTTTTCCAGGGCTTGCTGGCAGCTAATTATATCAATATTGCATCCGAGAATTCCGGCTTTTTTATCCATTTTCATGTCCTATCCGTCTCTGCTGTCTCAATACTCACTTATTGGCTTTTTACTGTATCTTTTCCTGCCTGGGCCCTGCCTAAAATGAAAATTCGCTAACCTCACTCAAATTACCCCATGAAAAAAGCCCGCCTTTGAAGCGGGCTGAACTTGTTATATAAAAAGGTTTAATAGACTATTTAGCTGTGCCAACTTTTTCTATAACTGTAGCCAGAGATTCATCCTGAGCCTGTACGATCTTTTGCATAGATTCATAGGACCGGGTTACTTTTATCAATTCGATCATTTCACTGATCGCGTTCACATTGGAATCCTCAACATAATCCTGTAGTACTTGAGGGTTGGCATCTTCAGTATATGGTGTGCTCGATTGCCAGAGACTACCGCCCATTTTGGTCATAGAATTCATCTGGTCGGCAAAGGAGACGATTTTAAGAGTGGTAAACTCCTCCCCGTTCACAAATACATTCCCCTGTTTATCCACCCTGAAGTCGCCCTCAACAACGATTTGCTCGTCGTTGACGTCCATCACCGGATTCCCCGAAAGATCAGTGAGAAGGCCTTCAC
This sequence comes from Syntrophomonas sp., assembly GCA_039679855.1. Classification (GTDB taxonomy): domain Bacteria; phylum Bacillota; class Syntrophomonadia; order Syntrophomonadales; family Syntrophomonadaceae; genus UBA5314. Next base: position 11,175 of record JBDKUE010000111.1, read on the forward strand.
CCGTCAATTTGAACTGCCCATTGCGGGTGAACCTCTCGCCATTGGCCGTCTGCACCACAAAATATGATGAATTGGCCAGGGCTATATCCAAAGGATTGTCAGTTCTCTTCATGTTCCCCTGGGAAAAGTCGCTGGTCTGAAGCCCGACACAGGCTCCAGTTCCCAGTTTGCCAATCTGCTGGTAGCTTCCCGAATCTCCATTTTCCTTCTTTTCCAGTCGGCTAATAAGCATGTCCGGAAACGCGGTTGACACGATAACGTCTTTTTTAAAGCCACAGGTGTTCACATTAGCCAAATTATTGGCCAGAGCATCCATCCTGGTTAACCCCAACATCATCCCCGAAGCCGCCGAATAAAGCCCTTTTATCAAAATCGTATCCTCCATATTGTGATCATAATATTTATCGAAAACCCACAACCGATACTTTAGTCTATCTCTCAATCAACGGCGACTAAGCTCCTCCAAGCTCATTATAGACTCAGCTAAATCAGCCTGTTGGAAATCAAAATGAGACAAGGGACCTGTCCCCATGTCCCCCTTTAAAACTTCTTGCTTTTAACGAATCACCAGGGGTTCGCTGGAGGTGAAGAGCAAGGCATAAAGAAATCCGCGACCGAGGCGTACTAAAGTACGTTGAGTAGCAGATTTTTTTATAACGCAGCCGACGCCCATGGATGGGCTAGTGCAGCGACGTTCACGGACGAACTAGTGCGGCGGTGGCAGGATGCCAAGGAGCCGCCGGTGCCAGGACGGCAAGGAGCTGCGAATTCGCTTTCATGCCAAACCTGAAATTGCCTTAAGTAAACCACCAGACCGGCGACGGAAGCGAAGATCAAGGCGCGAATGAAGCCTGCGTGGGAGGCGTACTAAAGTACGTTGACAAGCAGGCTTCGTGAGCAACGCAGAGATTCGCTTTTGTCGTCGGTCTGGGCTCCTATAGCACGCGTTTGGGTCCGCCTTTTAGGCGGTTCCGTGCCCGCGCCATGACCTTCAATTCATTGAGTGTTTTGCCGGTGCCCTTGGCTACACAGCTTATGGAATCATCGGCCAGGTGAACCGGCAGATTAGTTTGTCTGGAAAGCAGGATGTCCAGCCCGTCCAGTAAAGAACCTCCTCCGGTCATTACAATCCCATTGTTTACTATATCAGCCGCCAGCTCCGGCGGAGTCACTTCCAGGACCTTTTTTACACCTTCGATTACTGCATCAACTGGTTCTTGCAAGGCGTCCCAACTTTCTTCCGAAGAGAGCTTTATGGTTTTAGGAAGACCGGTTACCAGGTCCCGGCCTTTGATTTCCATAAAGCGGTTACGGTTTTTGTCCGTTACGTAGGCGGTTCCAATATTCATTTTCAAAGCCTCAGCCGTCCGGTCGCCAATCATCAAATTGAATTCACGGCGTACGTAACGAATTATCGCTTCGTCAAACTTGTCCCCCCCTATGCGAAGAGAAGTGTTGCATACGATGCCTCCGAGAGAAAGGACCGCTATATCCGAGGTCCCTCCACCTATGTCAACTACCATATTGCCGGTCGCTTCTGAGATGTTTATTCCGGCGCCCAATGCGGCAGCCAGGGGCTCTTCGATAATGAAGGCCTGTCTTGCGCCTGAGGATAAAGTAGCCTGGCGCACCGCCCTTTCTTCAACATCGGTGGCTCCAGTGGGTATACATACCACAACCCGGGGTTTGAAAAAGAACTTTCGCCCGATTACCTTTTTTATAAAATAGGTTAACATTCTCTCTGTCATATCATAATCGGCAATAACGCCATCTTTTAGGGGGCGAACAGCTACAATATGCCCCGGGGTCCTTCCCAGCATTTGCCTGGCTTCTTCACCCACTGCTATAACCTTATCAGTATTCTTATCAATCGCCACTACGGACGGTTCATGCAAAACAATCCCTTTGCCCTTTTTAAAAACCAGAACGCTGGCAGTCCCCAGATCTATGCCAATGTCTTCGCTACCCCACATCAAGTAAAGGCCCTCCCTGTTAGGTTAGTTTCTACAATCTAAACCTATTTTACATGTTAATTCATTATATTACTATGAGATTCAGGGGACCTGATTAGACTATTTTACTGTGGGCAGCATATTTTTGACGAGTCGCCTCACCGCCCCGAATGTGCCGCTCAGCCTTATTTTTTTCCAATATAATTTTTACCTGTTCAGCCATTTCCCGATTGATCCGGGGCAGGCGTTCAGCAACATCCTTATGCACGGTGCTTTTACTTATGCCGAATATTTCTGCTGTTTGGCGCACCGTGTTAGATGTCAACATAATATGTTGGGCTACTTTGACAGCCCGTTTCCTAATATAGTTTTGCATGACCTTCCTCCTCCATCAGCCCTATACCAAAAATATATTCAGAGGAGGAAAAGTCAGAACTGGCATAACCTATCAATAGTTTAATTTCATAAAGTCGATACCCCTGTAATAGTAGTTCAGTATATTGTTATACTTAAACCCGGCTTTAGCCATTCCATTGGCGCCGTTTTGGCATAAACCTATGCCATGCCCGTACCCCCGGCTATTTACTATTATTCCTGTTTTACTTGTTTTGATGTTCAGCCAAGTGGAAGGAAGACCCAGCAGAGCTCGAAAATCTTCCCCGCTTATGCGTCGTTTATTTATTGTTATCATTTTTGCTCTGCCACTGGCAGTCGTTTCTACAACTCGTATCTGGCCCGCTTCACCGATCGCCTTTTTTAGATCGGTGTTGCTGAAGCTTATATGCTCTTGGTAATGCCCCGAATCCTTGCAGTATTCGCAGGTCACCGATTGCAGATACGGTATGCTGCTGTTCCAGGCCTCCCGGGCGCTCTCGGTTAGCCCCCCACAGGTTGAATGATACAGAGCATCTATCGGAAGTCCGTCATATATCATTATCTCTCCCCTGGTTTCTTCTACTGCACGGACAATTTTTCCCCACTGATCGGACTTTTTGCCGTGACTTTCTTCAAAAGCTTCTCTGCTGATATAGGCCTGGCATTCCTTTACATCATCACTCATATCACAATCAGATTCATATTTATGACCGGCCTGCAGGCGCTGTAGAGTATAGGTCCTCGCAGCGACCGCCTGTGCTTTCAATGCTTCCATCTCAAATAAAGCTGGCATTTCCGCAGCAACGGTTCCGGCTACATACTCCTCCAATCCAAGCTGGATCGCCTTTTTTTCTTCATGCAAGTATAGCATAATTTGCGGTTCATCAATTTCGCGGTCAGGCCTTTTTGAATAAGCCAAATACAAGAGAAAAAGGCCAATAAGGCCTGCTATTATAATCCCGTATTTTCTTTTAAATTTGTAAAATCCTCTCATACCTAAGCCTATGAATCGAAGGCATTCGGTATTACAATTCGCTGCGAATTATTTCCGCTCCCAAACTATTCATTTTCTCAACTATACTTTCGTATCCCCGATCAATATGTTCACTATCGAGAATGGTAGTTGGCCCCCGGGCGGTAAGTGCCGCTATCAACAAGGCGGCCCCGGCCCGCAAGTCACTGGCCCTGACACAAGCCCCGGTCATTTCCTTTAAGCCTTTTATAACGGCCGTACGCCCTTCTATCTTTATCGCTGCCCCCATTCTAAGCAATTCCTGAACATGCATAAACCGGTTTTCAAAGACCGATTCGGTAATGACACTGCTGCCTTTTCCCATAGTTAAATAAGCCATGAATTGAGCCTGCATGTCCGTGGGAAAACCCGGATAGGGTAAAGTTTTGATGTATACCGGCCTGATGTCGCCGCTTCGTTTAACCCGAATCTGCTCATCCAGCTCTTCGATGACGGCACCGGTTTCAATAAGTTTAGCGCTGATGGCTTTAACGTGTTCAGGTATGACATTTTTTATCAATACATCGCCCCCGGTGGCTGCCGCAGCTACCATATAGGTTCCCGCTTCTATTCGGTCCGGTATCGGATCATAGTTGGTGTTACCGAGCCTCTTTACCCCTTTAATATGAATTACATTGCTACCCGCCCCGCTTATCTGACCGCCCATACTGTTAATGAACTTGGCCAGGTCAACTACTTCAGGCTCCAGGGCAGCATTTTCTATATAAGTATCTCCCTCAGCCAGGGCCGCTGCCATTAATATATTTTCTGTTGCCCCAACACTTGGATAATCTAAATAAATATGATTTCCAGTAAGCTTTTGCGATTTCGCCACTACATCCCCTCGGGATAAGCTAATTTTGGCGCCCAATGCTTCCAGTCCTTTTAAATGAAGATCAATCGGCCTGGTACCGATAGCACAGCCGCCCGGTAGGGCAATTCTAACCATTCCCCTGGTTGCCAATAGGGGGCCCATTACTAAAAAAGAGGCCCTTATTTGCCTTACCAATTCATAGGGCGGTTGGCCGGTTTTGTTGATATCTGAAAAGTGCAGGCTTTCACCCGATCTATGGACCTTCACTCCGAGGCAATCAATCAATTCCACAATTACCGATACGTCATTGATACAGGGCACCTGGTTTATAGTAACCTGATCATCGGCTAGCAGTGTTGCAGCCAATATCGGCAAAATAGCATTTTTAGATGAACTGATATAAACTTCACCCTTTAATACCTGTTTACCCTTTATTTTCATCTGCAAAGGTAATCACCTCCTGGAACGCCTAGTAACAATTTTGTATTTCCGGTACGCCCAGCCAGACTCGGGTTTTACCTAATTCTTTTTCCCGTCTCAGAGCTAATTCAAAATGATAGTAATCTAAAATAACAGGCCTTTTGTAACAGGTTGCCGTGGCACTCCAGGAATCTCCATAATGATAGTTGTTGGTCTGCCTACCCTTCAGATTCTTTGCCAGAGTATCCATCAATATAGGCATTGATTGGTCATCGACTATCGCACCTATCTCTCCGCTTATCATATAATTGATGCTCCAGGTATAACCGGCCAGACCGGTAATTCTTTTTTCATATTGCGGCAGGTTAGCATTTGGGTCAGAGGATTTTATTGATATTCGCAGGAATTCTTGTTCTGGCGTGTTTTGTTCCCAGGTGATCAGGTAGCTGTTACCTCTCTCTAAAAACAAATACATACTTGATTGATCAGTAGTCTTTTCGGTCCAGACAGCATCGTCTAAACCCAAAGACTCCTTTATTTTTTTAATCTCAGCTTCCCTTTGTATATCTGTATCTATTTTTGCCCATGCATCAAGACGAGATTCTTGAAAAATTGCACCGATTGATGCAAATGATAGGCAATATGGAGGTATTTCATCCACGTACTGAATTCTTGCCGAATCCAACACAAAACCGCCGGCTGCGCATAAAATAATAAAGGAAATTATGTAAATCAAAATATTTTTCAAAACAAGGTTCTCCATCCAATTGTTCTCGGTAATTTTGATTTTTGCCACCCATGACTGTCTTTAACCACAGCTTTGAAATAAAAAAGGCCTTGCTCTCGGCAAGACCTTTAGATAAATTCTACAATGCAGCGTTGTCTATGGACGGGCTAGTGCGGCAATACCAGGATGGCAAAGGGCAGAATGCCATGGAGCCGTGACGCCCATGGACGGGCTAATGCGGCAGTGGCAGGACGCCATGGAGCCGCCCCGATTCGCTTTTGTCACGCTTCTGGGCCTTTGATCAAATACAGGGACTAAGACCATCCTTTTACAACGGTCTGTCCCCATACTCAATTACTATATAATTCTCCTTACCTTTAAGTAGTTTGAGCACTCTAATTACTGTCCAGATTCCCTTCTGGATCAGAATTGCGCATGGCTCTGGCTTTTCTGGCCTCTTCTTCTAAATTCCTCAGATACTCATCTTTTCTCTGTTTATAGATGGAGGCTTTTTTCTCAAAACTAATTGTATGCCTCCAAATAATAAATCCGAATACTATGGAGACCAGTACCACCATAGATATCAATACAAGGAAAGCTTTGGGAAGCATCCTATCCCTCCATTCCCCTACATAATCTATTCATCTTCTTGCTGTCTTTGCCAGAGTTCAGCCTGGATCTCCTTTTCCTTTTCCCTTTTCTCCCTAGCTTTTCGTTTGGCTTCCAAGCCCCGTTCTTCTAACTTTTTTGTAGTCTGCCACAAGACAAGATAAATAAGTCCTTTTACCAAATAATAGACAGCAGTAACTATTATTAACGTCTTTAATATCGGATTCATTCTCTTCTACCTTTATAACTCCTCTCCTCTCATTATATTACCATCACAGGTTAATTTCTAGTACAAAGCCGGAAGGCCTTAACCTTCCGGCTTTGTTACTTACTCATTTTTGTTCTTATTTTCCTTCTGAGGCTCTTATTCTGGCTATAGCTCTCTGTAAAGCCATTTGAGCTCTGGCTAAATTGATATCCTCGGTACGTTGTTGTATACGCCTTTCCGCTCTTTCCTTGGCGGCTTTAGCACGCAGTACATCCACGTCCTCGCCTCGTTCAGCGGTCTCGGCCAGTACTCTGGCTACATTATCAACGATTTCCAGAAATCCTCCACTCATTGCCATTCTGCGGAACTCACCGCGCTGGTCTTTATAGCGAAGAACTCCAACTTTCAAGGATGCAACCAGGGGAGCATGGTTTTTCAAAACTCCCAATTCACCTTCCGCACCGGGAACCACCAGAAACTCGATCTCATCTTTAAAAAGAATCTGTTCTGGAGTTACGATTTCTAGCATGAAGGTGTTGTCTGCCATAGGCTACGCCTCCAGTCTCTTGGCCTTTGCCACGGCAGTATCAATGCTGCCTACCATATAGAATGCATCTTCAGTCAGATTATCATGTTTGCCTGCCAGAACCTGAGTGAAGGACTCAACAGTCTCGGCTACCGGTACATAGATTCCAGGCGAACCTGTAAACTGCTCGGCAACGTGGAAAGGCTGAGACAAGAAGCGCTGAATCTTTCTGGCACGGGCCACGATCAGCTTATCCTCGTCACTCAATTCATCCATACCCAGTATGGCGATGATGTCCTGCAACTCTTTATACCTCTGCAGAATAGTCTGCACGCCACGGGCAGTTAAATAATGCTTCTCTCCAACAATAACGGGGTCCAAAATACGGGAAGTAGAATCCAGTGGATCCACAGCTGGATAAATTCCAAGTTCCGATATTGCACGAGAAAGTGTAGTCGTTGCATCCAAATGGGCAAAAGTTGTTGCCGGAGCAGGGTCAGTCAAGTCATCGGCTGGCACGTATACGGCCTGGGCTGATGTGATTGAGCCCTTTCTGGTTGATGTGATGCGCTCCTGCAAAAGTCCGATGTCAGTGGCCAGCGTGGGTTGGTAACCAACGGCGGAAGGCATACGACCGAGAAGCGCGGACACCTCATTGCCGGCCTGGGCAAATCTGAATATATTGTCGATGAATATAAGAACGTCCTGTCCCCCTACATCTCGGAAATACTCAGCAACGGTCAGTCCGGTAAGACCAACGCGAAGACGGGCTCCCGGAGGTTCATTCATCTGGCCGAATATCAGAGCGCACTTACTAATAACGCCGGACTCGGTCATTTCACCCCAGAGGTCATTCCCTTCACGGCTGCGTTCACCTACGCCGGTGAACACCGAATATCCACCATGCTCATAAGCGATGTTGCGGATAAGTTCCTGGATAATAACAGTCTTGCCAACTCCGGCGCCGCCGAACAGTCCAACCTTACCACCCTTAGCATAAGGGCAAATCAGGTCAGCAACCTTGATTCCAGTTTCCAGGATATCAGTAGCCGGCAACTGATCAACCAGCGGAGGAGCCTGCCGGTGAATTTCCCAGTAATCTGAGGCGTCAACCGGGGGTCCATCATCAATGGCTTTGCCCAAAACGTTAATAATGCGTCCCAGGGCACCTTCTCCAACCGGCACCTTAATAGCAGCACCGGTATTGGTGGATTTCATTCCTCTGGCAATCCCATCGGTCGGGCTCAAGGCCACGCAGCGGACTACATCGTTGCCCAGCAACTGCATGGCTTCCAGAGTAACATCTATATCTGCTGCACCAGTATAACCAGCATCCTGGTCAGCGCTTTTGATGGTAACAGCGTTCATCAGGTCCGGCAACTCGCCAGGCTTAAAGCGAATGTCAACAACAGCGCCTATAACCTGTGTTACCTCTCCATACGTCACGTTCGCCATTCCAACTTTCCTCCTTTATTGAAAGAATTGGATATAAAATCTTCTTACTTCTTCAATGCTTCGGCGCCACCGACGATGTCGAGAATTTCGTCTGTTATAGCAGCCTGTCTGATTTTGTTCATCGCCAGAGTTAAGTTGTCGATCATCTCGCCTGCATTGGAGGTGGCATTGCCCATGGCTGTCATTCGCGCACCATGCTCACTGGCTTTTCCTTCCAGCATAGCGTTGTAGATCTGGCTGCCCACATACCTGGGTAAGAGGGAGACAAGGATGTCTTCGGCACTAGGCTCGTAGATATAATCCACGACATGCTCCTCACTAGTTCCGTCAGCCTTGGGGGTTTCCAAGGGTAGGAGCTTAACAACGGTCGGAATCTGCCTCAAGACATTGACGAATTTGGCATAAACCAAATACACCTCATCCAATTCCTCGTTCTCATAGGCATTAATAACATACTGGGCAACTTCCCTGGCATCTGCATAGCTGATATTATCGCCCAGTGCAATGAATTCAGCATCAACCGGACCGCGTTTGCGGTAGAAGTCCCTGCTTTTTCTGCCTACTGCGATAATACCTTCATCTAACTTGCGCTCATCTTCTCCCATAGCATGGTTTGCAGCCCGGATAATATTCGTATTGTAAGCACCGCACAAACCACGATCAGCGGTTACTACAATATATCCAACTTTGCGCACTTCCTCGCGCACTTCCAGCAGGGGATGGCGAACATCGAACGCCACCGAGGCCAGACGGGCCACAGTACCACGCAGTGTCTCATTATAAGGCCGAGAAGATTCCGCCTTTTCCTGGGCTCGACGCAGCTTGGCGGCAGCCACCATTTTCATGGCTTTGGTGATCTGCTGCGTATTCTTAACGCTGCGTATTCTGCGTTTGTAATCTCTTACACCTGCACCTGCCATTTATTTCACCACCTATACTGCAAAAGTGGACTTGAAGTCACCGATTGCCTTCACCAGTTTTTGGGTAACAGCATCGTCCAGTTTGCCGGTGTCTCTAATGGCCGCCAATACATCAGCATTGGCACTGCGCATAAACTTCAAGAAATCATTTTCAAACTCCCCGACTTTATCCTTGGGGATTTCATCCATATAGCCGTTAACACCAGCATAAAGAGAAATTACTTGTTCTTCAAACGGCATGGGCCGATACTGGGGCTGTACCAGTAGAGCGGTTACGCGCTCACCTCTGGTCAGACGAGCCAGGGTAGCTTTGTCAAGGTCAGATCCGAACTGAGCGAAAGCAGCCAGCTCACGGTACTGAGCCAAATCCAGGCGAAGCTGTCCAGCAACACCCTTCATAGCCTTGGTCTGGGCAGAACCACCGACTCGGCTGACTGACAAACCGGCGTTTACGGCAGGCCGTTGGCCGGCGTAGAACAGGTCGGTTTCCAGGTATATCTGGCCGTCAGTGATGGAGATAACGTTGGTCGGTATATAGGCCGAAACGTCGCCTGCTTGAGTTTCGATAATCGGCAGAGCGGTGATTGATCCTCCGCCATAGTTCTTGTTGAGCTTGCATGCTCTCTCCAGCAACCGGGAATGGAGATAGAAAACGTCTCCAGGATAAGCTTCACGTCCGGGAGGCCGGCGGAGCAGCAGGGACATTTCGCGGTAGGCAACCGCATGCTTGGAAAGGTCATCATAGCAAATCAAAACATCTTTGCCCTGGGACATGAATTCCTCAGCCATTGATACCCCTGCATAAGGAGCCATGTAGAGCAACGGTGCGGGCTCTGATGCGGTGGCCGCTACGATAATAGTGTAATCCATAGCGCCTGCTTCTTCGAGACGGGTCATAACACCCGCTATAGTAGCCTGCTTCTGACCAATGCCCACATATATGCAAATAAGGTCTTTTTTGTATTTTTGATTGATAATCGTATCAATACAGATGGCTGACTTGCCCGTACCACGGTCGCCAATGATCAGTTCGCGCTGGCCGCGGCCGATGGGCACCATGGAATCGATAGCCTTGATTCCGGTCTGCATGGGCTGATTAACCGATTCACGGGTAACAACACCCGGTGCCACTCTTTCTATAGGTCTGGTTGAACTTGTATTAATGGGGCCTTTGCCGTCCAAGGGCTGGCCCAGAGCGTTTACAACACGGCCCAGCAATGCATCACCTACGGGAACCTCCATGATTCTTCCGGTGGCTTTTACGATGTCGCCCTCTTTAATATGGGAATACTGTCCCAAAAGAACGGCACCGACATTGTCTTCTTCCAGATTAAGAACCATCCCTACGGTTCCTCCGGTAAACTCCAGAAGTTCGCCAGCCATTGCGCCCTGTAAGCCATAAACACGAGCTATACCGTCACCGACGTATATTACAGAGCCCACATTGCTGACCTCGACCTCGGATTGGTAGCGCTCAATCTGTGCCTTTAGTATCGCGCTAATCTCTTCCGGTCTTATACTCATTTATGTGCTCACCCCTATCGCTTAACTTATCTTAATTTTTTTCAGTTGTTCTTTGAGCATTTCCAGTCTCTTAGCTACGGTTGCGTCGATTATTCGGTCGCCTATGCGTAGTTTTACGCCTCCGATCAACGACTCATCAACAACCTGCTGAAGTTGCACAACCTTACCGGTTGATGCAGACAACTTGCCAGCTAGAGCCTGAACCTCATCACTGGGGATCTCTTTGGCAGAGATCAAATCAGCCTTGGTGATGTTGTTTGACTCGTCTGCCATAGCTTTATACTCGTCAACAATCACTTCCAGATAACCTTCCCTGCGCTTATCAATGAGCATACACACAAAATTGAGGGTTAACTGGGATATCTGGCCCGCAAAGACTTTGTTGATGACTTCCTTTTTGTCCTTGGCAGGAATTAAAAGATGTTCTAAATAGCTTTTAAATTCCGGCACTTCTCCTATAGCTACTACAACTTTTTCCATTTCGGTCTGGAATTCATCAATCTTTTCGGACTCCTGGGCAAGGCTGAATAGCGCTTCGGCATAGCGCCTAGCGACGCTCTTATTTAGCATAGTAAATCGCCCGCCTCATTAACAAATTGTTTCACCATAGTTTTGTGATCGTCTTCAGTAATGGCCCGGCCCAGAACTTTTTCTGCGGCGAACATAGCCAGACTGGCAGCGGTGTCTTTCAACTCAGCCTTGGCGGCTTCAGTTGCAGCTGCAATTTCAGCAGTAGCTTTGTTCTTGATGCCGCTTGCGTCTTCCTTGGCTTTGCCGATGATCTCGTTCTTGGCATCGTCGGCGGCCTTGGTCGCCCGGGCTACGATTTCCTGGGCTTCCCGGCGGGAATCGGCAAGATTGGCCTGGGTTTCTTTTCTCATCTCTTCTACTTCAGCTTTAACCTCTTCGGCATGCTTCAGAGAGCTCTCGATGGTGGTGGTGCGCTGCTCCAACATTGAGTTGATGGGTCCATACCCAAACTTATAGATCAACGAAAGGAGGATCAAGAAGTTCACCAGCGACCAGCCAATAACATATAAATTCGGGAATAATGGCGGTTTTCCAGCGGGTTGATGAAGCGCCGACTGTGCTCCGCCTGCTGCTTCTGATGCCATGCAGAGGGTTGCAAATCCCAGTACCATTATCATGGCCAGTATAACTACTGCCACAACTTGTCTCTTCTTTATTGTCACGGATGTGCTACCTCCAATCTTGTGCCAAAATATTTGGGGCGATAGGGCGTTTTATTTGCCCTATCGCCCGCAAATCTCAGCATTTGTGTTTTACAAGAGAATTTTGTTAAGCCGTAATTTTGCTGACCAGCATAAACGCAATCAGCAGACCGTAAATAGTCAGGGTTTCAATAAAAGCCAGGGTAATGAACAGAAGAGTTCTTACATCCCCTCCGACTTCGGGTTGCCGCGCGATTGCTTCGAAAGCCTTACCTCCGGCTACTCCCATTCCTATACCACCACCGATACCGGCGATAGATACAGCCAGACCAGCACCTAATGCTATCGTACTGCCCATCTTTTTCCCTCCTTTCCCGCTCAAAAATGTATCTTTGAGCCTAAAATTTCATTGAACTGAATTTAATGACCATGTCCTGCCGCGGCTGCGATGTAGCTAGATGACAGGATTGTAAACACTATTGCCTGAATGGCTCCTAGCAATAAGCTAAGGCCCATGATTAGAGATGGTACTACGAATGGCGCCATAAACAGTAAGAATGCTATAACCATTTCTTCACCGAATATGTTCCCGAAAAGACGGACGGTGAGGGACAACGGGTGTGCCACTTCTTCAATCAGGTTCAATGGCAACATTGCAACACTTGGGCTGACAAAATGCCCGAGGTAGTGTGCTCCGTGTTCTGAAAAACCGGCGATGTGAACCGAGAAAAAGGTGACCAGTGCGAGAGTCATCGTAACGTTCCAGTTGCTGGTAGGCGGTTGGTAACCCGCAACATGAGCTGCTCCCGGGATAAGACCGCTGTAGTTACTGATTAGAATAAAGAGGAAGAATGTTGTAAGCACCGGAGCCCATTTCTTGGCTACGTGCTCTTCTTCCATCAATTGAGTGAAAAAGTCGTAGGTAAATACTATTGCTGCTTCCCAAACATTTTGCAGGCCCCGTGGTACTACCTGCATGTTACGGGTGGCCGCAAATGCAAATATCCCAATCAACGCTATGATTGCCCATTCGGTTACCACCAGGTGGTCTACGTTAATCGACCCAATCTTGAATAACGCTTCGTCCCACATTCCAAAGATCATTTGCTTTATCCCCCCTTCCCTAATGGATTTTATCCTGAGTTTTGCGCTAAAGGGAAACAGATTGCTCCCAAAGGAGCACAGACCAATATGGATAACCGGACGTTGTCTCCCGGTTACATATGCCAGGAAAGAATATACGTTCTAAACCGCACGAGGATTATTTTCGACTTTGTCCATTAACCCTGTCCCACATTACTTTGATGGCTGTAGCAACCCCCAACAGAGCGCCAACTAGAGTGAGCCAGGGACTTGTGTGGTATCTACCGTCCAGCCAATAACCAAGATAACCGCATCCACCTACTGCCGCAGCTATAGTAGTCACCAGGTTTACCGCATCAGCAAGTGCTTTAGCCCAGTTCTTGGGTTTTCTTTCCGCCATTACCTCCCACCTTTGACTTGGTCCCGAACCTAATCCCTCTTGTCATATTCGTCACAAACAAGCAAAATCCTTTTTTAACCCCGGCAAATTTTTTGCCCGTCTTCGGCCCCTTTTGCCAAATAAATCCGGAAATAACGGGAGTTTCACTTATAAGAACTCTAAGACAAAAAATACTTTTTATCTTCTAAACCGACAAGGTAAATACATTCTACCCCTTGAAGCAAAATCCTTCAAAACTACAAAATTTATTATTTACAAAATTACATATCGATTCTGGCTCTTCCTGAAAATGGACTTGAGTACTCTGTTAATCCTGATTCTGTGTATCACTCGTCGAGGGAAATTTTTGTAGAACAAGGCGGGTGGTCGCTCCTTGCCATCCTGGCACCGCGACATTAACCCGTCACTGGGCGTCAGCTCCTTGGCCTCCTGCCACCGGGTGGCTCTTTCGCCGTCCTGGCGACCACCACATTAGCCCATCACTGGGCGTCACAGCTCTTTGCCATCCTGGCATCGCTGCACTAGACCGTCCATGGTCGTCGCCACCATTAGCCCGTCAGTGGGCGTCTCACGGCTCCTTGCCGTCCTGGCACCGCCGTATTAGCCCGTCAGTGGGCGTCAATGAGTAATACTGGACGTATTGCTACCCACGACAACGCAGTGCTGCGAAGATTTAACCGACGATAATATATAGAATTAGGGTTCACAGAGTACTATATTATTTAGACAAATAACCCTTTTGTTCTAATTTAACCAGGTGCTCCTGAACCATCAAAGAGAGATCTATGCCGTGCTGTTCTTCCATTACGAACATCATGGTAACTGCCGTTTGGGCCACATCGAGAAGCTCTCGGGCAATTTCCTTCACAACCAGCTCTTCATCCAGTACAATTCTTTCTCCGCTTAAACCCCGGTACTTGCCGATTACCTGGGCCAGCTCCCCGGCTTCTTCCATCAATTTCAAAGCAGTTGATTCCAGGGTGGGGTTGAGGCGGTTTAAGCGCGGCAAAGCTAGATTTTTGGTATCCATAATTATGCTACCCCATATTTCGTTTTTCAATTATAGTTATACCCGCTTCTTCCATCAACTCCAGGGCCAGGGTATCCTCAAAATTGCCCCGATGGACAACTTTGACTATACCCGCGTTGATGATCATTCGGGCGCAGATAATACATGGTTGGTTGGTGCAATATATAACCGAATGCTGTGTTGCGATTCCATAAAAAGCAGCATTGATTATGGCATTTTGTTCGGCATGCACACCCCGGCACAATTCATACCGGTGCCCCGAAGGAATCTGTCTTTCCTCCCGCAGACAGCCGGTGTCAAGGCAGTGCTTTAAGCCCCGGGGGGCGCCGTTGTATCCGGTGGATATTATGCGCTCATTCCTCACCAGAACCGCGCCTACGTGCCTCCTCAAGCAGGTGGAACGGGTGGCCACCAGATCGGCCAACTGGAGAAAGTAATCATCCCAGCCCGGCCTAACAATTTGCTTCATAACCGGCTTCCTCCTGCACTACTCGTTATACAGGGGATATTTGTCGCACAGGGTCTTGACTATAGCCCGGGCTTCATCCAGCCTGGCCTCACTATTCGGGTTATCCAGAGCTATGGCAATGGCTGTGCCCATATTCTTCATATCGGGAACCTTTAGCCCTCGGCTGGTTATGGCCGGAGTGCCGATCCTGATGCCGCTGGTTACCATAGGCTTTTCGGGATCAAAGGGAATAGTGTTTTTGTTAACCGTGATATTGACCACGTCCAGGATAGCCTGGGCTTCTTTGCCGGTCAAGCCTTTGGGACGTACATCCACCAGCATCAGGTGATTATCGGTTCCACCGGAGACCAGGCGCAGGCCGTTTTCCACCAACGACTGGGCCAGGGCAGCGGCGTTGTCAACAATCTGCTTCTGATATCGCTTGAAGTCCTCAGACAAGGCTTCTTTAAAACATACGGCCTTGGCAGCAATAACATGCATCAGTGGCCCTCCCTGAATTCCGGGAAAAACCGCGCTATCAATCTTGCGCGCCCATTCTTCGGAACAGATTATCAGTCCACCTCTGGGTCCGCGCAGGGTTTTATGAGTAGTGGTAGTGGTAAAGTGGGCATAAGGAACTGGACTGGGATGCAGACCGGTGGCCACCAACCCGGCTATGTGAGCCATGTCTACCATGAGATAAGCTCCAACTTTATCGGCTATTTCACGAAATCGTTTAAAGTCAATGATCCTGGGGTAGGCGCTGGCACCGGCCACAATCATGCGGGGGCGCACTTCTAGCACCAGCTCTTCAACCTTATCATAGTCAATCGTTTCGCTCTCAGCACTGACTCCGTATTCCATAAAACGGAAATAGCGCCCTGATATATTGGCCTTGCTACCGTGGGTCAGGTGCCCCCCGTGGTTTAGATTCATTCCCAGAACCGTATCGCCGGGATCAAGAGCCGCAAAATAAACGGCGGTATTGGCCTGGGCTCCTGAATGGGGTTGAACATTAACATGCTCGCAGGAAAAAAGCTGTTTGGCCCTTTCCCTGGCCAGATCCTCAGCTACATCTACATAATCACATCCGCCATAATAGCGCTTGCCAGGATAACCCTCGGCATATTTATTGGTCATCACGCATCCCTGAGCGGCCATTACCGCCCTTGATACAAAGTTTTCCGATGCAATTAATTCCAGGTTGTTGTTCTGCCTTTTCTCTTCCTTAGAAATGGCATCGGCGATCTCCGGATCTACGGCTCGCACATATTTTTCGATATAATCCACTACCTTAGCTCCTCTCGAATTTTTTTTCGATAGCAAATATCTTTTCTATTCTGGCCTGGTGTCTACCTCCCTCAAATTCGGTTTCTAAAAAATTTCTTAATATTTCCCAGGCCAGTTCCGGCGCGGTGATTCTCGAGCCCAGGGCCAGGATGTTGGCGTCGTTATGCTGCCTGGCCAGGCGCGCCGTATAGAGATTTTGGCACACCGCAGCCCTTATCCCCGGTACTTTATTGGCGGAAATAGATATGCCAATACCGGTGCCGCAAACCAGTACCCCGGGTATATGATCTTTTAAAACGCTTTCAGCCACTTTTAGGGCTATGTCCGGATAATCAACCGAATCGGTTGAAAAGGTGCCACAGTCTATCGGCGCATGCCCCTGGGCCTGCAAACACGATATCAGGTAATTTTTAAGCGCATAACCGGCATGATCGCTGCCGATCACCAATTTCATATCTGTTCCCCCATTGCCGTTTTTTGCAGTCTTAACCGCTCGACTATTTCCTCAATCAATTCTTTTAGCTGCTCTGCAGTTCTCATGTAAACTTTAACCCCGGCTCCATACGGATCCACTATATCGATTGAACCATTACCGGCAAATTCGGTCAATGTGAAGATTACCAGTCTTTTCTGGGGATACAGATCCTTGAGCTGTCGGGATTGAGAGTCGGTCATGGCCAGTATGAGGTCTGCTTCCTGCAACAGACTAACTTCCAATACCCTGGTGCGGTGCTGGGAAATGTCAATCCCATAACTTTTCATAGCTTTAAGCGCTTCGGGTGATGCCGGCTGCCCGGGAACAGCCCAAAGTCCGGCTGACCATACCTCAACTTCCTGCAGCCCGGTACCTCGGTCCTGGGTGAGTGCCTTGCGCAGCAAAGCCTGGGCCATAGGGCTCCGGCAGGTATTTCCCGAACACACGAAAAGGATCCTCACTGCTCTTCTCCTTCATGAAAAATTGTCCTGGCAGGCCATTACCTGCATTTGTGTCCTTATATAATAAATTAAGAAAAATCATTGTTAATACGAAATGTGGTCAAAAATGTCGGCAACCTAAAGTTACCCAAAGAGAACCTGCCTGTCAAGGCGTGACGAACAGGGCTGTTTATATTTTATCGAGAATGATCAATTTCAATCAGGGTGGTAGTTAGGGGCCGGGTCTATTAGCAGCAGCGGCTGCATATATTCTATCGATTATCGATAATGCTATTCCCCCCGGATTATAAGGAAGGGGAGTAAACAGCAACGTATTCAAGTTTTGTTGTTCTGCCTGCCTGAGAATCGTGTATATTCCACTCGATCCCTTTTTCAAACTCACATTATAAGTAGTGATGTTCCCGGCCGTTTTAGGGTCAATAGACGGCTCAGGCATATAGTCATTATATACTATTCCTACTCTCCCACCAGATTCAACCAACTTATGCAAAAGAGTTAGAAATTCTTCTTCATTCTTACTGGTCAATACCGGAATGCCTATTTTATAGTGTTCGGTTTCAGCCTGGCTCTGCGCGACAACCCTTACCTTTTTTTCCAACAAATCTTCAATTTCCTCAACCGTAACACCGCCCAGACGAAGTAGGCAATAATTGGGGCTGCTGAGATCGAGCACCGTACTCTCCAATCCAGAGCCAGTAGGTCCTGAATCCAGAACAACACTGACGCGCTCGTCCAGATCAGCTTTTACGTCATCGACCGTTACTGGACTGGGACGTCCAGACAAATTGGCACTGGTGGCTGCCAGAGGTCCGCTGAAATCAATTAGCAACCTGGCCACCGGATGGGATGGCATGCGAAGACCAACCGTGGGGCTGCCCCCCCGGACAATTTCAGGTACACTTGCTCGGGCTGGTAAAATCAGCGATAGGGGGCCCGGCCAACAGGCTTCGGCCAGCCGCCTGGCTTCGGGAGGAAAGGTGAGGACCATGTCCAGGGCCTGTTCAAACCGGCTGATGTGCACCAGAAGGGGGCTTTTAGGAGGTCTTTCCTTGGCGGCAAAGATTTTACCCACGGCGGCCGGTGATTGTACCAGGGCCCCCACTCCGTAAACCGTCTCGGTCGGGAAAACCACCAATTCCTCCTGATTCAAATAATGGACCGCCTTTTTGATCACATTCAGGTCAGGATTCTCGGGATCAATTCTCAAATAATGCGTTTTCATATTTCGAGCACACCTTTTCTGGCTTTTATCAAGCGGTCTCTCCCGGCCAGGTCCTTTATAATCTCAATTTCCGCAAAGTCTTCCATCATGATCCGGGCGGCATCTCCCTGACCGGCGCCGATCTCCCAGAGAAGATAACCTTCCGGCTTCAGCAGTGCCAGGGCCTGGGGCTTGAGATCACGGTATAGGTCCAGTCCGTCACCGGGAGCCAGCAGGGCCAGTTGTGGTTCAAAGAGCTTGATTTCATCGGGAAGGCTGGCATATTCCTCCGGTGAAATATAAGGAAGGTTGGCCACAATGAGGTCAAAGGGCTGCTCCAAAGCAAAAGGCTCCAACAGGCTGCCGCAACGAAAGTCAACTCTTGCTTCGAGGTGCCTGGCATTATCGCTGGCAATAGACAGGGCTGCATCCGATATATCCCCGGCCCAGACTTGCGCCCGTGGGCAATAGTGGGCCAGACTCACCGCGATGGCTCCCGAACCGGTACCGACTTCACAGATGCGCGGCCGCTCATTAAGCTTTACCAGCTCCAGGGCGGTCTCAACCAGCAGCTCAGTTTCCGGCCGGGGAATCAAAACCTCAGGACCTAAGACAAATTCCAGGGACATGAATTCTTTAACACCGGTTATATAGGCAATGGGCTCGCCGGCTAGACGTCTTTTAATATTGGTTTTATAAAGCTCCCTTTCCTGGCGGCCTACCGGCTGAGAATAATGCACATATAAATAGACCCGGTCCACTTCAAGGACACGGGCCAGCAATACCTCGGCTTCTAAACGAGCTTGGGCTATGTTTTTTTGGTTAAAATAGGCAGTTGTCCATTCCAGCAAGCTTTTAATCGTCCACTGAACCTGCCCCACGTCATTCCACCTGTCTCAAACGTTCAGCCTCATCATTGCTGACCAGGGCACTTATTATTTCCTGCAAATCCCCGTCCAGGATGTAGTCGAGTTTGTGCAGGGTGAGATTGATCCGGTGATCGCTCACCCGTCCCTGGGGGAAATTATAGGTTCGGATGCGTTCGCTGCGATCGCCGCTTCCCACTTGGCTTTTCCTGGTTCCAGCCATTTCCGCGTTGTGCTCGGCTTCCAGGATTTCCTTCAAACGAGCCCGCAAAACACGCAGGGCTTTGGCTTTATTCTTATGCTGCGACTTTTCGTCCTGGCAGATCACCACCATACCAGTAGGCAAATGGGTTATTCTGACAGCTGACTGGGTAGTGTTGACGGACTGCCCTCCCGGGCCGCTGGAACAATAAACATCAATTTTCAAATCCAGGGGGTCAATATCAACTTCCACTTCTTCAGCTTCTGGTAACACCGCCACTGTAGCGGCCGAGGTGTGAATCCTGCCTCCTGATTCGGTGGAGGGTATACGCTGAACCCGATGCACTCCGGATTCAAATTTCAGTTTACTGAATGCCCCGGTGCCATCCACTTCAAAAATTATTTCTTTAACCCCGCCGATATCCGTGTAATGCACATCGATCACTTCGATCCGCCATCCCTGCCGCTCGGCATAACGGCTGTACATGCGAAACAGATCGGCGGCAAACAGAGCGGCCTCTTCTCCTCCGGTGCCCGCTCTAATTTCCATTATGACACTCTTTTCGTCATTAGGATCCTTGGGCAGCAAGAGAATCTGCAACTCCTGCTCAACCTGAGCCCTCTGTTCCTGCAGACTTTCAATCTCTGCCTCCAGCATCTCCTGAAACTCGGCATCGTTTTCTTCCTGCAGCAGGCCTTTATTATCTTCCAGTTGCTGCAGCACGCTTTTGTAGACGCGGTATTTGCCAACGATCTCCTCCAAGTCGGAGTGGGCTTTGGCCACCTTTTGAAAGCGAGACTGGTCTGACAAGACCTCCGGTTTAGTCAACAGATCGGTCAATTCATCATATTTTTGTTCAATATGTTCCAGTTTGCTCAGCAAGTCTTTCTCCTCCAGCACATTTATCGATGGGAAGCACCGCCACCTGGGGTTGTTCCTCCAACACTGCCTGTAGAGCAGTCAGGGCTACTTCTAACTGTGAATCATCCGGCTCCCGGGTGGTCAGCCTCTGCAGCCACAGTCCTGGCGCAGCCAAAACTCTGGCCCACAACCTGGTTTGGTAGCGGGCGCTGAGTTTGATATATTCATAGCCCAATCCCGCTACTATGGGAAGCACCGCAATACGCGACCAGATTCGGTAAAAAAGCGTTCCCTTGCCCAGCAATACAAAGACCAGAATGGAAATTACCATCACGATCAGTAGAAAACTCGTTCCACAGCGGGGGTGCAGGGTGCTGTATTTTCTGGCATTTTCCACCGTAAGCTCTTCCCCTGCTTCATAAGTGGAAATGCTTTTGTGCTCCGCGCCGTGGTACATAAAGACCCTGGCGATATCGTTTATACGCGAGATGCCATAAACGTAGAGCAGGAAAAATGCCAGCCTTATAATCCCTTCTACCAGGTTTTGAACAAATACCCCGCCTAAAAAACGCTGCGTATAGTGCACCAGGGCGGTCGGCAATACCACGAACATGAGCATGGCCATGACAAAGGCAATTACCCCGGTAATCAGGATTTCCCCGGTACTCAGCTGCTCCTCTTCTTCACCCAAAGACATATTGGCCGATTTATTCAAAGCCCTCATTCCGACAACCAGTGAATCAATTAAAACATAAGTGCCTCTTATAAAAGGCCATTTTAAAAATGAAAAACGGGTGGCCAGTTCCTTGAGGGGTTCGGTTTCAACTTCTATGGTTCCATCCGGTTTGCGGACCGCCAGGGAGACGCTGTGGGGGCCACGCATCATAACACCTTCGATGACCGCCATCCCACCATAAGTTGTCTTTTTGTCCATTTCCGCCCTCCCCGTCTGTAATACCAGAACGGCAATTAAATCTCCGTTAAAAGAAAAAAAGCAGAGACACCGCCCTGCTCCTTATCTACTGCAAACCGTACTTTTTCTTAAACCGGTCAACTCTTCCGGTGGTGTCCACTATCCGGCTCTTGTTACCGGTGTAGAACGGGTGGCATTTGGCGCATATTTCTACCCGGAGGTTTTCCTTGGTAGACCCTACTTGAAACTCATTACCACACGCGCAACGGGCTGTAGCGGTAAAGAATTGGGGATGTATCTTTTCCTTCATTTTTTTCACCTCGCCTCGGGTTCTAAGTAAGATTTTTTTAAACCGCAAATCAGATTATAACAAGAAAGACGTCAATTGACAAGAAAAGCTCAGTATTTTTTGCTGTTCAATCTGCCTGCTCTCCATCATGCTCCCGAAACATCTCTTTATTCTCTTCACCTTCATAGCGGTAGCGCAGTTTATAAAAATGCTGATCAAACATATTGTCATATGGTGTAAAGTCATCGGGATTATCTTCGTCATCCTTGATCTTGTTCCAGAATACATGCATTTTGGCGTCGAGATTGTCCATCATGTGCAGGAGAAAGGCTTCCGGATAGAGAGGCTTGACCGGTGAACCGAATTCCAACAATCCATGATGGCTTAAAACCATATGTTTTAGCATGAGCTCCAACTGCTCGGGAAAAGGCTCCCCTTCATTGCGGAGCTGGTTTATATGGTAGGCCAGCATTTCACTGCCTATGTAAATGTGCCCCAACATGCGCCCTGCGGCGGTGTATTCGGCTGCCGCCTTGAACTTCAGTTCTTCCACTTTACCCATGTCATGCAGGAGGGCACCTGCCACTACCAGGTCCTGGTTGAGCTCAGGATAAAGCGATGAGGTCTGCCGGCACAGACCGGCCACTGACACGGTATGCTCCAGAAGTCCCCCGGCATACTGATGGTGAATACGGCGCGCGGCCGGGGCCCGGAAAAACTCCTCCAGGAAAGAATCGGAAAAGATTCTCGAAATCAGCTTCTTTAAATAGGGATCACTTAGGAAACCAATCAGATCCTGAAACTGCTGTTTTAAACTCTCCAGCCCGGCAGCCGCCTTCTGATAGGGGAGCGGGTCCTCGGCCAGGCTCTTTAACCGGCGCACGGTAATCTGCTGGCGTCCGTTATAGATGCTGGTGTCCCCCAGCACCCCGGTAACCTTGCCTATTTCCAATATGCCCGCAATCGCACAGTTGTCCCAGGCCACGGCATCTATCTCGCCGGAGAGATCGCCCAGGCGCAGATTTATAACCGCCTTTCCGTCCCGGGTGCGGCGTTCAACCTTGTCCAGAATCAGGTATTTACCCCATATCTGCTTTCCGGAAGGAATCATTTTTAATTCTCTGACCGAAAACGGTCCTTTTTTATCCATATATAAATCTCCCCTATTGTTAAGACCGCCCGCTTATAAGGCCCTGGGATGAAGATGGTTATAGGAACCGAGGCACAACCCCGGAAAGGTATTCTGCAAGTGGTATAAGAAATCAACTATTCCTATGCCCGGTTCATCGGAAGGGAACTCTCTCATTAAGCGGTCCGGGTCAATATTTAAATTGCGTATCTGAACCATATCCACACTCGTTTTCTGAATAAAGTTCTGTAGAGCTTCAACCTGAAACGGACGATCGGTGAATCCTGGAAAAGTAAGCAGATTTATGGATACATATACTCCATTGTCCCTGGCGCAGGCGATTGAGTCAGCAACTTCCTTGAGGTCAAACCCTTCCGGGCGATGATATTTCAAGTAGTCTTCATTACTGGCGGAAAACATGGTAACCCGGAGGTTCTGCAGGCCCGCCTCACATAACTGGCGTATGCCTTCGGTATATCCGGCATTGCTGTTCATATTTATGGTCCCTTTCTCCGTGTTCTGGCGCACCGCCCGAATAGACCTGGCTATATTTTCAGCATTCAAGGCAGGTTCTCCTTCACAGCCCTGGCCAAAACTTACCATGGCCCGGGGTGCTTTTTCCAGGTGCATGGTACAGACCTGGCTTATCTCTTGCCAATCCGCTACAAAGTCGAGGCGGTTTTGCGGAGACTGGGCTTGTCCATGTTTTCGGGAAATACAGCCCAGGCATCGGGCATTGCATTTCGGCATGGAAGGAATCCCTCCCTCCCAGCGCCGGTAAAAAATATTTTGGGCCGTAAAGCAGCTGTAATCCAGTGCACAATGAGCAAGCTGGTGGTAGATCCGATTGTCCGGAAAGCGCTTGAGGATTGCTTTAACACGCTGTGCCAGGCCTGATGTATTATAATGGACGGGATGCCAGGTTCGATACTCATCACTTTGTATGGCCGCCACAAAGGTTTGCTCTCCCTTGAATCCCACCGCAGCGTATCCAAAGAGCGGCAGCTCACTGGCGCCTGGCCCCGGTACGGCGGCTGGCAGCAGGGTACGGGTAAAGCCCTGCGGTAAAAGCGCAGCCACCGGCCATACCTTCTCCCCATTGTAGGGATTTTCTTCAACGGCCCCAGGCTTTCCGTCCTTAGAACAGCCCACTGCCAGGTATCCGGGCATGCTCACCAGGGTGCTGCCCTTGGGCAGAGGAATCATCTCTCCCTGACCGGGTTCCAGCCACTGGCCGCCGCTGCGCCCCAGCATGGCATATTCGGGGTGGGAATAGATTTCCCCTTTTTCATTCACAAATAGGGTTCCAAACATCTTTTTTCTCCGGTTTTACTTATTGTTTGTTGGTTCTAGCCTGCAGGTAAGCAAAAAATGATCTGGTTTGCCCTGAATTGTTAAAGTTTATAAGGATTGGCTCCCGACCGCTTATAAAAGTTATCACAATAGCTGAACCGGGTTTGCGAATGAACAACTGGGAGCGCCCCAATCCCTCTACATTAAAATGTCCCTTCATAACGGTGCCAACTTCTATACCATTGGCTCTGCTGCCAATAGCAGGCAGCACACTCCTCAGTTCCAGGGTATTTATATCATTGTAGGCAAACTGGGTGCCATAGGCGTCCTCGATAGCGATACTATCTGGCAATACGGACACAAACGGTTCTCCAGCTGATTTGTACATATATATACCAACCACTGCAAAGACCAAAACAAGCAATCCTGCCGCTCCCCAATAGAGCCTGGAATGCTTTTTGTTTATTTGCGAATCAGAGGGAGTAAAACGGCCAATTTCTGATGCCAGATTGATTACCAGCAACAATAACAGGCCAAATCCGATTTCTATTCCCCAGGCTACTCCCAGCAGGCGCAGCAACACACCCAGTACTGGTGCCAGGCCAATCAATATCAGCTGCCGGCCCACGAAACGGTCCATGTTTTTTCTAACCATGTATTTTTGTTCTTCAGGGGTTCCAGCATTGTATCCAGGTATCAGGTTGTAGCTCTTGCCGAATTTAATCAAAGCCCCGAAAATAACTATTATTGCACTGAGACCAATAATTATCCAGCGTTCTATCATGTCCTTTCCACACCTTTGCTAATAATTTTGCACTCCCCATATACTATCATAAGCCTGGAAAAATTACATGTTTGTTATACTACCACATGTGCCTATATTCTTCCTCTTTCCTTAATTAATAAGCCATTAAAACTTATATCAGCGGGAAACAACCTCGATAAAGGGTCTCATAGTAAGAGAACCCGGTGGCCACGCTGCCACCGGGTTCATCTAATTTGCTGCCAAACGCGTTATCTCAGTACATTAACCGGATTGACATACTTACGTCCTTTCTTAACCTCAAAGTGGAGGTGGGGGCCGGTGGAATTTCCGGTTGTACCAATCTTACCTATTGCTTCTCCCCGCTTCACCCTTTGGCCGGTGGAAACCCCTATTGAACTCAAATGAGCATACAAAGTTTCACTGCCGTCAGAATGTTCAATAACAATCATTTTTCCATATACGCCATTATATCCGGTAGAAGCCACCACACCTGCTGCTGCCGCCTGGACCATATCCCCATACCGGGCGGATATGTCAGTTCCATGATGGAAACCTGAGCTTCGCCATCCGTACGACGATGTAATCGCACCCCGGATAGGCCAGGTGAAAAAAGCCGTGCTCGCCCCCCCGCGGCTGGGAGTGGTGTTGACGGAGCTTGTCTTTCGGGCGCTATCGGGCAGGGTCAGGTTCATCCCTATCTTTAAATTCTCGGCATTAACCCCTTGATTTAAACTGCAGAGCTGCTCCAGGCTGACGTTGTACTTGCGGGCGATGTCCCAGAGCGTTTCACCTTTTTTTACTGCATGAATCCGGTTCATATTGCCCGGTATCTGCAGTTTTTGTCCTATTGATAAAACGCTTTGTTCATCAAGTCCATTGACCGCTTTAACGCTTTCCAAATCAGTTTGATACTTCTGGCAGATATCCCACAGGGTGTCACCCGGCTCCACAGAATGGTAAAGAGCCTGAGCTCCAGCCGTACTCGCCACGGCCTCATTTGAGAGTATGAAATTCCCCTCGTCCATGGCAGCATTCGCATTGCCAGAGTGGAGCATAAGGAGGAGAGCCAGCACCGGTGAGGCTATCCACTTCCTGTTCAAGTTTGTTCACCTCGTTTCTTATCAGACCCAAGCCTATAAACCTCATCCAGGTGTATATTTCCTTAATCCTGACCACCTGATCTCAAGGCCTTGACAAAACAGGGCCTGCTGCCCTATATATTTGACAATATCAACACCACTTATTCATAAAAGACCATGTTTAAAGCCTTTTTTGGATAATACTGGATATTATTGGGGTTGTCAAGAAAAAAGATAAGGAGCTACATTATGCCCCTTATCCCTTAACATATTTTCATTTAAAAATATTAAATTTAATAAGAATTTCTGGCGTAATCAGATTTGCCGAAAACCAGCGGAGCTGCTCGCAGCAGGTCTTTGTTGGACTTGGTCTTTTTCATGGTATCTTTCATGATCTGCATGGTTTCAGCAGGATTGTTATCGCTGAACATGTTGCGCAGATTCCACACCAATTCCATTTCTTCAGGGGAGAGCAGCAGCTCCTCTTTGCGGGTGCCGGAACGCTTCACATCGATCGCCGGGAATATTCGGCGTTCAGCCAGCCGCCGGTCCAGAACCAGTTCCATATTGCCGCGGCCTTTGAATTCTTCGAAGATAACTTCATCCATGCGGGAGCCAGTTTCAACCAGGGCGGTGGCAATTATGGTAAGGCTGCCGCCTTCTTCTATGTTTCGGGCAGCACCGAAAAAACGTTTAGGCTTATCCAACGAGGCCGGGTCAATTCCTCCCGATAAGGTACGGCCGCTGGGTGGTACTACCAGATTATGAGCCCGGGCCATCCTGGTTATACTATCCATGAGGATGACCACATCTTTCTTATGTTCGACCAATCTTTTGGCCCGTTCCAAAACCATATCACTTACCTTAACATGGTTTTCCGGGGGTTCATCAAAGGTAGAAGCAACTACTTCGGCTTTGGTGGAACGCTGCATGTCTGTTACTTCTTCAGGCCTTTCATCAACCAGAAGAATAATCAATTCAATTTCAGGGTGGTTTGCGCTGATGCCCTGAGCAATTTTCTGTAATAATATGGTCTTTCCAGCTTTCGGAGGCGATACGATTAGGCCGCGCTGACCTTTTCCTATCGGGGCAATGAGATCAATGATCCTGGTAGGCAGTTCCTGGGAGTCGGTCTCCAGCGTTATCCGCTGGGTTGGATAGAGGGGGGTCAGAGCGTCAAAGTGAATCCTCTTTACCGATTCTTCTGGTGGAAAGCCATTGACCCCCTCAACCTTTAAAAGAGCAAAAAAGCGCTCATTGTCCTTGGGGGAACGCACCTGCCCGCCCACTTTGTCGCCGGTTTTCAATTCGAATTTTCTTATCTGGGATGGAGATACGTAGATATCATCCTGACTGGGCAGGTAGCCAAAGGGTCTTAAAAAGCCATAGCCGTCCGGCATAATTTCGAGAACCCCTTGAGCCTGCAGCAATTCATCGGCGTGGGTCAGTGCCTTGGTAATCTCAAATATCAGTTCCTTTTTTCGGAGCTTGGAGTAACCGGTGAGATTGACATCCCGGGCTATTTGATAAAGCTCCAGAATGGTCCGGTTCTCCAGATCGGAGATCGAGATGTTCAGAATTCTTCCTCCCTTCATTTATTCAGGTGTTTCCAGGTAGATACCGGGGTTATCCATACTCGTACAGCCGAGCGTTGTCAGTCATATTTGCCATTGCGAAGATTTCTATATCAAGTAAACTTAAGGTTTGAAGAGAAATCCGATGAGAGAAACCGTTTGCCAAAGGAAGCCGCCCGTAAAGGCTCCTGGAAGGAAACAGATTGGTTTACTCGCAGCAATACTTAGTTGTATCTATTATACCCCATGTCCACAAAATTTTAACCTTATTTTACTCCAAGATGAGTTTTATGCGTTTATCCTTAAAAAGCGGTTTTTTATCCAGGTGATGATTGGCCTCGATATGTCTTATGGTTCCTGACGTACTGCGCATGACCAGGGTTTGAGTTATGCAGCGGCGTTTGGTATAACGAACCCCTTTCAATAAAAAGGAATCGGTAATACCAGTTGCGGCAAATATAACATCATCAGATCTGACCAGTTCATCAAGGGTAAAGACCTTGTTGATATTAGTAATACCCATCTGATGGCAGCGAGCGATTTCCGAATCATCCTCGGGGTATAGCCGGGCCTGGAAATCACCGCCCAGACACTTCAACGCTGCAGCGCTTATCACGCCCTCAGGAGCCCCCCCTATGCCAACCAGCAGGTCAACCCCGGACTCGTCATAGGCAGCGGCTACCGCCGGTGAAACATCGCCATCGGTAATCAATTTGATACGCGAGCCGGCTGAGCGAATATCATCAATGATCTGCTGGTGGCGCGGGCGGTCCAAAACCACTACCGTTACTTCACTAACCAGTTTGTCCAGGGCCCGGGCCACTTCACGAATGTTCTCTTTAATCGGAGCTTCCAGGTGAACCCGACCTTTACATTCGGGACCAACCGCAATTTTATCCATATACATATCCGGTGCGTGCAAGAGGCATCCTCTAGGAGCCACTGCTAAAACCGCTATCGCTCCATTAAGACCTTTGGCCACTATATTAGTCCCCTCCAGGGGATCAACCGCGATGTCCACCTCGGGCGAAACCCCGGTGCCGACCTTTTCTCCGATATAAAGCATAGGGGCTTCATCCATTTCCCCTTCGCCGATAACTACGATGCCGTCAACCGATACCGTATCAAACATGACCCGCATGGCGGTAACTGCTGCATCGTCAGCGGCCTCCTTGTCGCCTTTTCCGACCCAGCGGGCAGCTGCCAGAGCTGCTGCTTCGGTAACTCGAGCGAACTCCAGTGCCAGTTCCCTCTCCACTATTGTAACCTCCAATTCTCCTAAAAAGCCTTTTTCCAATCCTGCATGAACTTGTCTATACCCGCATCAGTCAACGGATGCCGAACCATCTGTTTAATTACCCCGTAGGGTATGGTGGCAATATGGGCGCCTATTTTAGCAGATTCAACGGCATGCATGGGATGCCTGATACTGGCCGCAATGACTTCCGTTTCCAGTGCAAACTGGTCAAAAATAACCATGATATCATGCAACAGGGTCAATCCGTCATTGGAAATATCATCAACCCGGCCAATAAAGGGACTGACATACCTGGCCCCGGCCCGGGCGGCCAGCAAGGCCTGCGCCGGTGAAAAGATCAGGGTGGCATTGGTGTTTACCCCCGCTTCATATAAGGTTCGAATGGCCTTAAGACCCTCTTCGGTCATGGGGATCTTGACTATCACCTTGGGGTGGATAGCGGCCAGGGCCTTGCCTTCTTCAACCATAGTCGAACAATCCAGGGCCAGAACTTCAGCACTTATGGGCCCGTCAACTATCCCGCAGATCTCCTTGACCACCTCAGCATAATCCCGCTTTTCCTTGGCAACCAGACTGGGATTGGTAGTCACTCCAGATAAAAACCCCATCTGGTTTATTTCCCTTATTTCATCAATGTTAGCCGTATCTATAAATATTCTCAAGCTTTCACACTCCTTTTAAAAGGACCAGGGGCTCTTGCATAAACAACGGCTACAGGCTTAAAAAGCCGGTTCTAAGCGCGGCCAGCGCTGCCAAACAGGCGGATTTTTTCACGTATTATCTCTACCGTAGCATCCCGGGCCGGCCCCAGTATCTTGCGCGGGTCGATCTCGTTGGGACTATCGGCTATAACTTTGCGCATCGCGCCTACGAAGGCCTCCCTGATATTGGTGTCGATGTTAACTTTGCGAACCCCAAGGGAAATTGCCTGACGGACCGCTTCATCAGGAACCCCGGAGGAGCCGTGTAAGACTATGGGAATATTGACCAGGGAACGTATTTTAGCCAGACGCTCAAAATCAAGCTTGGGCTCTCCCTTGTATTGTCCATGGGCGGTGCCTATAGCGATAGCCAGGCTCTTTATTTCGGTCTGCTCTACAAAATAGCGGGCTTCTTCCGGGTCGGTGTACATGGCTTCTTTTTCGCTTACGTGGACATGGTCCTCGGTACCTCCTATTTTGCCCAGTTCAGCTTCAACCGAAACGCCGACCGGGCTGGCAATACTGATGACCTTTTTGGTAAGGGCGATATTGTCTTCCAAAGGTAGTTTGGAGCCGTCATACATAACCGAGGTAAAACCACCCTTAATGCAATCCAGCACCTGATCGAAATCAGTGCCGTGATCCAGGTGTAGGGCTACCGGGACCGGGCTGGATTCAGCGGCAATTCTGACCATTCCGGTTATAAAGTTTAGACCGGCATATGAAATCGCCCCCTGACTGGCCTGCATAATAACCGGAGCCTTCTCCATTTCCGCCGCCTTGAGGATGGCCTGTACTATTTCCATGTTGTTGGCGTTGAAGGCCCCTACCGCATATCCATCACGATCAGCCTTCAACAACAGTTCATTAACCGAAACCAATGGCATAAAGATTCACCTCTTGCAACCGTATTTTTAGGATACCTTTTCCATCATCTCATTAACCATGTTTCTTAGGTCCATAATATCAAAGGGCTTGGTAATACACTTTTTCACCCCTGCATCCAGGGCCTTTTTGATAACATCCATCTCACCGTAGGCGGTCATCATGAGAATAGGCAGGTGGCTGTGCCTACGTAAAATTTCCTGTGATGCGTCCAGTCCATTCATATTGGGCATTTTCATGTCCATCAAGACAACATGGGGAGATAATTCATCACATTTGGAAATGGCTTCTTTGCCGTCCGACGCTACGTACACATCCCAGCCATCCCTTTTGAATAACTCCTCAAGCAGCCGCCGAACTCCTTTCTGGTCATCAACAATTAAGATTTTCCACAATTCAAGCCACCTTCACCTTCCTGAGTTTTCCATATTTAGTTCTACACTGCATATGAGGAATCCTTCTTGGACTTTTTAGCTTACCAGGCCAGGGACAAGCCGGCCAACAGAAGGACTGCCGTCAGGAAGAAAACGGCCAGGGGCGGCACTAAAAGCAGCAGCACCGATTGTCCGGTGTCCAAATCCAGTGATTCCCGCAGAGATAAAACCCCGAGAACCATAACCCAAATAGATATCACGAAGAGGCAAGCTGCACCTACCCCCTCCATTCCCAGCAGGAAAAAAGTATAATAAACAGCGCCCCCCAGGACTCCGGGCAGGGCGGCAAAACTAAAACAAGCCAGTATGCCTGAAGGATTGGACTTTTTGTAAATAATATCGGCCAGCAGTGACATTACTCCAGTCATAACAAATAAATTGATCAGGGCAAAAAAGACACTGAGAGCTCCCAGAGCCCATCCAGCTCCCCCGGCCAGGATTGAATTGTCCCGGCTTGATTCCACCCCCTGATTGAATATAACCCCCAGCAGGGAAACCAGTATATAGAGGATCAGGCCTTTGGCTAGCGGTTTATCCTCACTAATCTGCCGAAGGGTAGCGGCCGGTTGGAAGAACACCCCATAGATGGCATCTGACATTTTCATCTTCCTCCTCCCTTTAAGATCAGCAATTAGTATCGCAATACCGGGCCCAGGCGCATTTGCAGCAAACTGCTCAATCCGCTGCCGCTCATCAGTTCTTCCCAAAAAAGAGTCTCACCCAGTTCGACGCTTTTACCGTTTTCGTCCAGATTGGCCCTCTTCTGCGCCTCGCGGACGGCGTCATAATAATTGCCCAATCCGTCAACCAGCCCGTAGGCCTTGGCCTGCTTGCCGGTTAAAACCCGCCCGTCGGCTATACTCTTCAGCTGGGCCTGGTCTATTCTTCCCTGGCGGCCTTTGGCCACCTGGTCGACAAACTGCTGGTAGGAATCCTGCACCATGTCCTGCAGCAGCTGCCTTTCCTCCGGTTTTAACTGCCGGCTGGCTGAGCCAATGTCTTTGTACTCTCCGCTCTTTATGGCCTCCTGGCTTATACCCAGTTTTCCGTAAAGGCCCTCCAGATTGGTCAGTTCCATTATTACCCCAATACTGCCAGTCATAGTAGTTGAGTTGGCCATGATATAATCAGTGCTGCAGGCTATCCAATAACCACCCGAGGCGCAGGTGTCTCCCATGGAGGTTACAACCGGTTTCCCCAGCGCTCTTAGTTTATCCAATTCTATACCGATTTCCTGCGCTGAAACCGCACTTCCACCGGGACTGTTGATCCTCAATACCACTGCCTTGATGTCGTCTCGCCGGGCAGCTTCACGAATAGCGGTCAGCACTTCATCGGTGCTGGTCTGAGTACCCGACCAGCTGGCGGAGGAATCGCCGGTTATGGCCCCTTCCACCCTGATGATGCCCACCGCGTCCCCCCGGGAGAGTTTGCCCGAGGCCTGACGGTTGGGCCCAAATACGGCCCGTAATGAGAGTATACTCATCAAAAGCAAAAAGATGGTAAAGGCTGCTACAAAGGCTTTTTTCCCCATCCGTCAAACCTCCTTATATAAACGTGGTCGCGTCTTCGCTGGCCACTTTGCCTGCAACGCCGTCTTTAACATACAACCTGACTATGTTTTTGGCTGCCAGGGTTTTGCGAACCGGCAGTTCCAACTCGTCTCCAACCCTTATGTCGGCTTCGGGAGGAAATTCCACCAGGGCCATCTGCATAAATACTTTCCCCCGGATCGGATATTCAATGCCTTTTATAATGATATTCAACCTGAACCGGGGCCAATTAAAATAAACCAGTATCTGACGGGCCATCCCCTTGAGCAGGTCGACAAATCCAGCTGGGGGATTGGCAACCTCAAGGGCCAGACCATCATTGAATCCCACCGGCACAACTCCAATGAGCGCCTGTTTTTTCAAGCGGTAGGTCCTAAAATACCCAAGATAGCTTCCCTTCTCCAGCCAGCGCAGAGATACAATCCGGCTTTTAAACCGGTAGGGGTCCTTAAGAGACAGACGCCGCTCAAAATTACCGACCGGATGCTGTCCTGACAGCAGCGTTCCTATTCTTACTGCATCCAGGTGCATCTGGGGGTATTTTAAAAACACCGCGCTGTTGGCACAGTGCTGCAGGGGAATTCTGATGCCAGCCTGCTCCAGATAACGAACTGTTTCCAAAAAGAGTTCAAACTGCCTGGCAGTATAGGCGGTCTGCCCCGCCGCATCGGCCATATGGGTGTAGATTCCTTCTAAATATATGTTGCTGCAGCTATTTAATTCCTGGGCGAGTTCGATTAGCTCCTGGGAGCTCAGGCCGAATCGGCCCAGTCCAGTATCCAGTTTCAAATGTATAGTGGCGGATTTTCGCATCTCCTGAGTCACTTTGATCAGACGCGCGGCTTCCTCCCGAGAGGCGATCGTGATGGTTATCGAGTTCTCAATAGCTTCAGCAGCCTGTTCTTCATCTACCAGGGGACTAAAGACCAGTATGTTGGAGGGAATGCCGGCTTTACGCAATTGAATGGCTTCGTACAGAAAGGTGACCGCGAAGAAATCCACACCCTGTTGGTTGAGCAAGCGGGCGATGTCGCGCGCTCCCTGCCCGTAGGCTTCGGCTTTTAGTACAGCAATCAGTATGGCCTTTTGGTCCAGAATGGAGCGAACCTGCTCTAGATTATTCCTTACCGCGTCTATATCGATTTCTATCCATTTGTCCAGTTTATGCATTATCCGTCACCCTGACCCGCCCGGGCCCGGCTCCGTCCCAATCGCAGATACAACGGCAGCACCCGGGTCCATAAAAAATCAAAAAAGCGTGAATATACCATATCCCATTCTCCGATAAATTCGGTGAATTCTCCATTAAACCCCTTTTTAAATCTATATAAGCCATAGAGAGGATTGTCCTCATTGAGATCCCCGGACACTCCCCGGAAGTCATAGAGCGTACCGCCGTTTCGGCGCGCCCAGCGAATCATTTCCCACTGGATTAGATAATTTGGCATTACATTTCGGTATTCATTGCTGGATGCCCCGTATAGATACCAGGCTTTTTCCCCCAGTATCAGGGCCAGAGTGCCGGCTATAACCTGTCCCTGGTAATCAGCCAGGAAAATTCTAGCATACCCGGTCTCAACCAGGTAGTCCCACATCCACTCAAAGTACTCATATCCGCGGACCAGAAAATGATCGCGGCTGGCTGTATCTAAAAGTATCTGATAAAAGACCTGCAGGTCTTTTTTGTCTACCGCTTCCCTGATATCGACGCCCTTTTTTTCCGCCAGCCTGATATTATAGCGCCATTTGGCATGCATGTTGGCCAGCAGCACGTCTTCATCGGGCCTTATATCCAGACGGAAGACAAAATTGGGCTGCACTCCTTCAAAGTCCAGCCCGGTCTCATTATGACGGCATCCCAGGCTCCGCAAAACTTCAGCCCACTCAATATTTTCCTTGGGAACATCGGGATCGAACTTGAGAAAAATAGCGCCTTCATCCCTGGCCGCCCGACGGGCCCCGTCAAAAAGCAGCCGGCATAATTGGCGGTTATTTATATCCACCACCGGTCCGCGGGGGGAATAAAAAATGCATTTCTTAATAAAGGGGAGGGGGATCCTTCGCTTCAAAATGAGCATAGCGGCCCTTATCCGGCCATCTTCTTCCAGGACCAGGGCGAGCGGCTCCCACCCCATGCCCTTTTTGACCTGCCCCCATTCCCACAACTGCAGGAAGTGCCCTTTGGGATGATTCGCTACAAATTGATTGTAGCGCTCTTTTTCTTTACTATCGATAATCCGGGTGGTAAACATTATTATCTCCTTAATGCTAAGTTTCGCCCGATATTCACATGCCTATGCCGCGGTTTGAATCAACCCAAAACCGCGGTCTAGTTCTAATATAGTCAAATTAATCAGCCTTACAGCTTATTGGGGCGCGTGCGGCTGTACTCCAAAGCGTTGTAAATTAAACCCATGAACAAGGGGTGGGGCCGATTAGGCCGAGATTTGAACTCGGGATGGAACTGGCAGCCGACATACCAGGGATGATCTTGCAGCTCAATGATTTCTACCAGGCGGCCATCGGGGGACAATCCGCTTATCACCAAACCCTTGTCCTCCATAAGGGCGCGATAATCATTGTTGATCTCATAGCGGTGGCGGTGCCTCTCCTGGAGTTCAGCACAATTGTAAACGCTGAAGGCCTTGCTGTCCTGTTTAAGATAACAGGGGTACACCCCCAGACGCATCGTGCCGCCTTTGTTCTCGATCCCCTCCTGATCCGGCATCAAGTGAACAACCGGGGCGGGACTGTCGGGATCAAATTCGCAGCTGTTGGCGCCTTTTAAAGCACAGACATTGCGGGCATATTCAATAACCGCACACTGCATGCCCAGACAGATTCCCAGGAAGGGGATGCCATTCTCCCTGGCATAGCGGCAGGTGGCTATTTTCCCCTCAATACCTCTTTCCCCGAATCCTCCCGGAACCAGGATGGCGTCCACATCGCTTAGCAGTTCGTCGGGACCCAGTTTTTCTATATCCTCGGCATATACCCATTTTATTTGGATCTCGCTGTTGTACTGGAAACCGGCATGTTTCAAA
This sequence comes from Syntrophomonas sp., assembly GCA_039679855.1. Classification (GTDB taxonomy): domain Bacteria; phylum Bacillota; class Syntrophomonadia; order Syntrophomonadales; family Syntrophomonadaceae; genus UBA5314. The sequence continues at coordinate 46,124 of JBDKUE010000111.1, forward strand.
GATTCAACAATACTCAAATAGGCGTCTTGCAGTTCAACATATTTACCTACCAGGCCTACGGTAACCTTTTTATCCAGGGAATGAACTTTACGGACCATTTCCACCCATTCGCTGAGATCCGGTTCCGGGCAATTCAAGCCCAGCCGCTTAATTACCTGCAGATCCAGCTGCTCCCGGGCCAGCATAAGAGGAACCTCATAAATAGAGGCAGCATCTTTTAACTGAATAACCGCTTCGCGGTCCACGTCACAAAACAGAGCCATTTTGGCCTTCAGATCCTCAGACAGGTCTTTTTCGGTGCGGCAGACCAGAATATCCGGTTGAATACCTATGCCACGCAGTTCTTTGACACTGTGCTGGGTGGGTTTGGTTTTCAGCTCTCCGGCTGCTTTTATATGGGGCACCAGGGTTACGTGAACATACAACACCCGGTCGCGCCCTAATTCAAATTTTAACTGGCGAATTGCTTCGAGAAAGGGTAGAGACTCGATATCACCAACCGTGCCTCCAATTTCACTGATCACTATATCGGGGTGGGTTTCCTTTTCAATGAGGGTTACCCGGTCTTTGATCTCATTGGTGATGTGGGGAATAACCTGTACGGTCTGGCCCAGGTAATCGCCGCGCCGTTCTTTATCCAAAACCGCCTGGTATATTCTCCCGGTGGTGCAGTTGGCATAAGCACTTAAATTTACGTCGACAAAGCGCTCGTAGTGTCCTACATCCAGGTCGGTTTCGGCCCCGTCTTCGGTTACGTACACTTCACCGTGCTGATAGGGACTCATAGTACCAGGGTCTACATTGATATAGGGATCAAATTTTTGCAGAGCAACCTTCAATCCCCGGCACTTAAGCAGCCTTCCCAAAGAAGCCGCCGTAATTCCCTTACCCAGAGAAGATACCACTCCACCGGTAATGAATATGTATTTTGTCACTATAAGCCCCCTCTTTCCCTTGGCTCAAAAAAAACGTAACACTTGCTGAAATACTTTACCGGGAACCGACGCTCCCCTTGAAGCTTTAACATTAGAATTTTACCCTCTTTGATAAGAGGTGGTCAACTGGTACCCTGTTAACTCTAATTGTGTATTTTCACAATTTAAGGACAAGGCGGCTGCTCCTTGCCGTCCTGGCACCGCCGCACTTGCCCGTCCCTGGGCTTCGTTTTTCATCGCACTACTGCTCGTATTGTGATTAAAAACAACGCAGTCATACGGGAATTTGGCCGACGAGGAAAATATAGAATTAGAGTTGGCAGGGTACTCTACAGATAGTCCAAAACTATGACCCTTGTTTCTCCCTGCAAATCTTCGCCATTTACATCCAAAAAGGGCCTTTTTACAACCCTGGCAAATTTACTGATAAATGCTTCAACCGGAGTAATGGGAAGGTTTATGTGGGGAGTCTTAAAATGCATCGGTATCACGATCGATGGATTAATCTGCTCCAGGACCTGTTTGGCCTGGTCTGCGTCAATCGTGTATGTTCCACCCACCGGCAAAAGCAGGATGTCGATCTTGCCCAAAGCCTCCAGCTGCGCCGGGCTCAGAAGATGCCCCAGGTCTCCCAAATGAGCCAGGGTTAAACCTTCCGCTTTCATCCGGTAAATTATATTCTGGCCTCGCAGGGCACCTTTCTTCTGGTCATGATAGGATGCCACCCCTTTTATGCTTATTTCGCCAAGATCGAAATCGCCCACCTGTTTTATGACCAGGGGATTTCCGGAAAGGTTTTGCCAGGCGTTGTGATCATTGTGGTTATGACTTACTGTAACTATGTCAGCCGTATCTCGAATGGGTGGATAGCCGTAACTATCCGCAAAAGGATCGGTAACGATAGTCTTCCCTGAGCATTCAATAAAAAAGCAGGCGTGGCCTTTCCATTTAATTTTCATTTTAGCTTCCTCCCTGGCAGGCCCGACTTGTACGGCCGAGAGCGGCCTGATTAACGCCACCCAAATTCTTAAGGGTTCTTTAGTCTTTATGGTCCTTTAACGGACGGTTAGTATCATAATACCAGTAGCCGTCGCCCTGATAAACCAGCCGGTTGTCCAAATTGAACCGGGTATACATAGAAGTCAAATTTTCAGGATCATCTCTTTTCCCCATGCGCGCGGCTACCTCACGTACTAAATCCATGCAATATATGGGCTGCTGTTTCTCTACTAAAATATCGACGGCCCAATCGATCTCACTCTTTCGTCTCTGCATTTTCATCCCTCCTACATCTGTTCCGGTGCCGCAACACCTAATATACCACGCCCGTTTTGGATGGTAATCCGGGTGACCATTAGCAGCAAGAGCCTGGCCTTCTGTAATTCCGGGTCTTCATTTAACACCCGGTGATGGTTATAATAGCTGTGGAATAAGCCGGCCAAATCCATCACATAACGGGCCATGCGGTGGGGGGCCACGGTACGGGCGGCAATGGCAATTTCCTCAGGGAATTCGGCTATCTTACGCAATAAGGCTAGTTCATCTTCTTCATTCAAAAGCAACGCATCAACCTCATCAATGGACGGCAGGGCTGCATTATAGGCTGCTGCTTGACGGAAAACGCTGCATATCCGGGCATGAGCATACTGGACGTAGTAGACCGGGTTTTCCAAACTCTTCTGTTTGGCCAGTTCCAGGTCGAAATCCAGATGACTGTCCGGGCTGCGCATGACGAAAGTAAAGCGTGCCGCATCCCGGCCAACTTCTTCGATCAACTCGTCCAATGAAATGGTGGTTCCGGTTCTCTTGGACATGCGCACCAGGGTTCCGCCGCGGTACAGGCGCACCAACTGCATCAAAAGGATTTCCAGGGCGGCAGGATCATAGCCCAGAGCCTGCATAGCTCCCTTCATCCGCGCCACGTGGCCGTGATGATCAGCCCCCCAGATGTTTATCACCCAGTCAAAACCCCTTTTGAATTTGTCCAGGTGATAGGCAATATCAGCCGCAAAATAGTTGGGTATGCCATTGGCTCTTTTTAAAACCTCATCTTTTTCATCACCAAACTCGGAAGACTTAAACCACAGGGCGCCTTCCTTCTCATAAACAAATCCCTTTTCCTTGAGTTGATCGATCACCAAATCCACCTGCCCGGTTTCATGAAGTGATCGTTCGCTAAACCAGACGTCATATTCGATGCCAAAGTTTTTCAGGGTATTTTTTATATAATCGATCTTTTCGGTCAGGGCAAAGTCCAGCATAATCTGGCGGCGGGCCGTACTTTCCATATCCAGCAGGCTGTCCTCATAAGTGCTTATAATGTTGCGCACTGTCTCGATTACATCCTGCCCGGCGTAGCCGTCTTCGGGAAATTTAACATCAAATCCCTTGAGCTGCAGGTAGCGGGCTTCCAGTGATTCGGCAAAGACCTCCACCTGGTTGCCGGCATCGTTTATGTAAAACTCCCGCTCGACACTGTATCCAGCTCGATCCAGGATATTGGCCAAGGTATCTCCCAGAGCACCACCCCGGGCGTTGCCCATATGCAGATTGCCGGTAGGGTTGGCGCTGACGAACTCAACCTGCACCCTCTGATTTTTACTCTCATTTCTGCCATAGTCCTCACCCAGCTTGACAACCAGGGCCGGCACTTCAAAAAGCCAGTCATTGCTCAGGTAAAAATTGATAAAACCCGCTCCGGCCGCCTCGACCTTTTCCACCCCGGCAGGACGGGCAGCCTTTATAATTCCCACTAAAATTTCAGCAATCTGGCGGGGCGCCATCCGGGCCTGGCGGGCCAGCAGCATGGCTGCATTGCAGGCAAAATCCCCATGACCCTTCTCCCGGGGTACCTCGATTACAAAATCTGGCACCGTACTAAAGCTGAGCAACTCTTGCCGCTTGGCCTCCTCCAGAGCCTTGGTAACCAACTGCACTAAACTTGTTTTTATCTTTTGGACCGGATCCATGGAAATCCTCCTTCTATTCTTCCTCCTAATTTTTTTCATTAGGAAGACTGCATATACCAGTTGCTGATTATATATTTTCGAAAGGTTCAATAATGATTAAGTAGGAACAACGCTATATTTTAGCCTACTTTTACCATTAAGACAAGGCTCTGGCCGGTGAATCCCGCAAAAACCTATTTTCCTCATTAAAAAATAAATCCGGGGAGCTAGCCCCCCGGATTTATTTTAAACCATTTATAAAAATAGGAATCCATATTGGAATGGGCTTCTTTTTTTATCACCTCTAATAGGTCCTTGGTTCCCGCTATTTTAAAGCGATAAGTGGCCAGATACCTGCGCAGGACTTTATTAACCTCGTCTTTACCCAATTCCTTTTCCAATCCGAACCAAAAAGCCTCGCCGCCGGAGTAGGCGGTCAAGTAATAATCCTGTTTGGAATACATATCGCGCAGTTCCCTGGCCAGACTGACCCCTTCCTTTAATTCAGTAATATTAACCTTTACTTTTTCCACATCCTCCAGATATTTATAGGCGCTCCAGTTGGCCAGGCCTTCATCCATCCAGGGCTCTTTCAACTGGTCGTTGCCCACCATTCCATACCACCACTGATGGGCAATTTCGTGGGCCAGGACCATTTCTCCAGACTGATCAAGCCCTCCACCTTTGAGATAGTCTTCGCTCAAAAAGATCATGCCTGAATACTCCATGCCATGAAAGCCTTTCATTGGGACAAAGGCAATATTGAATTGCTTATAGGGATAGGTTCCCAAAGAGCAGTTGAAATAATTGAGCATGCTGGCCGCCTTATCCAAAACCGGCTGGGCAAAATCGCCCTGGCCGTTGGGGACATAGCAATTTACATTTATCTTGTTGATACTGGTTTGCAACCTTGTGTAATCATACATGAGCACCAGGGAAAAGTCCCGTGCATTTTCCGCCTTGATAACGTAGGTCTGCCGCCCGTTGTCTTCAATAATTGGCGGCCCAGCGTCTCCGGTGGCTACCATGTCATAATTTTCCGGAATATTAAGCTCGACCAGGTAATTGGCGCAGTGAAAGCAAAAGGGGTCGCCAAATACCGAATTATATGAATTGTGCCATCCATCCTCATCCAGCACATTCAATGCCGGATAGAAGTTGCCCAGCATGTACACTCCATCCCGGGCTCCATAGCGATAAGCCAGGCGGGGCACCAAAGCCTTCCACTTGATGCTTATGTCAATCTGGCTGCCGGGCATGATATCGGCTGGGGGCAGAACCTGGACTGACACCCCCCGGCTGGAATACTGCGCTTTTTGCCCATTTACACTTATTTCCTCAAATTCTATCCAGCCAGGATTGAAGCCTGCATAATATGCATCCGCCGGGGCGGGAGTAGCGGAAGATTGGTTGAAGGCATTGGGATAGGCAGTAAACCACAACTCGCCCAGACCCTGACCTGATGTATTGCTGGTTATAATACGGGTTTCACCATATATAATTCGGCTGCCAGGCTCAAGGTAAAGGCGCATTATGTACTGGGTTTCCTCTGGAGACGGAAATAGCGCAGCCGCTTGGGCAGCGCCGGAGGGCGAAGGAGCAGCGACGATGTTTATGATGCGTGCGCCGTAAAGGACGTAAACCGCCATTATTATGCCTACAAAAAAGGTCAACCAGTAAAAATTAATCCTTTTCAAAATCACACCTGACCCCTGCCAGAGTAGTACCCTACCAATCCTAATTCTATACGATATCGACCGGTTGCGCTTGAGGTATTTTTAATTAAAAAGGACGATGTTATCCCGGTAGTCTTTCTGCAGGTCGCTCTGCAGAATATTTAAGAAGCGCACCAGCATAGCCGACGCCTCTCCCCGGGTCATAACCTTCTGGGGATTTAAACGGTTGGTGGAGTCGCTGCTTACCAAGCCAATCTCCGCGGCCACGTAAACACTGTCCAAACACCAGGTCGGAATCTGATCCTCATCGGCAAAGGATGTGCTGAATCCCGGTGAAGGCGCTTTATCTTCAAAACCCAGGGCCTTTATAAGCATGTGAATGGCCTGAGCCCGGTCAACATCCAGGTCCGCTCCAAATTGACTGCCGCTGACACCGGAGGTCAACCCCTTCTCAACAGCTGCTTTAACATACTGATAGTCGGGGCTGCTGGCCGGCACATCCAAGAAAGGCGATACCTCAGCCGGGGTCTTTTTGCTGGCTTTTTTCTTATCCTGGGCCTGGTTGGCCCGGATGTCACAAATCTTGACCAGGGCCCGGATAAAATCCATACGGCTTATGGGTGCGTCGGGCGCAAAGAATTTGGAGTCACCCTCAAAAACCCCCAAGGAAAACAGCTGGCCGATATCGTCCTCGGCCCAGTGGCCCCCGGTGTCTCTGAATTTGGGAATCAACAGCTTCTCAACCTTGGGGACCTTCTCCATGTTGAGTTTTACCTGATCGATGTTCCTGGTCGTATCATCAGCTACGCCATCTGTTACCGTGGGAAGATCATAGCTGTAAAAAGAAGACATTTCCCCTCTGGTTACCCTGGTGTAGGAGCCGTTGAAGCTGGACAATGAGGCCAGGTTCTCATTGTACTGCAGGCTTTTATCAATGCTGTCCGAAACCGTTGCTTTGACTGTGCCTTGCCAGTTCTGAGTTGAACTTTGAGTGGTTTTTGTCGCCGCAATAGTACGGGTCACGCCGATATTGTAATCCAGAACCTGGGTCTCGGTGCTGCCCCAGAAATTATTATAACCTACATCTCCGCCGCTGATATCAACAATTACCTCACCCTGGTTTTTATTAATCAAATAGGTCTTGCGGGCTTGAATGCTGCCGCTGTAGTAATCAGAAGCTGGACGGTTGTCTATGGCATCCGATTTGTAAAACTGCAAATCCTTGAGATCGTATTTTACCCCGTTGATGGTAATACTCTCTTTAAAAGTGCCCACCTCGGTCTCGGTAAGGGTTTGCCCCACCTCGGCGTCCTTAGTGGAACTGATCTTGTAGCTCATCTTGCGGCTGAATTTGCCGGTAATGGATTTATCCTCCGGGGTAAGGGTAAAATCGTAGGTAAGCGTCGTGAGATCGCCTTTTATCTTTTCAGTCTGTTTTATGGTTCCGGTGAATTTAATCGGTACACCGGCAAGGAAGACCATTTCCTGGTATTTGTATTCATTGGCCACCCCGCCCGCGAAATCCGGAGGAACCGCCCCGGCCGGCACTGCTCCCAGCACCATAAACACGGCTATCAAACAACTTGTCATCAAAAACGCCCATTTTGCTTTCACCTACATGTGCCCTCCTGCTCCTATTTTACCAGGATTACCATAACCCTGAAGTCATTGCGTGCCATATACAATCGATCCCCGGACTTTAATGATTTGGGCAGAATGGCTTTGCCATTCTTGATTATAAGGGTATTCTCCAGACCCAGACGCAGATTGGCTTGCTTGCCCATCCACTGGTCGTTGTGTTCACTCCAGTCACTGGTGTTTTTCAATGTCACAACCCATCCTACCAGCGTATCATTTTCCACCGACACCACCGTGCCGCTGGTGGTGCGCAGTTCATCGATTTCATGTTCTTCATAATGCAGAGCCAGACATGCGCCCCGGTCTCCCTTGGCATATACGTAGACATACCAGTTGGAAAGATTAAGGTCCTGGGTGCGTTCATCATCCAGGTCAACTGAATAATCGCCTCCGACAAACTCGGCCAGGGTTATCCGCTTCTTGTTGTCCATATCCCAGATGGAAGTATCATTATCCAGGAACAGTTCCACCTCACCGCTTACGCTCTGCCAGACATTGTTTTCCTGGCGATAGGCATCTTCTAACCAGAACGAGTCTTCGAAAACATCCGCCAGCCGGCCGGCGTACAGACAACTCTGACCGATGCTGGAATTGTTTATTCCGACCGATAATATGTTGACAACACTGGCGATGCGCTGGCCTTTCACCGTGTCAGCTACAAAAAAGGCATCGGTTCCGGCCGTTAAAACGAACTTGTCCTGCAGCCTCCCGTCGCGAATTATTATAGTGCCGTCACTGAAAGATAGGTTTTTGTTGTTATCCAACTCGCAGGTGTCGCTGAACCAGTTTACACTCTCAATCTGTGCTTCATAGCTTGATTCATATTCGCTCTTTACCACCAGGCGGTCAATGCTGTCTTTACCCAGAGCATCGCGGGTGACCAAATAGACGCCCCGCCCCCGGTAATACTTTAGATTGCGGGTGGGAATCTTTACTCCGCCCGCATAGACCGGCAATTCCTTGTTGTAGGCCATCCTCAAGCTGCCTCCAGAGTCCTCCCAAAGGCTGTTGTTCAAGACCTCAACGTCGGACAGGCTCAGGTGCAGGCTGGTATTGTCAACCGTCTTCAAGGTTCCCCGGTAGATGTTCTTGATCTCCACCGAACTGCCCTGCACTTCCATCCGGCTTATCATCCCGCTGCCCACTTCATCAAAATACAGTTTGACCCGATCGCCGACATAGAGATCATCCAGGTTGATCGACTCTCCCTGCTTGTTTATAGGAGTGGCGGGGGTGGTGTAATAACTGGAGGTGCGGCCGTCGTCCCTTCGCACCTCAATCAGGTCTTCTTCCAGCTTGCTTATGGTGCCGACCACCACTTTACTGCCCGGCTGGATATACCCGGTTTGAACCGTTGAGTAAGCCTCCAGGCTGGCCAGGGCGCCTCCCGCCAGTTTGGCGTAGACCTCCATGCCCTTATGAATGGCACTTAACTTAACCGGCCGGCCGTCAATAAGATAGGCGGTGTCGGCTGCAAGGGCCAGGGTCATTAGAGTACCATCGTAGGACTCAATCTTTACACTCCCGTAATCAGCGGGGTTGTTGGGATCAGGAGCGATCACCGCCTGCAGATAGCCCTCAACGGTAGAACCTTGAGCACCGGCGGCGCAAATTAGCTGCGGCCAGAGCAAAGCCAGTATAATAGCTAAAACAGCTGTTCTTCTCAAAACCATCTACCTCCTGCCCATTACGCAGTAATTGCCCATATGTCCAATCAAACCGGTTCCGCTGTTGCTTACCGGCAGCCAGGTCCCGCTATTGGGTTCATACCAACATAGATCCATTTTGGTGAAATGCCTCAATTTGGCTTTAGCCGTATCATAGCGCATTTTTATCTTCATACTGCCGGTCAAATCAGTCAATTCGTTTTCCTCCTGCCCGACAAAACAGCTGGCCTCCAGGCGGTAAATGGTTGAGAGGCTATTTCCCCCTTCCTGGCCAGCGCTTCCCGTATACGGATATACTCTGAACCTTACCCCGGCGTCGCTGGCGCTGGTGTCCGCCAGGAATTCATTTTTAAACACACCCGGCTCAAATTCCAAATCATATTCCTTGCCGCTGATTCTGATGGTCTGACCGGAGCTGTATATTACGGAAGCGGGAATGGTGACCTGCACTTCGCGGCAGGCGGCCAGTTCGCCCTTGGTCAGATCAATATCCACCGTGTCTCCATCGCTGCCCATATTGACCTGGGCTATGCCGCCCTTGGCCGTAATCTCGGTTTTTTCACCCAGCCCGCCATCCAGGTCGGGTGCTCCCACGGTGCTGCCCGTATAGACCCAGTTGCTCTGAGCCGAAGGCTTGGATGTGCCAAAATCGCCCTGAGCTTTAACTACGAACTTATAGGACGTATTGGGCTCCAGGTCGTCATAGACCAGGGAGGTGTATTTGCTTGAGCCAATATTGTAGGTATGGGAGCCTTTGACTACCTCGATCTCATAACCGGTAGCCCCGGTAACCGCTTCCCACTGCACCTTGATGAAGCGGTCAGTGTCATAGTGTTCGTCCCTGACCAGCACCGCGGTAACCCCGAGCGGCGCATCCAGCTGAGGCAGCTCGAATTTGATGTTGTTGTTTATGTCCGAGGCTCCCTGGTCCTTGTTGATTATCATTATGCCGGTAGCATCCAGTTTGCCCGCGGGGGTTTTTACGGTAAGGTGAGTCGCATCAACCACCGTTACCTCGGTGCCATCAGTTCCCGACTTCAGTACATAGGGATCCAGCTCACTGCTGCTTCCGCCATTGGAGGTTTTGCTGGTGACATAGTAGATCACCCCACTAGCCTTGGCATCAGTCGCCTTCTCGATCACCGGTATGAATACCACCCGGCACCCTTCCATAAAATTAGTACCGGTTATGTTGAGCTGCTGGCCGCCCTTGACCGATATCGAATCGGCCGCGACCTCGTTGCCGTTATCGTTGGTGAGGGTAATTCCCGTAATCGTCGGGCTGCTTACATAGGTAAACTTGCCCACCGTAGACGATTCGCCATCCGGATTTTCAATCTTTACTTCCACCTCGCCCGGATCCGCGGCCGGGCTTACGGCTATTATTTCCTCATATTTAACTGAAACTACCGTTGCCTCTTGAGCTCCAAAATAGACCTTCAGCTCACCCGGATAATCAGGGGACATATCTTCACGGAAGTCCTTGCCCTTGATCGAAACCCGGGTTCCTCCGGCTGCCGGCCCCTTGGCTGGTTCAATATTGCTCACTTCCGGAGCCGTTTCTCCTTTGGTGATAAGCATCTTGATAGGCAGGCCGGAACTGGGCAGGTCGGAGCGGGCCACCCCGCCGTCTTCGTTGGTCACAACGACCGTAACCACAGTGCCTACCGTGGCTTCCGATACAGCCGGCATGATAAAGCTTAAAGTTGTGGGCAGAGTGTAGACGATGTCTTTGGACTTTATCTGAGCCAGGCTGCCTATCTGGATGGTGGCATTTGCAGTAAAATCATTTCCGGTTATAGTGATGATATTGCCGCCCTTGTAGTTGACTTCAACCACCCTGAGATCTTCGCCGGCAACGGTCTTGTCAACCGGGTCGCTCCCATTGCGGGTGATGTTGCTGATAGTTGGGCTGGTGGCCGGGTTTTTATATTCGAATTTGCCGCTTACCGTTCCGCCATCCGGGTTTACCACCTTAAGCCCCACCTGACCCACCGTGTAATAAGTGGGGGTGGTGACGGTCAGATGCCCGGTATTCTCCGTCACTACATTCGACGCATAACCCCGTTCCACTATCAGGCGGCGGTCTTTGCTATAAGCCTTCACCAGTTCACAGCCGGGATAGAAATTTCCTGGATTATCGGTCAGCTCGTGCATGTCAAAGAAACAGGCGCTGCCGTCGTAATTATTGAAGGTCTGGCTGTAGGTAACTCCCCCGTAGACCAGGGTAAAATCTATTGTCTTGCTGTTGGCGCTAAAGGATACGGTCATATTGCCGGGCAATTCAAGGGTTGGCATTTCACCGCCTACGATTGTCCCGTCTTCGCTATTTAAATTATCAATGTTGCCAAAACGCACTAGGGTTATATTCTTGCTACTGGCTCCGGTCGTGTCCAGTACGTTGATGGTGCTCTCTACATAGCCGCTGCCCAGAATCTCCACCAGTTCAGCCCCCTGTTTGCGTCCAGTGGCGGGAAGGATGCTGCTGAAGGTCGGCTTGGAAGAGGCAAAGGTAAAGGTCTTTTTATTGGATACGCCATAGTCGTTGTTTACAATATAGACGTCAACCGCCCCCGAAGTGCCGGTGGGGGTCAACACTCCCAAGTAGCCGTTGCCGTAGTTTTTGACAGTGGCCAGTTGATTGCCGAAGTACACCTTGGGCAAAATCTTCTCGTAATTAGCTATGGCCTGAACATTGGGATCGGCAGTGTTGTCCCAATGGGATAGATCATCCCATACGGCTGGGATTACCGGTGGTACTTCTCCGTTTAAATCGGTGAAGGTATCGGTTGCGGCATTATATTCAAAATTACCGTCATTATCCTCATAGGGCTCATAATAACGAAAATCCCGGCCGGTTATTTCTATATACTCCCCACCGGCAGCGCTACCGGTGGTCTTGGAAATGTTGTCAATAATGGGGTTGCTCCTGGGAAGTACATATGTAAAGGCATCCTGCTGGCCATAACTTCCCCCGTCACTGGGATTCAGTATGGTAATCGGAACCGCTTTATGGTCCACCCCGTAGTCTTTCTTGAGATCGCCCGGGTAGGCCGGCACCTTTACATCCAGGGTTGTGCCGTCCAACCCCACCTTGACATCAGCCGCCGCCACCTCAATAGAATTTATAAAAACGCGGGTCTTTATTGTCCCGTTATCTTCAAAATTTTCACCGGTAATTTTAATATAATACCCACCGGATACGGAACCCTGGTTGGGATCGATTGAGGTAACCTTGGGAAGCCGCTGCGGATTGCGGTAAAAGGTGAAGGCATTTTTCAGGGTGGCACTGTTGGTATCGGGATTTACGACTGTTACATCGAAAAGACCGGGGGTCAACAGGTCGGGAATTACAGCGTAGATGCGCTTGCCGTGATCGGTCACTTTCACTCGGTTGCCGGTAATTACATTGTCAGTTCCGAATACATATGGGGTAACCAGAGTCAAATTTATATCCGAACCGCCGGAAGTAGAATCAAGGGCAACCGTGCTAGTGGTCACTGTTACATCCCAGGTTCCGCCGCTTTGATCCTTGGCTTTTAAAGCGCCGCCCGAGGCGTATATCTCATAATCAATAGTCCCATCGCTAAGTATGATCCCGCCCAGATCATTGTAGTTTAACACGTAAAATTTATCAGCGGCGGTTTTTAGCAGCACGCTGTAATAGTAACTGGCCATGGTGGCAGTGCTGCCTGACGCTGACAAGATTTCCTTCCCAACCGGTGACGTGTAAGCTTTAAGATCAATGTCATTGGTTCCGGATTTATAATAGTACTCATTTATATCCTGGTTTCCGAAAAGCACCCGGGTGCCGATTAAACGGTAGATGCCCAAATCCCAGGGAACTGCTGTTGGGTCGGGAGTCAAAAAAACGGTGCCATTTAAAGTTACCAGGGTGTTTATGGTTCCTGCCGGAGGTGAAACGCTGGTAAGAGTCGGTTTGGTCTGGCTCTGAACATAGATGATCTGGGCCGAATCCGACCCACCTTCCCCATTCATGACCAGGATGCGGGTTTTTCCTTCTTTCCATGCGGGTGCGTCAAAGGTAATGATCTTACCGGAGGCATCGCGCTTACTGGTTATAAGTGTGTCTTCAAGGTAGACTTTGACGTCAGGCTGGAAATTATATCCGTCAATCCTGACCCCTTTGGCCCCGTCGGTTGATATTATATTGGGGGTGACGCTGTTTATAACCGGAGTCTTCTCCGTGGCCAGAACAACAAATTGAAGAAGATCCGATTTCTTAACCCGGTAGCCGTATTCGCTGGAATTCTTCTTGGGGTTGGCCATAACCAGTTCGGTGGTGGTGGTGTCCTTGTCAACCAGCATTCCGGCCGGGATTTTTATCAAAATCCGGTTGCCGGTATCATTCCCTTCTGCTCCGGTTACGACGGTGGTCCCATTGTAGATTTCGTAGTAAGCTCCGCTTATCTGGTGCTCGGTTTTGTTGGCCTGATCCCAGCCCAAAACCACGGTGGGATCTTTGCCCTCCCTCCTGAAGCAGAGGCCCGGCCCTTGCCCCGCACCGGTATCGAAGCCCCCCAGAATCACCTCGGGATAGTGGACTACCTCTTCCCCGGTGGCCGAATCAATGTATTTGCTCACTATAAAATCGCTGCCACTTATGCCTATGTACATATCTTCTTTGACGGAATACCCGCCGGCGGCGCTTTCCACCTGGATCTTGTTGGGCGTTACTTTGGTGGCCGCCGGTTCATCATAACTCTTGATGAAGGTGAAGGCGTCTTTCTTTATGGGCTGCTCAGTAAAGACGTATTTTTCCCCGGTTGGAATGTTGGTTACTTCATCAACCACCGTAAGGGTGGTTTTTATATCCAGAGAAACATCAAAGACCGGGTCGCTGGATATATCACTATCCTGTACCAGACCGGTATTGAGGCTGAGGGTATCATAGTTGCTGGCTACAAGCTTCTGTTTTGATTCATCCTGGAAGACGGCCAGGGCTCCCACCGTCACCTTGATGGTTCTGGTGACATCCACCTTTTTATTTACTTCTCCCGGTTTATAGTGGCCATAACCATGATCGATTTCCAGAGTGGTGTTGGCATCCGCTAAATCTAGAGTATAGGCTGCATCCTCCATGTTCAGACCGTTGATATTCAACTCCTCCATGTTGTAAGCCACCACTTCGATGGGAGTGGGGTTCATAGTAGGCCCCGAAGCGGGGCTGATAGCTACCACTTCTGCGGCATTGGTGGAGGAAACTATGATAAAATCACCCACCAGCATCTGCTTGGTAATTTGCGAGCGCAAGTCAACCCCCGCCTGAGGATCAACCATTTTATTAGTCAAAACCACGTGATAAGTCCCCGGGTTAAGATCAGGAACTACTACGGTAAGCTGGCCCTTTTGAGAAGGTTGCTGGGGTGTCCAGTGGGGGTCGGTCCCCATATTGGCTTTATAATAGGGGTCGGTTTCATTGCGTAGGAAGAATACCGAGTAATCACCCAGGTCCTGGGCCTGAAAATATACGGTGGTCTTTTTGGGCTGTCCTATATTAGGATACATCTCCAGGCCCGCAATATCCAATTTCTCGACAACCCGGAATTGGTTCTGGTAGAGCTTGCGGAAGGTCAACTTTTTGGTGACTCCTACCGGGGTTCTTTCCCTGGTGAAGATAACGTCATGCAGACCCACGTCCCCTGTAATGCCAGCTATCGTTATTTTCGCTCCGTCATGCAAATTATCAGGATCTCTGTTTACGGTGCCGTTAAGTGATCCGTTGCCGAAAGTAAGGGTATCTTTGTCCAGATTGCTTCCATTAATAGTTATTGTGTCAGTAACCGTAAAAGCCACTGCAGGTGCGACGCTGGTTATGGCCGCCATATTGGTGTCATCCACCGCTATGGTATTGCCTCCGATTACCAGACCGTCGGACCAGAGGATGGAGCGCATATCGTCGCCGGGAAGCGAAAATTTTATATAGCTATCCAGGTTAACCACCCGTGTTCCTACTTCAACGCCCAGCACTTTGCTGCCCCCGCCCCCGGTGGTTCGTACTCTTATTACGGCATCCTTAAGGTTCTGACCGTCGATTTCAATGACCCCACTGGCGGTTTCCAAAATCTCATTGTCGGTTCGTTCTATGTAAATATTGTCAATTACCGGGTCAGCGGCAAGTGCCGAATGCGGCCAGAGCGGGTTCATGGTCAGTAAGAAAGTCAAAATTATTAAGTAAGTTATAAAGCGGGGGGGCTTTCTCATGATGTTTCCTCCATCAGCCAGTAGAATTTTACCTTTTCCCGGTTAATATCGGAAACTTAAGCCTATCTCTTTACCGTGTGATCGGTTAAAAAACAATAAATCCTGCCTTTTTTAGTTTTCCTCCTCGTTTAACAAGGCGGGCATAATTTCCTCCAAAGCCACTACCACCATTGGGTCAAAAAGGGTTCCAGTGGCCTTTTTTATCACCGCCAGGGCTTCTTCACTGTTCATCCTGGCTTCTTCTCCATTTAAACAGGTCAGGGCGTCAAAGACATCTGCTACCGCTATTATCCCGGCGCTTAGAGGTATATCGGCCATGCGCAGCCCTTCCGGGAATCCACTGCCATTGTAGCGCTCGTGATGATAGAGAATAGCTTCCCGCATGCTTTTAAACGACTCTTCAGCGGGCAGAAGCCTCGCCCCCTTTTCCGGATGCCGGTCATCTGCCGGGGGGGTTTCCGCTTCAGATATTTCATCAGGCACTATTTTTCCCGCGTCGTGCAACAGTGCAGCCATGGTAAGCTCCCTGATTTCGGCGGAGTTAAAGCCCAAAACCTTCCCCAACAGCCCGGCCAGGCGGCTTACCCGCCGGGCATGACCCTGGAACCCGGGCGATCCGGCTTCAATCCCTCCAACCACAGCAGCAATGATTTGCCGGTAAAAACTCAGATTTTGCTCCTCTCTTCTCAATCGGAGCAAGGCCGTCCGGCCTGCTGTTGTTAAAGGCTGCAGGAGGGTGGCATCGGCTGCCTTAAAAGCTGGTTCACACTGACGGTTTACTAAGTATAGAATTCCTAATGTTTTGTTGTTCTCTCCGGTCAGCAGCATAGCCAAAAAGGTTTTAACCGAATTTGGTGGATAAGCCTGGCCGGATGTATTTGGCCAAAGCCAGTTCTTCCCACTCTCAGCCACTTCCTCACTGACTGCCCGCCATACCCCTTCTTCTTCTTTTTCACTTAAATAAAGCGAGGTTCCCTGCTCGATATTAAAGTAGAAACTGGATTGACATTCAATTATGGCTTTGGACCAGTGCAGCATCTGGACCAGCACCTGTTCTTCGCTTTTTTGCTCATGGATCCGCTGAACTGCGGTGACAATCAGCTCCTGGTCTCCCAATCGCCGGCCCCGCAGCATGCTCAAGGCAATAAAAAAGGCAGCGGCCAGGGTTATCCCCAGCATTACAAATCCCGCCACCTGAGGGGGAATCCATTCGAAGATAACCAGTGTAGCCAGCAAGGCGCTTATTATGATGCCCAGGAGAATTACGTGTTTGGCTTGCATATGTGATCGTTCCTCCCCATCTCCGGCTGATTTATCCGATTGCTTCATTTTATATTACCACTGATTAGGAATTTTTACTTTAAGCCGCGGCCTTGATACATAAAAAGCCCCCCTCATCTGCTATAATATCCCTAGTACACTGTTAATCCTAATTCTGTGTATTGCTCGTCGAGGGAAATTTTTGTAGGACAAGGCGGGCAGCTCCTTGCCGTCCTGGCACCGCTGCATTAGCCCGTCCATGGGCGTCAAGGAATGAGTAATACTGGACGTATTGCGACTGACGACAACGCAGTAATACAAAAATTTAACCGACGAAAATATATAGAATTAGGGTTAACAGAGTACTTGCACACTGATGCTCGTGTTCTGAATGTTACTCGCCAAAGGTAATTTCGGCGATAATAACATATTCAATTTGGAGTTAAACAGTGTGCCAAACCAGGAAGGAGGCACTTAACGAGTGAGCGATTATCCTCAAGTTACAGTGGAGATGAAAGACGGCGGCCGTATGGTCATTGAACTGTATCCCGAAACTGCGCCGCAGGCCGTTGCCAATTTTGTAGAGCTGGTGCAAAAGGGATATTATGATGGGCTGATATTTCACCGGGTTATTCCCGGGTTCATGATCCAGGGTGGATGTCCCCAGAGAAGCGGCATGGGCGGTCCCGGTTACACTATTAAAGGAGAGTTTGCCAGCAATGGCATTAAAAATGGATTGCTTCATGATCGCGGCGTATTATCTATGGCCCGCAGTTCACATCCCGACTCGGCCGGGTCCCAATTTTTTATCATGGTAGCCCGGGCTCCCCACCTTGACGGGGAATATGCTGCTTTCGGCAAGGTGACGGAAGGGATGGAGGTGGCCGATGCCATCGTTGCCATGCCCCGTGATTTTCGCGACCGACCCTTCGAAGAGCAGGTCATGGCTAAAGTGACGGTTGATACCCGGGGCAGCCAGCTGGCTGAATTGAAAAAACTATAAACCTGTAACAAAAGGCTGTGTGCCAATATCAAACAGGGTGTGTTTTAGCGAAAATAGACCTGGGCCTCGATATTGTGGATAGCCTTTTTGTTTCCCGGCTTTACAATACCGCCACAGTGCTGGTGGAGTCGGGATGAGTGGGATACAGCTTTATTTCCCTGTCAACACCTTTATTGGCCAGGATTTCACCTACCGTTTCCCGGGCCAGTAGGGGTGTATTATTTTGCCGGCTGAGGTGGGCCAGCAGTACCTGCATAAACGCAGGGCGGGGGATGCGAGTTAAAAGAAGGGCGGCCTGCTGGTTGGATAGATGCCCGTAGGCGCCTTTGATTCTCTTCTTCAGGAAAGCGGGATAGGGCCCATTTTCCAGCATTTCGGGATCATGATTGCTCTCCAGAACAAGGGCATCGGCCATAGCCAGAGCCCCTTCAACCTTCTCGGTAATAGTGCCCAGGTCGGTGGCCAGAACGACTTTTTTGTTTCGATGGTAGATGCAAAATCACACCGGATCAACCGCATCATGGGGCAGGGGAAAGGCCTCAATATGTACTCCTTCAATGCTTACCTGCTGGTCAATCTCTTTAATGCAAGCGGGAGGTATTTTGTCCCGGCAGGTTAGAACCTTCCAGGTCTTGGGCCGGGTATATACCGGAATACAGTGCCGGCGCGCCAGAACTTCCAGTCCAGCGACGTGATCCTGGTGTTCATGGGTAACGAGAATGGCGTTTAAATCACCTGCCCGGTAGCCGAGGGCCGCCATTCCCTTTTCAATACGGCGGGCGCTGACTCCAGCGTCAATCAAGATTAGATTATCCCCCAGGGCAAATAAAATGGCATTGCCGGTACTGCCGCTGGCCAGGACGTGAATGTGCATAGCAACTCCTTTTGATCCGCAATATTCCTTATCATTATAACCTATCCGGGCTTGAAGCCGATTACGGTTTCTGTAGTTTTTAGAGCCGCCCCGTATACTGTCTGAACATGATGTCATATAAATGCTTATAGGCATCAACTTCAGCTGGCAGGGAAAAACAGCGACGGGTCAAATCACGAGCCCTTTCTCCCATGATCAACCGTTTCTCACGTGAACTGCCCAGCTCCAGCGCGTATTCGGCCAGCTGCGCGGGGCTCCCAAAGTAGTAGCCTTCGCAGCCATGCTCCATTATGCCCAGATTGCCTGGAACCGCGCTCAAAAGAGCCGGCCGGGCAAGGCTCATGGCCTCCAGGGCGGCCTGGGGCTGTCCTTCTGCCAGGGAACTATTAATCACTACATCTCCCAGGAGGTAGAAACCGGCTATCTGATTATGTGGTATTTCACCGAGATATACGACCCATGGCAAATCAGCGACCCTGGATAAAAAACCCTGGGCATAGCTCTTTTCAATCGAGGCTCCAACGATCAGGAGCTTGAGATTGGGAAGTTGGAGTTTGATAAGAGCCAACCCTTCTACGGCCCAATCCAGATTCTTGACCGGCCGTAAACCGCTGGGCAGAATAAAAACCACATCGCTGTCGGTGAGCCCCAATTGGTTGCGCTGGCAGGGTAGAGCAGCCTCCAGCAATACTCCCTGAGGAATGCAGCACACTCTTTTTTCATAATCGGGTATAAAATCCAGCAGGGTTTTGAATTGCGGGCTAAACACCACCGTATAGGCCGCTTTAATTATAATATTTTTAAGCTGCCGGTTATTGGTCCCGTGTAATCCGTAGTGAAGGTCGGTTCCGGTAGTGGTTAATAAAAGCGGCAGTTCGGCCAGCTGCGGTGCTCTTTTAAAAGCCTTAGCCATGTAATACGCGTTAAAGCCATGCACAAAGCGGTAATAATTTTGAGCCAGGGCTTCTTGAATTCGCTCCCAGCAGGTTTCGTCCTCCAGTGATTCGACCTCGATCCGGTACCCCTTTCCCAGAAGTCCCCGGTATAATCGTTCCACGGTTATGGCATTCCCCCGCTGCTGGTGGCTAAAAGGCGCCAGCATTAATACCCGTTCAGTTGGGGATGTACCGTTCTCTAAACACTGGCTTTCAATACCTGAAAACATTCGCAATAATCTCCCCTGCCGGAACTTACTCCCCGAAAACGGTTCAATCCCCTGATGCCTTCATCATAGGCAATGTGCTTAAGCTGGCTTGTATGCCTGCGCAGTGCTTCAATTTTTATGTCTATATATGGACTGATATCCTCCACCATGTTTACTTCGTTTAAGGGAGCCCATATTTCGTAGGCCAAAATCCAGGCTACCTCCCAAGCCTGCTCTCCACACTGCGGATGCCAGGGGCCGGCCGCCCGTCGGCAGGCTTCCAAAACCAGTTCATGGGTTTTCAGGTGATCGCGGTGAATATCGCGGGCGTGCGGCAGGTATATTATATCCGGCCTTTCCCGGCGCAGCAGCCCCACCACCAGGTCCAGGCTGCCGGAGTTTACCTCAATTCCCCCATCAGTCAGACCTAGAAACACTGGCTCCTCAACATCCAGTATGCGCAGGGCCTGGGCCGCTTCCTCTTCCCGAACCCTGCTCAAGCCGCCAGGTTGATAGACCGGACTCCCGGCTTCCCCCGATGTCAGAAAAACCACTCTGACCTGCCGCCCTTTTTCTCTATGTTTCACAATACTGCCCCCACATCCCAGCACATCGTCATCGGGATGGGGAGCAAACACCATGATCCTGCTCAAGGCCAAATCAGCTGTATATTCGGGGCACGAATCCTTTGCAACGGGCATTGACGTCACTTCCTTCGCCATTTACGATCCTATGTTTGAAGAATAGCATAGAAAAACTCTCTCTTCCAGGACCCTTTAACTCCAAACCGGCTTCCCGGGTTAAACGGATTAGCAGGAAACCCGCTCAAAAGGGTCGAATTTTTACCACAAAGCATGAATTATGAATAAAGAAAGGAAAAAGGCCATGGTTGATGAGCTGAACCAGGTCCTGGCGCAGATTAAAAACAGCATAGCAGCCTATCAGGAATTGGGACAGTTGCTGGCCCAAAACGCCGATGACGTAATATCCCGGGGCGTTCCTCCTTCTGAAGAGCTGCTGGCTGCCATCGCCTCGGCACGCGCTGAGTTCTCTCTGATAAAAAAGCGCCTGCAGGATTTGGGCTTAAAAGCCGAAGGCGAAAATCTTCCCGACTCGCTGAGAAGCATGGAGCAAACCGTTGTAAAACGGCTGGCCAAGGAATATGAAGCCGCTCATCAAGCCAAAAAGAACCGTCTTCTCCCTTTGCTAGAAAAGATCAATCAGGTTCAGGCGGCCACTCCTCTCTATGAAGAGCCGCTGGGCCACTGCAAATCAAAGGCTCTGGAGCTTAAACAGCAGCTTCTTGAACTGGATTATGAAAGCCTTGTGGCAAGCATGGGCGAGCTTGAGCAGCTGATAGCACCTTTCCGGGCTCTGCTGACCTTGATTGAATCACCCGAGCAGCTGAATGACGACGATTGGCTCGAATACAATAGCTTGATCGAAAAGTCTTTTGGAACACCATTGGCCCTGGCGGCTTCTCGTAAGAAAATGTATTTAGGTGAAAAACAATTAGAAACGCCTTCCTTACCTGAGCCTGAAGCGTTGCAAAACCCGCAGCCGGAAGCCAAAGAAGCACCGGCTAGCCTGGCCAGACCTCCGGCCGCCGGTGAGGATCGCAATGATGAGTCGGGTATGGGACTGAGAATCTTGCTGGCGACCTGTCTTCTGTTAATTCTGGGAGCGGTCATGGCCTATCTAAGTCAGGGAACCTTTCCCGACGGTCTGACCTTGCGCAGTCAGGGAATCCTTATTAAAGATATCAACCAGCCCCTGGAGAACCAGGACACCTACCTGACCAGGGCGGTTAAAGAAAAAAACCTGTCTCTCATGTCTCTCCTGATAAAGCACGGGGCCAATATCAACGCCCAGGATGCTGATCTAAACACACCCCTTCATTTAGTGGTATTGGGTGCTTATTTTGAAGGGGCTGAATTGCTCGTTCAGAATGGGGCCGATCCCGATATAAAAAACAGTCAGGGAAAAACACCCGGTGAACTGGCTTTAATGATGGGAAATCCCGATATCGCCAGCCTCTTGCCGGAGGGCGTACTGCGCACCTCCCGCGATATGGCCAGTGCCCGCAATCCCTTCGCCACCAAAGAATGATCCCTTTATTGTCTTGCCCTGTTGTCAATCACCATCAAAAACTCTGGACTTTAAAGTACAGGACCCTTTATAATATTTAATATACCAGGTAAACGTTTTTAGTGACATTAGTAACCATAAGGTGGGGTTTTAGGATGCAAAAAGCCAGGCCGTTTATCGCTTTATTGATTATCAGTTTGGTTCTTACCGGCTCTTACTACCTGTATAAACGCTATTATGCGTCTCCTTCAGGGCAAATCGAGGCCAGCGGCACCATAGAAGCCACCCGGGTTGAGCTTCATGCCAAAAACAGCGGCACTATTCGCCAGTTGACTATCAAAGAAGGGGACTCGGTCCAGGCCGATCAAGTGGTGGCCGTCCTGGAAAGAAACGACCTTTTAGCACAGCGGGAACGGGATGCCATGAACCTGCTGGCCGCTGAAGACAAACTGAACGAGTTGCTGTCCGGCGCCCGGGAGCAAGAAATCGAAGCCGCTCAGGCCAATGTCAATGTAGCACAGGTCAACCTTGAACAGGCGCAGAAGGACCTGGAGCGAACCAGCACCCTGTACGAGGCGGGGGCAGCATCGCAAAGCCAGTTGGAGACCGCCCAGAACAGCGTTGAAATCAAGAAACAGCAGCTGGCCGCATTACAGGCTCAGGTAGACCTGCTTCAGGCCGGCAGCAAGCCTGAAGCCGTTGCCACCGCCCGGGCTCAGGTGAAAAGCTACCAGGCCATTTTGCTGGCTTCCCAGGCAGTCTTGGATGATCTGCGGGTAAGCTCACCTATAGCTGGGATTGTCACAACTAAAAGTTTTGAAAACGGTGAATTTGTTCAAGCTGGATCGACCCTGCTGGCTGTAACTGATACCTCCAATCTCTGGATTAAAGTATACATCCCCACCGACGATCTACCGTCCATCAAGCTGAACCAACCGGTCCACATCAGTGTGAGCGGCAGCAGCCAGGTTTTTTCGGGTTTGGTCAAGGAAATCGCGTCCCAGGGAGAATACACCCCCAAGACCATTCAGACCAAAAAGGAACGCACCAATGTTGTCTACGGGGTTAAAATAAGCGTGGAAAATCTTGATGGGATTCTGAAACCGGGGATGCCGGCTGACGTGGTTTTTGACAGGAGTTGATCATATGATCCGCAGTCAAGATCTGGTCAAAGCCTTCGGCAAGGTTCAGGCTTTAAACGGCATCTCTCTGCAGGTTGGGAAAAAAGAGATCTTCGGTCTGGTCGGCCCGGATGGGGCGGGTAAAACCACCCTTATTAGAATCCTATGCGGGCTGATAGGCCCCGATCAGGGCCGGGTGTGGCTTATGGACAAACCGGTTAAGGTGCTGGCCAAAAAAGAACTGGGCTACATGCCCCAGCATTTCAGCCTCTATCCAGAACTTTCAGTAATGGAAAACATCAATTTTTTCGGTTCCATGTACGGTTTAAACAAGGGGCTGATTCAGGAAAGAGCTGAAACGATACTGGGGTTGACCGGTCTCTCGCCTTTCAAGAAGCGGCTGGCCGATCAGCTTTCCGGAGGTATGAAGCAGAAATTGTCACTGACCTGTTCGCTCATTACCCGCCCCAGCATTCTCATGCTTGATGAGCCGACTTACGGGGTGGATCCCCAGTCCCGTAAAGAGTTCTGGGGCATTCTCTATCATTTGAACCAGGAAGGGATGACCATTTTGCTGTCTACACCCTATATGGATGAGGCCGAACTCTGCCATCGGGTGGGTATAATCAATGATGGGAATTTACTGGCCATAGACAGCCCGGATAACCTGAAGGCCGGCTTTCCTTACACCATCCTGGAAGTCAGGGCCCAGGTGAAAAATCCCCACTTCTTTGCCGAAGTTCCGGAGGTAGTAGACTCATCTTTCTTCGGCTATAAATACCACCTCTTTGTAAAAGACCGGGAAGCGGGCTGCCAGGTCATAAGCGAACATCTGGCCCGGCAGCGGGTTGCTCTTCATACTATTAAGCCGGTGCCTCCTTCCATGGAGGACATCTTCGTGGCCCTGGTCAAGAATTGAGGCTTAACTATGGATCACATTATTCAAACCGCTAATTTGACCAAAAAATTCGGTGACTTTACCGCCGTAGACCAGATAAACCTGTCTGTTTCGCCCGGCCAGGTATGCGGATTTTTAGGCCCCAACGGGGCCGGCAAATCCACCACCATTCGGATGTTGTGCGGAATTTTATCCCCCAGCTCCGGTTCGGGAACCGTATTGGGCTACGATATCTCCCGCCAGACCGAGCAGATTAAGAGCCAGATCGGCTATATGTCTCAGAAATTCAGCCTCTATGAGGATCTTTCCGCCCTGGAGAACCTGGAGTTCTATGCCGGACTCTACGGCATTCCACGCGAAAAGCGGCAGGAGCGCATTCACGAGATATTAGACATGGCCTGGTTGAGCGGGAGGGAAGACGCTCTGGTAGCAGGCCTCTCCCGGGGCTACAGACAGCGCCTGGCCCTGGGTTGTGCCATTATCGCCGAACCTCCCCTGCTTTTTCTGGACGAACCGACCAGCGGGGTAAGCCCAACTACCCGTCGGGAATTTTTTAACCTGATTCAGGAATTGACCGAAAAGGGCTGCACGGTTATCGTCAGTACCCACTTCATGGACGAAGCCGAACGCTGCGACCAGATTGTCTTTTTCAACCAGGGGCAAATCATGGCCAACGACCACCCGGATGTATTGAAACAAAATACCCTGCAGGGCCGCCTTTTGGAATTGACTACTCCCAACCCGGTGGCGCTCATGGAGGAGATCAGGGATTGGCCCATGATCATGGAGGCCAACCTGCACGGACGCCTACTTCATGTGCTGGTGCAGGATGATTCAGGTAAGGAAGAGCTGTCTCGCCGCCTGGGGCTTGAAGTACGCGAGATTACCCCTTCCCTGGAGGACGTATTCATAGCCCTGTCCCGCCGGGAAGAAGCGAGGAGGATGCCAAAATGAACCGTATAATCGCGGTCTTAAAGAAGGAATTTATCCAAATGCGCCGGGATCGGATGACTTTTGCCCTGGTTCTGTTGATTCCTCTGGTTCAGCTGCTTTTGTTCGGCTATGCCATCCAGACCGAGGTAAAGCATATCCCCACGGTGGTATTCGATCAGTCATTGAGTGAAGAAAGCCGTGAGCTATTAAGCGCTTTTACCTCCTCAAGCTATTTTGACATACTCTACACCGCCCAAAGTTATGATGAAGTCACAACTTATATAGACAGCGGCAAGGCCAAAGCAGGGATAATTTTGCCCCCTGATTTCGCCCGCAACCTGCAGCGCCAGGACCCGGCTCAGGTTCAGGTTCTGGTTGATGCCAGCGACAACATGGTAGCCAATCAGGCCCTGGCCACCGCCAACGCCATTGGACTTATCCGCTCCCAGAAGATCATTTTGAACCAACTGCACCTGGAGGGAGCCCCTCTGGATATCCGGGTGCGACCCTGGTATAATCCGGACGGAATCACCGCTTATTATATGGTTCCAGCCATCCTGGGCATCATTGTAACCATGACCATGGTGATCATCACCGCGGCTGCTATCGTGAGAGAACGGGAAAGGGGCACCATGGAGCAGCTGATCGTTACTCCCATAAAGCCTATCGAATTGATGCTGGGTAAAATAATTCCCTATGTATTGCTGGGTTATCTCCAGATTACCGTGGCCTTGCTGGTAGGGGTTTTCTTTTTTGATGTGCCCATCCGGGGCAGCCTTTTGGAATTATATCTCTTGACCCTGTTCTTTATCACCGCTTCACTGGGTTTGGGCTTGATGGTTTCCAATATAGCCCGCAATCAGATGCAGGCTTTTCAAATGGCCTTTATGATCATGCTGCCTAGCATCTTGCTGTCCGGATTTTTATTCCCCCGGGAAGCCATGCCCAGGGTGATCTACTGGATAAGCTGCGTAATCCCTTTAACCTACTACCTGGACATAATTCGCGGCATTATCCTTAAAGGAATCGGTTTTCAGTATCTCATGGGACAGGTTGCGGTTCTCTTCGTCTTTTCAGTTGTTTTCGTAACCATCAGCACCCTGCGTTTTCGCAAAACCGTCGCTTGATAGGGGAGGGTATATTTGTGGGCATTAAAGAAAGAGTACTTAAGGCCTGCCAGGAATTGATCCTGGACTATGGATACCGCGGCTTTTCAATGGATCAATTGGCCAGTCTGGCCGGGGTCAGCAAAAGAACGCTTTACCGCCATTTTGCCAACCGGGACGCGGTGATTGAAGCTACCCTGAATGCATTTATGCAGAGAATGGCCGGGTTTGCCGATGGTCTGATCCAGAACGAAAAGGATCCTGTTGCTTTGATTAAAGCCATGTTTACTGCCATAACCACGGAAGGGCAATTCGCCTTAAATCCCCGGTCTATGGATGATCTCAGGCGCTTTTATCCCCATCTCTGGATCATGATCGATGATTTTCGGCAGGAAAGACTGCGCAGTATTTTCGCCCTGTTCAACTCCCAGGGTTATATAAAAAACGCCGAAAAGGTCAACCCCGCGATAGCCTTGCAGATGGCAAGCTCGGCCATCCAAAACGTATTGAACCCGGATTTTCTGCTTAATAACAACTTGAGCTTTCAGGAAGCCTGCCTGGATTTAAGCAAGATTATGCTGTACGGTTTGTTGGGCTCCTCCCCTGAAGATGCCCTCCGGACAGGTGGAGAAAAAGAGTCTCTAAACGCCTAGAAAGTCCGCTTTCTTTACAGCAGGGGAGAAAGCAGCCGGGAAAAGGCTTCTTTTATTCTGACCAGACGGCCGAAGTTAAGGTAGTTCTCCAGGGTCAACTCATAACATTTATTTTGGTCCTGGTAGAAGGCTTCTTCCAGGCTGCGGGCAATCGAGGGATCGTACATAAAGGCATTGACCTCAAAATTGACCCGGAAACTGCGAATATCCATATTGGCAGTCCCTACGGTAGAAGCAAACCCGTCAATAATCACCACTTTACTGTGTAAAAACCCGCCTTGATAATAGAAAACCCTGGCCCCTGCCTCAAGCAGCTCACCGGCGTACGATAGGGAAGCCCAGTGGACAAAGGGATGATCTTTTACACTGGGGATCATCAGGCGAACATCGACTCCTGATAGACTGGCAATTTTTAAGGCTTCAAGGATAGACTCATCGGGAATAAAATAAGGAGTCTGTATATAAATATTGTTCTGGGCTTTGGTAAACAACCTCAAATAACCGTGCTTGATAGAACTCCATTTGGAATCCGGCCCGCTGGCGACGATCTGTACTCCGGTGGCGCCCTGCCCCTCACCGTCTTGGAACCAGTCCTTGTCAAAGACATAATCCCTTCCTGAAGCATAGCGCCAGTCCAGCAAGAACCTGAACTGCAGGGAATCTACGGCTCCGCCTTTGATCCACAAATGGGTGTCGCGCCAGTAGCCGAATTTTTTGGCCAGGCCCAGGTACTCGTCCCCTATATTAAAGCCTCCCACGTATGCTTCTTCTCCGTCGATTACACATATTTTCCGATGGTTTCGGTAGTTGAAACGCAGGTTGATATAAGGCAGGAAAGGCTTGAAGAATACGGCCCAGTTTACTCCTGCTTCCCGCAGGGGCCTAAAATACTTGCCTGGGAGGCTGCGACATCCCAGTCCGTCATAAAGCAGGTTCACTTCCACCCCCTCCCGGGCTTTGTCACAGATTATCTGCCTGAATTCCCGGCCCAATTGGTCGTCGCGCAAGATATAGGTCTGCACATAAATAAAGTGCCGGGCCTGTTTCAAACGGGCAAAGAGGTGTTCAAAAAGCTGCTCTCCATCGTTGAAGATTTGGACAACATTGTCCTGGGTTAGCAGCGATTGATCGCTGTTCAAATGAAGGTGAATCAAGTCTCTGTAATCTGCGATTTGAGAATCGCGAAATTGAAGTTGTTTATTGTGGAGTGATTCATCCTGGGCGTTTAAAAGTTCATATATACGGTGCTCTTCTTCTTCTTTCATATAAAAGAGCCGTTTCTTGCGCAGGTCCTGACCAATAAAAAGATATAACACAAATCCGACCACCGGAATAAAAACCATGGCCAGGACCCAGGTCATGGTGGCAGTGGGGTTGCGCCGCTCAAATATTACAACCGTTAAAATAAAGAAAATGTTTATGGCTAAAATAATATCTACAGCCCCAAAACCGTAAAAGGACATTTTTTAGCACCATCTTTCTTCTGTAACGACGGTTCTTTCCGTCGTTTTATTTGTCCGGTTCTTTGTAGACAAACAGATCTTCTATCTTAACTTGAAAGAAATTGGCCAGACGAAAAGCCAGGCGCAAGGACGGATCGTAGTGTCCTTTTTCGATGGCACTGAGATTGGCCCGGCTGACCCCCAAGCGCCCCGCTAGATCGGCCTGTGTTATATTATGCAAAGCCCGGTACACTTTTAAATAATTATGCATGAAACAAAATCCCCTTATTATAGGTAATAATATATAAAAAGCAAAAATCGTATTATACAAATTCCATTTATAAAATTCACATTCCTGCTGGTGAAAACTTTAAACCTGATCCTTAAGTGAGTTGTACTGGCGAGAGGAAAAGTAGTTCCTATGCCAGGCAGGAATAAGCTGTTGAAAGGAGAACAAGTTGTCAACAACCCATAAAGAATCAGTTTGTACAGGAGCACCGGCTATGAGACTAAGTATGCTTGTTTTTTTCTCCATTTTCATTATAATTTACGGTTTTAGCAACTACTATATCGCCCTGCGCGGCTGGCAGGCACTTTCTTCTGTATCTCGAACCGGGGCTCTTCTATGGGCAGCAGGAGTTGTTTTCCTGGCTCTGCTATATATTATCGGCCGTTTTGCCGATGGAAAACTGCCTTATTCCGATACCAGAGCCATTATGTTGGGCGGCTCCTACTGGATGGCGGCCTGGTTCTACTTCCTGCTGCTTTTTGCCTCCTTTGATCTGCTGCGCCTGTTAAGCAAGCTGCCTTTTATGCCTGCCATTGTCTGGTCTGATTGGTCATACCGCCTTTTTCTAGCCAGTATTGGGCTTGTCCTAATTTTGCTGATCTGGGGATCGTGGAATGCCTGGCATCCGGTTGTCCGTCGCTATGATCTGGTTCTGCCACAAAAATCAAGCATTCATAATGAACTGCATGTTGTAGCCGTGTCCGATATCCATTTGGGCTGGGTAGTCGACAGCCGGAGGTTGAACCAGCTGGTTGACAAGATCAGTGCCCTCGATCCGGACGCCGTGTTTTTAGTGGGAGACGTAATCGACGAAGGTATCGATCCAACAGCCGAATCTTTGATACCTCAAGCCTTGATAAAAGTCCAACCTCCTTTGGGATCCTTCGCCGTTCTGGGCAATCATGAATATATCAGCCGGCAAGCCGACCGCCTCAAGCCCTATTTTCTTGAAGGGGGCGTAAGCCTGCTCCGTGACGAATCAGTAAAGGTAGGCGATGCCTTTTACCTGGTGGGCCGTGATGACCGCTCCAGCGCCACCTTCAATGGTGGTCCCCGCCAGGAGCTGCCCGCTTTGCTGACGGGAATTGACCGCGAGTCGCTGCCGGTCATATTGCTTGACCACCAGCCCTTTAATTTGCAGGAAGCCCAGGCCCAGGGTGTGGACCTGCAGATTTCCGGGCATACCCACCTCGGGCAGATGTTCCCCAATAATTTAATTACCAGGGCTATGTACGAGTGCGACTGGGGATACCTGCGCAAAGAGACCCTGCAGGTGCTGGTTTCCAGCGGCTACGGCACCTGGGGCCCCCCCATCCGCATCGGCAACCGCCCCGAAATCCTGGATATCTATATAACCTTCGCCCCCTAAATACTATATGCAAAAACCACCAGACATGTGAAGCACTATCCATCACCACGATTCCACTCGCTTCGCGCAAAAAATAAAACACCAAATCCAAAACAATTGCCTTAAGCAAATCACCAGAGCGGTCCTGGAAGTTAAGAGCAAGGCACGAATAAAGCCTGCGTCGGAAACGTACTAAAGTACGTTGACGAGCAGGCTTTGTGAGTAACGCAGCCGACACCCATGGACGGGTTAGTGCGGCGGTGCCAGGATGGCAAGGAGCCGCCGACGCCCATTGACGGGCTAGTGCAGCGATGCCAGGACGGCATAGAGCTGCGAATTAGCTTTCAGGGCCGGTCTGGGCTCTAGTTATTTTGGCCCAGCTGTCGCGTAGAGACACGATGCGGTTGAAAACCAGCTTATCACCTTTGGTGTCAATGGGATCCAGGTAGAAGTAGCCCTGACGCAGGAACTGGAAGCGGCTGCCAGGGTAGGCCTCGGCCAGAGCCGGCTCGGCCAGGCACCCGTTCAGTTCCTCCAATGAATTCACATTGATTTTCTGACGGAAGTCAATGCCATCCTCGTCATTATCCGGCGTTTCGCTCAGGAATAACTGATCATACAGCCTCACTGTCGCTGTCCGGGCATGGGAACCAGACACCCAGTGGGCGGTTCCTTTTACTTTTCTTCCACTGGTGGCTCCCCCGCTCTTGGACTCGGGGTCGTAGGTGCAGCGTAGTTCGGTAATATTTCCCGCGCCGTCTTTTATAACTTCCTCACAGCGAATTATATAAGCGCTCTTCAATCGCATTTCCCCCCCCGGACGCAGGCGGAAAAACTTTTTGGGGGGATCCTCCATAAAGTCTTCCTGTTCTATATAGATCGTCCGTGAAAAGGGTATCTGGCGTTTTCCCATGGCTGGATTTTCCGGATTATTCTCCGTATCCAACCATTCCACCTGATCTTCCGGGTAGTTGGTAATGACCAGTTTCAAGGGACGTAAAACCACCATCGCCCGAGAGGCTTTCTCGTTCAGATTTTCCCTGATGCAGTGTTCCAGCAGCGCATAGTCAACCGTGCTGTTTCTCTTGGCAACCCCGATGCGGTCGCAGAAATCCCTGATCGCTTCAGGAGTGTACCCGCGCCGGCGCAATCCGGAAATAGTCGGCATGCGCGGATCATCCCAACCGCCCACTATTTTCTCTTCTACCAGGGCCCGCAGTTTCCTCTTGCTCATAACCGTATAACCCAGGTTCAGGCGGGCAAATTCTATCTGCTGCGGTCGGGTTTCCACCTGGCGGGGATAGGCGCTTAAGGGAAGGGCCTCCAGACACCAGTCATACAGAGGGCGATGATCGGCAAACTCCAGGGTGCACACCGAATGAGTAATATTTTCAAAGGCATCCGAAAGGGGATGGGCATAGTCGTACATCGGGTAAATACACCAATCGTCACCGGTGCGGTGATGAGTTGAGCGCAGTATCCGGTATAATACGGGGTCCCGCATATTCAAGTTGGGGGAAGCCATATCGATCTTGGCTCTTAACACCCGGCTGCCATCCTCAAATTCACCCGCCCTCATGCGCCGGAACAGATCCAGGTTTTCTTCCACAGAACGCTCACGGTAGGGGCTTTCCTTGCCCGGATCAGTCAAAGTGCCGCGAAAATCCTTGATCTGCTGGGCGCTCAAATCGCATACGTAGGCTTTGCCGTGTTTTATAAGCTCCTCGGCATAGAGGTAGAGTGCTTCAAAATAATCGGAGGCAAAAAACAGGCGATCATCCCAGTCAAAGCCGAGCCAGCGGACATCTTCCTGAATCGAGTCGACAAACTCCACTTCTTCCTTGCTGGGATTGGTGTCGTCAAAACGCAGATTGGTCAGCCCGCCATTGGCTGCGGCCAGGCTGAAATTCAGGCAGATCGACTTGGCATGTCCTATATGCAGATATCCGTTGGGCTCGGGCGGAAAGCGGGTATGCACCTTGCCGCCATTCTTGCCCTCCAGCTTATCCTGGTCAATGATGTTTTGTATAAAATTCACCGGCTTTTGGATTTCCTTAAGCCCGGCGTCTATTTCCGTCTGTTCTTTTTTAATTTCTACTTCATCTCTGGCCATGAATGATTTTCCTCCTTAGTATAGCTCTGCTAAATAGTTTAGCAGTTATCCGGCAAAATTATAATTATTTCCTCATTTAAGGCATCGGGTTTATGACCTTTTTATCAGATGCTCTGCAGCCGGGCTTCTATTCGTTTAATGCTGCTGCTTCCCCGCCAGCCGACAAATGATTCCTGCAGCTGTCCCTTGCCGTCAAATATGAAATCGCTTGGAATAGCTTGAGCTTTGTATTTCTGGGAGACGCTCCCCTGACTGTCTAAAACCACCTGCCCGGTTATACTATTCTTGCTGACGAATTTGCTCATCTCTTCCCGGCGATCACTGCTCACGATAAGCAGTTCAAAATTATATTTCTGCCGCCAATCACTGATATAAGGCTGCAACTGCAGCACCTCCTGAACACAGGTTGGTCATCCGGTGGAGAAGAATACCATCAATACCCTTTTGCCTGAAAAATCAGAAGGAAATTTGATATCTTTTCCGGAAAGATCGGATAGGACAAAGGCCGTATCGTTTGCACCGATCTGGTTTTTCGTCGGAGCAGGTACTTCCGTTTTCGTCTGGGAGATACATCCCCATAACGTACTGGCAGCAGCCAGCAGACAAAAAAGAACCATCCACCGTGTTACCTGTCGCACCTTTATCCCTCCCGGTTATCCTTAAGCGTCCCAGCAATTTTGGCTGGCTCAATTATACCACGCCATTGGCGGGATCTCCCTTTTACCACTTTGACAGCATTATGTATACAAAAATATGGCTAAAGGAAAAAAAGACCTTTAGCCGTACCTTAGTGGAATCTGGCAAAAGAAGCTTATTCCTCAAACAAAACCCGATACCCGCCATACCCTTCCTTTTCCAAATCCTCTTTGGGAACGAAACGCAAGGCGGCTGAATTAATGCAGTATCTCAAGCCATGCGGCCCCGGCCCGTCGTTAAAGACATGGCCCAGGTGGGAGTCGGCATCACGGCTGCGAACTTCCGTCCTTACTATGCCATGACTGTAGTCGATGCTTTCAACCACTTCCTGTTCGGCAATAGGGCGGGTAAAACTGGGCCACCCGCAGCCGGAATCGAATTTATCCCGGGACGAAAACAGCGGTACCCCGGACACGATGTCAACATAGATACCCTCCCGTCGATTGTTCCAATAGGGATTGTCAAAGGGCGGCTCCGTACCCCGCTGCTGGGTAACTTCATACTGGATGGGGCTCAGCTTTTGCACCGCTTCGCCGGGAAATTTCCTTCCCTTCCAGTGTTGCTTGATAAACTGGTCCCTTCCTGAAGCCTCCCGGTACATAGAATAATGCGCAGCGTTTTTCTTATGGTAATCCTGGTGTCCCTCTTCCGCTTCGTAAAAATTTTCGGCCGGTACTATTTGGGTTGCAATCGACCGATTGAAGACGCCGCTCTTCTCTAATTCCCGCTTTGATTTTTGGGCTTCTTTATGCTGTTCTTCATCATGGTAAAAAATAGCCGTGCGGTAGGAATCTCCACGATCATAAAACTGCCCACCCGGATCGGTAGGATCGATCTGCTGCCAGAAGGTCTCGAGCAGGTGGCGGTAGGAAATCAAATCCGGGTCGTAGGTGATTTGAATGGCTTCGGCATGTCCGGTATTACCGCCACATACATCATGATAGCTCGGATTTTCCTTTTTCCCTCCGGTGTAACCGGAAACCACTTTTACAACCCCGGTCAGGTTCTCAAACGGCCCCACCATGCACCAAAAGCATCCCCCGGCAAAGGTTGCCTTCTGCAATTTATCAGAGCCCATATGAATCCTCCCTCATACCGCCCATCTCGGGCAATTTTTTATAAGATAGGGTAAATCCTATAGATTTATACATAAGTTGAGGGACGCTCCCCAACATTTAAGCAGCGCCCCTTATTATCAATGATTGATGTAATTGTTAAAAGATTAATTTTATAGGGTCTTGGCCATATTGATAAGGCGTTCGGCCATCTGGGCCATTTCCATGACCGAAGCGGTAACTTCCTGAGTTGCCGCCGCCTGTTCCTGGCTCTGTTTTACCGTGTTCTCTGAAGCCTGAACCGCTCCATGTACAGTTGCATCTATTTCTTTGATCAATTTTCCGATCTCGTCTGCTGTCTGTTTCGACTCATCGGAAAGCTTACGGATTTCCTCGGCCACTACTCCAAAACCACGCCCGTGTTCACCAGCCCGGGCCGCTTCAATGGCGGCGTTTAAGCCCAGCATCTTGGTCTGATCGGCCACGCTCTTGGTAAAACCGACGATTTCACTTATATTGGCAGCGTTTTCCCTCACAGCACTGATCAGATCGGCCAGTTTTCCTTCGGTAATGGTGATTTCACCAGCCGCCCCGGCGATCTCCTGCATGACACTGGCTACTTCAGAAGTGCTGGCGTTCAACTTGTTGGCCATATCCAGCAAATCACGGGCCAGGTTGCGGGGTATGGTTATGCCGAAGGTTCCTTCAACATCGCCGGTTTCCTCATCGAATAGGGGTATGCTTATCATCCTTATGTTGCCGAGCGATTTGGTGGTCAGATCAATCTGAACCCGCTTCTTCTGCTCGATAGTCATCACAGCCGTCTTGACCCCTTTTACCGAATCGCCAATTTTTACATCGACGCCAAAATTATCAGAACTCATTGCGGCGACACATTTCTCCAGG
Organism: Syntrophomonas sp.; assembly: GCA_039679855.1. Taxonomy (GTDB): domain Bacteria; phylum Bacillota; class Syntrophomonadia; order Syntrophomonadales; family Syntrophomonadaceae; genus UBA5314. Next base: position 80,142 of record JBDKUE010000111.1, read on the forward strand.
TCACTGGCCCCCACCCAGGCACCGGCCGGCTGTGAGTCGATGATGATTGGAGCAAAAATATCAAAAGCCTTGATGACCGGGTGTAAACGGGGAGCAAAAACTCCATAAGTGCCCACCACCGGGAGGCTTTCATCGTCATCTTCGAAAATCGGTACAACCCAGATGTTCAGAGTGGTTCCATAGACATGCTTGGGTATGGTTTCAGAAACCGGCTGGCGGGTTTGGATGCAGCGCTGTACTCTCCCGCCCTGGACCAGCGGCTGGCCAACGGCTATTCCCGCCATGCTGAAATTGTGGTTGTTTACAAAATCATATTTCTGGGTATCGGATGTAAAATAGATTACACCATCTTTTCCGTAGGTCTTGGTTAAAAAGGCGGCTGAAGTTCTGAAGGCGTCTTTTTTGCTGCGGGCCTTTTTTAACACCCGTTCGTGGCCTTCAACAAAAGTCATCATCACATTGGCAATATTTGAATCGATAAGGGTGCTGGCAGCCGATTTGAATTTTACCACCTGCTCCTTGACCTTCTCACTCCCAGTGGCTTCGATAATAACCTCCAATCCCGGCTGCTTGAGAAGCGTTTCCAGGTCTTGGAAAGTTGGTACCTGCAGCTCCCGGGCCAGCTTCATTCCAGGTGCATCCTGGTTTACATCGCACATGCCCAATACCTTAAACTCATCAATCCCGCTGAAGGCACTTAATACTGTACTTCCGCCTTTACCCCCGCCAACAATCGCTATACTTGTCATAATTTCCATTCCCCCTCCTACTTCGCTATGCTTTCGACAAGTACGTTGTTATTCCTTCCGTTTGTGCCATTTAATGATGGTAGGGTTCATTCTTTAATATCTTAAAACCACGATAAAGCTGTTCGGTTAATAAGAGAATCGCCATCTGGTGAGGAAGGGTCAAACGCGACAATGAAAGGGCAATATCCGCCCGTGCCTTGACTCGGGCAGCCACCCCGTGGGCAGATCCTACCAAAAAATTGATTCTCTTATATGGTGATTGGTTCCAGACGTTAATATAGCGAGCCAGCGCTGGAGAGTCAATTTCTCGTCCTTCAACATCTAAGAGGACCAGGTAATCATCCCGGTTAAACAAAGCTAGAATGCGATCGGCTTCCTTATCAAGGACCTTCTCTATATCTTTATCTCCCGCTTTGGGGCTGAGCTTTTCCTCCAAGCCATCCAGCAATTCCACGCGGTTGTATGCCGTAAGGCGTTTGAGGTATTCCCCGCTGCCTTGTTGATAAAAGGGCTCTCTAAGTTTGCCCACGCTAATAATGCGGTAGATCAAAAGTTACTCCTTTTTACTCCAAATCCAGCGGGCCTATATAATGTTAAGATTATACTTCTTTGTCGATGTTTCAGCTTCCTGCCCAATAACAAAATTTAGGGGCGGCTGTCATTCCGCCGCCCCCAGCTTGGCGACAAAGTCGTCAAGCTGCCCAGAGCGAGCGACGGAAGTGAAGAGCAAGGCGCGAGATGGTCCTGCGATTGAGGCGTACATAAGTACGTTGATTGAGCAGGACTGTCGAGCAACGCAGACGAAGCCCACGGACGGGCTAGTGCAGCGGTGCCAGGACGGCAAAGAGCTGCGAATTCGCTTTTGTCGACGGTCTGGGGCGGCTGTCATCTTGCCGCCCCCATATAATCAAGGTGTAAAATCTTATTTGTCAACCGCCCAGGGTAATGCTGACATCGCGCAGTTCTGCAGCTGGTTGGCCTCGCTCCGGTAGCCTGATTATAGTCGCCACAACGGTTTGCCCGATGCGGCTGGCCAGAATCTTTTCCTGCAATTCACTGCTGGTCTTAACCGCCTCCCCGTTCAGAGCGCATATGATATCATAGGTTTTTAACCCGGCCTTTTCTGCCGGCCCCCCCGCTGTTGGCTCAATCACCACTCCATAATCCCGGGGCAGGTTAAAATAGCTGGCTTGATTGGTATTGATCTCTCCCAGAATGCGGATTCCCATTATAGGCCGGCTCACCTGGCCCTTGCTTTGCAGTTCCTGCACCACCTGTTTAACCTGATTGGAGGGAATAGAGAACCCCATCCCTTCAAAACCCTGGGCAGCGATCTTTACCGTATTTATTCCCACTACCTGCCCGTTGAGGTCAACCAGGGCGCCTCCGCTGTTGCCTGGATTGATGGCGGCGTCGGTTTGTATAAGGCGGTTGGAAAACCCCTCCTCACTGCTCAGCAGGCGGTTGAGCCCACTGATCACTCCAGCGGTTACTGAACGGGCAAACTGCAAACCCAACGGGTTGCCAATGGCGATGACCTGCTGCCCTACCAGCAATCCATCCGAATCACCCAGGGCAGCCGGATTAAGCGAAGAATCGGATTCAATTTTAACCAGGGCCAGGTCGGTGCGGGGATCGGCCCCCACCAGCCGGGCTTCCTGCTGGCGTCCGTCGGCCAGGGTAATTATTAATTTTTCGGCCCCTTCAACAACATGATAGTTGGTTACTATGTGCCCGTCTTTATCTACGATAACTCCTGAGCCGCTGCTTTCCGGCCGGGTTTGGTCAGCCAGGCTGCCGTTCAAGTTGCTTATCCCCACAATTGAGGGACTGACCCGGGCCGCAACTTCACTGATCGAGCCCGGAGTACCTGAATTCGGATTGGTTAAGGAAGGCCGCAAGTTGACCCTGGGAATCACTATGGAAAACAGAGCCATTCCTATCATGATCAGAACCAACAGGCCCAGGCCCAACTTTATACTTTTTTGTTTCATATACACCCTCCTTTAGCCATATTCTCTACCCTTAGCCAGATAATATGCTGGCAGAGCCTGCCAAAGGTGGTGTATATAAAAAAGGAAGCCTAATGGCTTCCTTATACATATGCATATATTTTATTGAATTGAGCTTACTCGACGTTGGCTCCCAGGTCTCTCAACTTCTCTACAATATTTTCATACCCGCGGAAAATGTGCTGGGCTTTTTCTATCTCGGTTATACCCTGAGCGGCCAAGGCGGCCAGAACCAGCGAAGCACCCGCTCTCAAATCGGTAGCCTTGACCCGCGCCCCGAACAGATTTCTAACTCCCTGCACCACCGCCGTGTGGCCTTCTACCTTAATGTGAGCGCCCATTCGCTTTAGTTCGTCGACAATCTGGAAACGATTTTCAAAAACGTTTTCCACAATTACACTGGACCCCCGGGCCAGGGATAACAGAGCCATCATCTGGGACTGCATGTCCGTAGGAAATCCCGGATAAGGCAGGGTTTTTATATCGACCGGAAGTATGCATTCTCCGGCCCGTACCCTTAGTCCCCCATCCATTTCATCCAACCGTGCACCCGTCTCCTGAAGCTTGGCAATTATGGGATAGAGGTGAGTGGGTATGATGTTTTCAATAATCAGGTCGCCTTTGGATATAACCGCTGCCGCCATAAAAGTCCCGGCTTCAATACGGTCCGGTATTATAGCGTAACGCCCGGCATGGAGCCTGTTTACCCCTTCAATTTTTATCAAGTCGGTGCCGCCGCCGCGAACCCTGCCTCCCATCGAATTCAGGAAGTTGGCCAGATCCACAATCTCCGGCTCTTTTGCCGCATTCTCAATAAGGGTCGTCCCCGGAGTACGGGCGGCCATCATCATGATGTTTTCCGTCGCCCCAACACTGGGGAAATCCAGGTAAACTCTGGCTCCCCGGGATTTATTGGCTTTGGCATAAATAAAACCATGTTCAATATCAAAGTGGGTGCCTATCGCTTGCAGTCCTTTGATGTGCAAATCCATGGGCCGCGATCCGATATCACAACCTCCCGGCATTGACACAACCGCTTCCCCTTCCCGGCCCAGGATTCCACCCAGAAACAGGTTGGAAGCACGCAGCTGTTTGGACAACTCGTACGAAGTCTGAATCTTAATAGGCCCCGAAGGAGGGCAAATCGATAGACTATTGTCATCATTCCACCTGGTATTTACTCCGAGATCATTCATTATTTCGATCATGACCTCGACATCCCGGATGCGGGGGAGGTTGTCTAAAATAGTCTCCCCTTCCGCCATTATGGATGCCACCATCAAGACCAATCCTGCGTTCTTTGCTCCGCTAATTTTCACCCGGCCGTTAAGCGGGTGTCCACCTTCGATGCATAGTGTATCTTTCAAAACTTACACCTCTCACCCATTATCCCTGTAATCTCTGATAAAGCTGGTTCTCAAATGCGGTATAACTAATACCCAATGAAGCTTCCAGAGCCTGTTTGATATTCATTCCCTGACCCTGAGCAGTAAGGACATCGTATACTTTTTCCTCCCCATACTGCTGGGCGATCATTTCCACAAGCTGTAGAGACTCCCAATAAGCTGTCTTCTGATCAAGACTGTCAAATTTCTTTTCCAAAGTACCGAGGTCATAATAGCTAGATGAGGAAGCCGGTCCCTCCAGTTCAAAGCCGGTTACCTGCTTTTCAACGTACTGGGCAATTCCTTCTGTCCACCATCGATTATAGTTGCCTTTGCTTACTTCGTCGACCATTAAATGAGTAAACTCATGAACCATAGGTCCTTCGCGGTAGAATGTCTCGTCAATTTGATCCCCTTTAATATACGCGCGGGGCGATAGAATTCTTATCGTACCCCCCCAGTATACACCCATGGCCTGCTCATCCTTATCCCAGCCAAAGCTGCGGGCCAGACTGGCTTCATCAGGATAAACCACCAGGGTAACCGCAGCCCCTGGTTGTCTGCCAAAAACATCCGTCACTTCCTGGTAGGCCTTCTCGGCAGCCCCTTCGATCAAGGGGATCTGGTCTTCATCCTCCGTTGTATATTTGATTATAAAATGCTGACTTTGCTCTTCTCTAAAATTAGCCGTCCGCCACCGAGTTTCCTGCTGCACCATGGCACGCATCACCAGATTAATGTTCCTGGATAGAAGCAGGCCTATTAGAAAGACAAGCAGCAATATTATAATGCCGCCCCTTGGTGAGGCTTCATATTTAATCCCCAACATTGCTTTTCTCTCCCCTCTGCATGCCCATTATACAATGCCCGGCCAGGCAAAGGGGAAAGCAAATAGTGGCTTTATTCCTTCAAATACTCAGTTACAGCGATTCCTGCCAGGGCTCCGTCTCCCACTGCTGTAGCCACCTGACGGGCCATTTTGGACCGGATATCTCCCGCGGCAAAAATGCCGGGAACTGA
>JBDKUE010000201.1:0-10755 GCA_039679855.1 Syntrophomonas sp.
ACGTTAATAGGAAGCGCAAAAGAAAAATAACCGCCGACGAAATTGACCACCACCAGCAGAATCAATCCCAGCACCGAATTTAATATAAGCTTCCATAATAATTTAATAGGTTTTAAAAAAACTTGCGAAGCGAAGTAAATGATTATAAGCAAGACCAGAATGCCCAGAATAATGTTAAAGTATTGCATGGCTTTCTACCTGCCTTCGGCTTTTATGTAGCGGGAGCCTGGCCCTGATGTGATTTTATCGCCTTAACCAGGAAGTCAAACCTTTCCTCGGCAGCTTTCATGGAATAGATAGCGTAATCGATCATATCTGGATCTTCCACCCGGGCAAACAGGTTTTGCGCTTGAATCAGTTCTTGATGGGCCTCTTCCACCATTTGTTCTTCCGAGAAGGGCTTTTCTTCAGGCATCTGGACCTGTTCATCCGCCGGTTTAATCAGGCTGCAAACTTTTATGACCAGAGATTTATAATTCATGCTCCACCCCCTGCATATATTCAAACCTAATTGAAATATATGTTTGAGATGGAAAATTTATGCTATAATTCTCGTCTTCCTTCTATGGCCCGGCGCAGGGTAATTTCATCGGTAAACTCGATATCTCCTCCCACCGGCAGGCCATGCGCCAAACGGGTTATTTTTATCCCTCTCGGTTGTATGACGGCCGCCAGGTAGCGGGCCATAATTTCCCCATCTATGTCCGGGTTTAATGCCATAATGACCTCTTTAAAATCCCCTTCGGATAGAAAGGCCTCAAGAGCACGGCCGTCCAGCTCTTCCAGTCCGCTGCCTTCCAGCAGGCTGGAGGGTTTGTTTAAAACAAAATAGCGTCCTTTGTACCCGCTTTTTTCTATGGCGATTACATTACTGCTCTCTTCGACTATACAGAGCATTTGCCCGTCCCGGTTATGGTCCTCACAGATTACACAGGGATCGAGCTCGGTAAGAAAGCCGCACCGTGAGCAGGGCTTTATTTTTTGCTGAACTTCCACAATCGCCCGGGCCAACTGGCGGGCTTCTTCAGCAGGCAGGCGGAGGATGTAGAGAGCCAGGCGCTGCGCTGTCTTGGGTCCGATGCTGGGCAGCTTCGCCAGGTGATCGATCAAATTTTCCAGGGGCCTGGCCAGCCTCATAGGTATATCCTCCTTTTAGAAAATGTTTATAATCCGGGTATATTGAATCCCCCGGTAATTTTGCTCATTTCCGATGAGACCATGTCCTGGCTCTGGCGAATAGCTTCGTTGACCGCTGTTAAAACCAGATCTTCCAGCATCTCCACATCTTCGGGATCTACCGCTTCCGGTTTGATCTTTATGCTCAGCACTTCCTGCTTGCCGGTGACCCTGACGGTTACAGCGCCTCCACCCGATGATGCCTCTACTTCCCTGGTTTTCAGTTCTTCTTGCATCTGGGTAATCCGCTCCTGGACTTTTTTAGCTTCCTTCATCATTTTGCTCATTGAGGCTCCCGCCCCGGGGTTGAACTTCATTTGGTGTGCCTCCTTATTCGATAATCTCGACGATCTCATCGCCAAATAACTCTTTCGCTTTTCGGACGATGATATCATTATGCTGCTCTTCATCTAGGAAAATCAACTCCAGCTTTGCTTCCCGTTTGAGAATCTGCTTTAGCACGTTCTCAACGATTTCACGGTTCCCTTTTTCCTCCAGGCGTTCTTTATGAAATTTGTAGCCTTTGCGAAAACCTACATATAATATATCATCTCGCAGGCCCAGGAATTTACCCTGGGACAGCAGGGCATGGGTCGGAATCTTTTGTTCTTTGACTCCGGCCAGCAGGTAGGTCCAGAGCTGGTCTTTCCCCTGCTCTTTTTCTTTTTTGTCCGCTCCCGGACGTGGTGTCCGGGTGGCCTGGACCGGTTTTTCTTCAGCCGGTTTGGTCTTTTGGAAATGAAACAGGTTGGCGATTTGTAAGAAAGCGAGTTCTAAAAGGATTTTATTGCCCTCGCTGAACCTCAAGCGGTCGGCGGCCTCCATCATGATGCGCAGGGCTTCAATCAACTGGCCGGTTTTAACCTGCTTTTTCTGTTCCTCCAAGTAAGTCAGGGCCTCCTGGCTGGCTATCTGCAGAGAAGCCTGTTTGCCCAGTTGGGAAAAAAGGAGCAGGTCGCGCAAATAATAACTGGCTTCCCGGGCAATCTGCCCGGCTTCTTTTCCCTGCATCAAGGCCTGGTCTATCTTTTGAACCAGGACCCCGGCATCCCCTTTAAGGGCGGCATCCACCAATCCGGCCAGAAACAGATCGTCGACCAGTCCCAGCGTGTCAATTACATCCGGTTTGCTTATTTGGCTGCCCCGGTAGGCCTGAACCTGGTCCAGTATGCTCAAGGCGTCGCGCAGCCCTCCGTTGGCCCGCCGGGCGATTAGCGCCCCGGCGGCTTCCTCCAACTCGATGCCCTGGCTGCCGGCCACCTGCTGCAGGCGCTCTACAATTTCTTGAGCGGTTAAACGCCTGAAGTTAAAGGACTGGCAGCGCGAACGAATGGTGGCTGGAATTTTCTGCAGTTCGGTAGTGGCAAGTATGAATACTACCGCCGGGGGAGGTTCCTCAATAGTCTTTAGCAGAGCGTTAAAGGCTTCGGTGGTTAGCATATGAACCTCGTCGATGATATAAACCTTGGTCTTGCCCTGGGCCGGAGCAATGCGGACCTTTTCCCGCAGGTCTCTTATTTCGTCGATCCCCCGATTGGAGGCGGCGTCAATTTCGATCACATCCATGAAGCTCCCCTGGTTAATATCACTGCAGGAAGAGCACTGGTTGCAGGGTTCGCCGGCCGCCGGCTGTTCACAATTCAGCGCCTTGGCGATAATTTTGGCCATGCTGGTCTTGCCGGTTCCCCGGGGTCCGGAAAAAAGATAGGCATGGGCCACTTTATGGTCAGTCACTGCGTTTTGGAGCGCTTTGACTATGCTCTCCTGTCCAACTACTTCTTCAAAGGTTCGGGGACGCCATGCACGGTATAGTGCGAGATAAGCCATTTCCATAACCCCCTTGACCGGCCTATGACCTGATAGGCTGTCTGCCACTGTATAATATTCGGCAAATAGTGCCGGTCTTTCCTGCTTTAAGTTAAAGGGACGGCCCTTCCGGCTTTACAGAGGGTCACGTCCCTTTTCAGTGCCTGGTTTTAGTAATAAAATAACTCAACTTTCGCAGTTGACAGAGTTACGCACAGCAAAGAAACGCAAACTTTCCGATATGTCATTGCGAGCGCAGCGCGGCAATCTATTTGTATCCGCCTTCAAGAAGAAGATTGCCGCGCTTCGCTCGCAATGACATTTCAGCCTCTACCGTACTGTGTCGCATTATATGTCGACTGCGAAAGTTGAGTAAAATAATTATTTGCCGTGCACCTGGCTTCGAGAATACCTTCCGGGCGTTACTTGAACAGTTAGCTCCATCCAGGCTGCCCCGCGGCACACGAGATTGATCCCTTAGTGCTGCTTCCTTCCGGACCTGACACGGTTCAGAATGTCCCATTGCGCGAGACCCGAATTTCAACGCCACTTATTCAAGCCAGACCCCACAAGATAGACCCTCAGCTCAGGAATTCGATCCTGCTGTAGCGGGTTGCAGGTTACAGGGCACCGCTAATTCCCCATCTAGCACGGCAAAACGTATATCTAGCATTAGTCAGTATATTGTACAATCTTTTTACCTGCTTGGCAAGCGCTCGGAAATGACTTTTCAACCCTTATTCTACCAGGGTTTAATCCGATTATCTGCTGGCAAATCTTTGCTTTTCAAGAGGGAATATAAACTGCTGAGTTGCCGGAGATTTTGCAACAGGGGGACGGAGATTTTGTTGCAATATCAGTACTTCATCCTTTTTACTGCTGCGATCAGCTTGTCGAAGGAGCCTGGCCTATGTCAAAATAGGAGCAGGAATATATTCCTACAAGATGGAGGTTTGCGTAGTGCAGATTAGCAGGCTTTGCCCGGGCTGTTTCAGTGAAAAGACTTCAGACGAAACCTGCCCCTATTGCGGATTCAGGGTTGGCATACAGCCCAATTCTCCTTTTTATCTGCCTGCTCAGACCATTCTGCGGGGCAAATACCTCCTGGGCAGGGTTTTGGGACAGGGTGGATTTGGTGTCACTTACCTGGGCTGGGATCTGGATTTAGGAATAAAACTGGCTATAAAAGAATATCTACCTCGCGAATTTGCCGGACGCAGCACCGGAGAAATGTCAATTACGCCTTATTCCGGCCAGGCCGGCAATTTCTTTGCCAAGGGGCTGGAAAGGTTTCTTGACGAGGCCAAAACCCTGGCCCGCTTGGAAGGCCACCCCAATATCGTATCGGTGCGCGATTTCTTCAGAGAGAACGGCACCGCCTACCTGGTGATGAACTACCTGGAAGGCATGACCCTTAAAGAGTATCTTAACCGAAGAGGCACGGTCCTCGATTTTGCCAGCGCCTTCCAAATTCTATCTCCGGTTATGGACGGCCTCAAGCAGGTTCATGCCTACGACATTCTACATCGTGATATCAGCCCCGATAACATCTTCATCACCGATACCGGCATGGTCAAAATACTGGATTTCGGAGCCGCCCGGCAGGCATTGGGCGAGCACAGTAAAAGCCTTTCGGTTATTTTAAAACCCGGCTTCGCTCCAGAGGAACAGTATCGCAGCAAGGGGCGTCAAGGCCCCTGGACCGATGTTTATGCAGTGGCTGCCACTATGTATTTGATGCTGTGCGGTAAGACTCCCCCGGAGCCCCTGGATCGCATGAGTGGGGAACCCATATATACCCCCTCCCAACTGGGCGTGGCTGTTTCCCCCGCCGGCGAAGCCGCCTTGATGAAGGGGCTGGCGGTAAAAGCTGAACACCGCTTTCAGACCATGACAGAATTTCAACAGGCTCTATATGCCGGGTTGACCCAAAGTACCGGGCCGGCATCTTATTCTGCGCCGCAGCCGGTGCAGGTTGAACCCCAAGCATCGAAATCGTTGTTTTCCATGCCCCAGGTTTTTTCAGGCCCGGGGCCACAGGTTCAACCAGCCGCACCGGTCGAAAGTCAATATTTACCGCCTGCTCCTCAAGGAGGCGCTGACCCCGGTAACAGAAATATAATCCTTTTCGCTGCAGCCGGATTAATATGTGTTTTCCTTATTATAGTGGGCATATACTACTATCAATCTGAAGAACCATCCAACACCGGTCAGGTCAGTGTTGCTACCAATTCTACTTCTTCTAATACTTCCAACCAGTTCTCTTCATCTGGTCCAGAAAAGGTAGTCAAAGACTTTTACGACAGTGTAGCCAAAAAGGATGCTAAAACCGTCAATTCCCTGCTAAGCGGGGACGCTCTTGGACAATGGTCTGATTTCCAATTCACCTCATCAGATTATACCCTGTCATATCGTATAACTGATGTACAGAGTGTTAATTCCAATCAGGTAAGGGTCACGGCTGAGGTGCAATTAACCGTTGTTGACCAACCACAAATGCATTTTAGAGATGTCTGGTTGGTTGAAAATAAGGGTGGTCGTTGGACCATCGTATCTCTATTGGGTGAAACAGAACTTTAACTAATTCAATAACTATCCAGGTTTTTAAAATCCTCATTTTACTATTCCAGTCTTTTAGTCACAGTTCATCACATCATTTATAAAATGAAGTAGGCATTTATATCCCAGGATTGAGCTCCGGGTCTAGTTTATCGGAGCAAATGTAAATCAGGGAATTATTACCCTGGAGAAACGTCGCCATATTGATTTTAAAGAAGGAATTTGGGGAAAACGAGGCGAATTTAACCAGCACTTGATTTATTTTTTATATATTTACGATATATCTCAAGTGTCTTTAATTTGAAACCCATTTCAGGAGGAGCTTGAAAACCTCGTAGCTGCAGGAGGGAGGTGCATGTCATTTTGCCGGTACCGGTCCCAAGACATCGGTCCTGGCGCATCCCGATAGGTTGGCACTGACTATTCGTATAAATCCGTCTTCTGGGAGTGATCTTCATTTTCGGTTTATTTAAAAAAAATAACCCACCAAGTGCTGCAAAGTCATTTCAAACAGTCTATGCCCAGGTAAATGGAAGGCTGAATATGGTTCCGGCAAACGCTCAAAACATAGGCTCCCGCGAGGAGCAGCAAGATTCTTTCCTTTTCTCCGATATGGAAAATCGAGAGCTTGTAGCCCGGATCGGTATTTTAGCTGTTTTAGCAGACGGAATGGGCGGCCTTATGATGGGCCGCGAGAGCAGCGACCTGGCCGTTCGAACCTTTTTGGTGGAATACTGCACTAAAACTCCGGAAGAAACCATCAACGACGAATTGTTGCGAGCAGCCCAGGTGGCTAATGCAGCAGTTTTCGATATGGCCAGCCGCGCCAACCTAGCCTGGAATACTGGCACTACTCTAGTAGCTGCGGTAGTTGATCTTGACGAACTCTTCTGGATTTCCATCGGTGACAGCCGAATTTATTTGTACCGCGAAGGAGCTTTAAAGCAGCTCAACTGTGACCACAACTATGGCAATGAACTGCAGTCCCAGGTGGAGCAGGGCGTTATCAGTCAGGAAGAAGCCGACAACCATCCAGAGAGGCACGCATTGACTTCCTATATAGGTATGGATTATCTGAGGGAAGTAGACTTTAGCAAGCAGGCCCAGCCTTTAAAGGCCGGAGATCGAATCCTATTATGCAGTGACGGCCTGCATGGAGTCCTCAGTGAGGAAGAAATGCTGGAAGCCCTTGCCTTACCCGCACCGGAGGCTGCGGAACTTCTTTTGAACCTGACATTGTTGAAAAACCATCCCTATCAAGACAATGTCACTATAGCCATTCTTGCTTGTGAACAGACTTCTTAATTTCGAGAAAGGGAGAATCGAATATGAAAAAAAGAACGATATTGGCCAATATTATGCTCTTGCTTTTTTTCCTGGTTCAGTTCTCATGCCCGGCACCGGTTGCTGCAGATGAAGCGTCGGGCAACATTCAGAATTACACCAAAAGTATTGTTCGCATAGTCACCTTCGATGACCGTGGCAATCCCATAGCACTGGGAACCGGTTTTGCCATTGGCGCCAGCGAACCGATCAAATTCGTTGTCACCAACTACCATGTCGTTGCTCCCAACCCTTACCAAGTGTGCGTTTTCCGCTCAGCTGACGACTTGCTGCCTGTAGACGTATTCCAGGTCCTCCCCAACTCCGATGTAGCCATCCTGCAACTGCGCCAACCCCTTTATCAGATTCCACCACTGGCTATAGGCAGTGAGAATATGGTCCAGGCTGGACAGGACATCTATACTCTGGGATTCCCGGGAGGGGATGTTGCTGACTGGATGACTTCCTATGCCAAGGACGTTACTATAACCAAGGGTGTTATAAGCAAGAAGAGCACCTGGAACGGAACCAATGTATACCAGATCGACGCCCCTATTAACCCCGGTAACTCGGGCGGTCCCTTGATTGATAAAAACGGAAATGTTATAGGCATCAATACCTTTAAAATGAGAAATAAAGACAATATCAACGGCTCAGTGTTTATCGATTACATGACCGACGTCATGGACAGCCGCGGAATTCCCTTGAAAAAAGCTGATGCCAGTAATGGTCAAGCTCAGCAGGTGGGCACTGGCGCTGGAACCAGTGCCGGCGGTGGAGCCGGTGGTCCCGCTGATGCAGCCGGAGGCGGCAGCACTCCTGGGACCAGCTCAAACACGACAGTTCCCGCTTCGAGCAAATCTTCTTCCTCTAACAATATGCCTTTATTCCTGGGCATCGGTGGAGTTGCCGCATTGGCCATCATCGTAGCGGTGGTAGTCATGGCTGGAAAGAAGAAGGCTGCCCCTGTGACTGCAGGGCCGGCGGTCATGGCTCCTCCTCCGGTTCAGAGCTTCACTCCTCCTACCGCAGCAGCAAGTCCGGTTACAACTCCGGTGCAGAGGACCCAGGCCAAATCCAGAGCTGCTCTCAAAGGCATTTCCGGTCAGTTTGCCGGTCAGGAAGTCGACTTCAGCACCGGATCGGTTACCATCGGCCGCGACCCGCGCCTTTGCCAGGTGGTTTTCCCGCAGTCGGAAACCGATATCAGCCGCAAGCATTGTACGGTGCGTTACGATGAAGCCAGCAATACCTTTACCCTGGAAGATTTCTCTTCCAACGGAACCTTCCTGTCCTCCAGCCAGAAGTTGGAGAATGGCAAACCGGTAACCTTGAAACCCGGCGATCGCTTCTACGTAGCCGATCCCAAACACGTCTTTGAGGTTAAGGTGGGTTAATTATTATGAAGTTTGACGCAGCCGGCATTTCCAAGGTTGGCGGAAAAAAAGTAAATGAAGATAGCTACGCCATTTTCAGCCAGCCTCCCTGGGGTTGCTTTGTGGTGGCTGATGGCCTGGGAGGACACGGGGCAGGAGATGTAGCCTCCCAGGCTGCTGTTCACGCCATCGAATCGCTCTTTAAAAGTCGTCCCGGAATGAGCGACGAACTTTTGAGTTTATACCTTAACGGAGCCCAGAGTGAAGTCCTGCGGCTGCAGAAAAGCAATCCGAAGTACAGGGCCATGCGGACCACGGCAATACTCCTTATTAGCGACGGGCAGCAGGCGCGTTGGGCCCATGTGGGCGACTCCCGCCTCTACTACTTTAGAAACGGGGTTCTGTCAGATTACACCCTGGATCAGAGCGTACCCCAGGCCCTGGTGCGAGCGGGTGAGATAAGCTATGAACAGATCCGCTTTCACGAAGACCGCAACCGCCTGTTACAGGCTCTTGGCAGTGAAAACCCGCCCCGCTTTGAACTAGCCCCAAAAACGGTGGCTTTAAGCAGGGGAGATGCCTTTTTGTTATGCAGCGACGGATTCTGGGAATGGGTGTTGGAGGGCGAAATGCAGCAAGATCTGCACAAAGCAGGCTCCTCCAGCAAATGGTTGGACCTTATGCACAAACGCCTGCTTAAAGCAGCCAAGCCAGGAAACGATAATTATTCAGCTGTGGCTGTCATGATATCTTGATCTGGTCCAGCAGCCTGCTTTTAGCAGAAATACTCTAGTACTCTGTTAATCCTAATTCTGTGTATTACTCGTCGAGGGAAATTTTTGTAGGACAAGGCGTTGGCTCCTTGCCGTCCTGGCACCGGCAGCTCTTTGCCATCCTGGCATCGCTGCACTAGACCGTCCATGGTCGTCGCCGCCATTGGCCCGTGAATGGGAGGCAGAGGAATGAGTAATACCGGGCGTATTTCGATTGACGACAACGCAGTCATGCGAAAATTTAACCGACGATAATATATAGAATTAGGGTTAACAGAGTACTTAATGGGAGGGCAAATGATGCAACTTACCAGATGTGACAACGGGCACTATTATGATGCCTCCAAACACAGTTCCTGCCCCCATTGCGGTGTGCAGAACCTTGATATTGATTTTCAAAAGACAGTGGCCAAACGGCCCAGCGACGCAGGCGGCCGCCCGGCCGAGGCTGGCGGTGGAGAAGGCAAAACCGTAGGTATGTTCCATAAAAAGATGGGTATTGATCCGGTGGTAGGGTGGCTGGTCTGTGTAGTGGGCCCTGACCGCGGCAAGGATTTTCGCATCCACAGTGAACGTAATTTTATCGGTCGTTCAGAAAAAATGGATATTGCGATAGCCGGCGATGAAAGCGTTTCCCGCGACAACCATGCCATAGTCAGTTACAATCCCAAGCAGAACATCTTCAGGATATACCCCGGTGAGTCACGAGGGTTGGCTTACTTAAACGAAGAAGAAGTGATCACCCCCATGGAACTAAAAGCCTTTGATGTTATCGAACTGGGACAGAGCAAACTGGTCTTTGTTCCGTTCTGCAGCGACAAATTTGTTTGGAAGGCTGAAGAAACCTCTTCTGAGGAAAAAGGAGAAGGCTAAACAAAACAGTCTACAATTAAACTAAGATGATCAAATCACGGGGAGTTGCATGCTCCCCGCTTATTTACCCCATCCTTTAAGCTGGTTATTATGCGTTTAAAAATAGAAAGGAGTCATGAATATGAAAAAGGCGTCAAAGTCCCGGCTGTTGTCAGTGGTGCTGGCCGCCGCTCTGTTAATACCATTATGTATGGTGCCGGCTGGCCCGGCTCAGGCAGCATCCGACATACAGGTTGTAGTCAATGGAGTGACCCTGTATAGCGATGTTGAGCCTATGATCGTAAGCAATAGAACCTTTGTCCCCATGAGCCCTATTTTCACCGCCCTGGATGCCCAGGTATCCTGGGATCCGGTCTATCAGGAAGTCTGGGGACGCCGCGGCACCGATGTGATAGTTTTGCAGATCGGGAATACTTTGGTGACCATAAACGGTGAAGTAAAACAGATGGATGTGGCTCCTTTCATTTATTCCGGAAGAACCATGGTGCCGGCTGCTTTTATCGCCCTGGCCCTTGGCGAAAACGTAGATTGGAATGCGGCCAGTCGCACGGTGTATATAGGATCAGGAAGTTCAACGGCTTTCTTTACCGAGCAGGAAGCAATATACCGGGTTATATATATAGCCGACCTGCCGGATAGTGTCAAATACCTGGTGGATAGCACCGAACGCAGAAATGGCAGCGATTACTATATAATTAAAGCCTATGAAGAAATTTACGATGGCGGTGGTATGAGCCACACAACAACAGTTGGCTGGTATTATGTAGATATGTTGACAGGTGATGTCTATGGATGGGATATGAGTGACGACTCGATTCATTTCCTGGGATAAAGGGAAAAGGATAAGGGGATTGCCCGGTAGGCAATCC
>JBDKUE010000219.1:0-30754 GCA_039679855.1 Syntrophomonas sp.
ACCTGGAAGAAAGAACCGCAACCGTCGAACCGGGTGTGGTGTGGAATGAACTGGAATACCACTTGAATCAGAAAGACCTTACTCTGGTGGCCTACCCGACCAGCGCCCCTTCTTCTACGGTGGGCGGTTGGCTGGCCCAGGGGGGAGCCGGGATCGGCAGTTATGAATACGGGTACTTTGTTGACAATGTGGTATGGGCCAGGCTGCTTCTGCCTGATGGACAGGTTAGAGAATTGCGGGGCAAAGACCTGCAGCTGGTTTCCGGTGCCAACGGCATAAGCGGGTTTATAACCCAGGTTTGCTTCAGGGTCAAACCGCTGCGGCCCATGCATATCACCGCCGTAGCGTTTCAATCCATCGACGACCTGGGATCCTTTATGCAGGGACTTTATGATCGCAAAGTGCCTTTATGGTCGGTGACCTTTATTAATCCTGATGCGGCTATGATGAAAAACAAGCTGCCGCCTCATCTTCACCACGGGCGTCCGGTGGAAAAAGAGCGCCTGATAATTCCGGAGAAATATATTGTCATCATGTCCTGCACAGCGGAACGGTGCGATCTTATCCGCGATGATGTGCTGAGCCTGGCCCTGCGCAATTCCGGAGAAGTGCTGCCCGAGGAGATAGCCTGGCACGAATGGGAAGCCCGCTTTGAACCGATGCGGGCCAAGCGCATTGCGCCTTCATTGATTCCAAGTGAGGTGATTGTTCCGGTCGAAAACCTGGCCCAGGTGATCAAGGAAACCCGCGAGGAGATCAAACAGACCTTTATTTTGGAGGGCTTCGCCACCAACCACAGGGAAATCGTACTTTTGGGCTTTATACCCCATGATGAACGGAGCTTCAACTACAACCTGGCTTTTGGCCTTTCCCTGACCGCCCTGCGTACTGCTCAGAAATACGGAGGACGGCCATATGCAACCGGGCTGTACTTTACCGGGTTTGCCGACCAGGTGTTGGGAAATGAAGCGGTATCGGCCCTGCGCCAGTTTAAAAAGGAAGTTGATCCCCAGGCCTTGATGAACCCGGGCAAGGTGCTGGACGCCAGCCTGGTAGCCCGGGGATTGAAGCTGGCCAACGCCTTTGAGCCGCTTATCAGGGTCTTTGGCAACTGGGCCCAGAGCAAAGAGCCCGGGGAGGTTTTCAAGGAAAGAGATGGAATCCCGGGGGACATTGCCTGGTATGCCTACGCCTGTTCTCAGTGCGGGTATTGTGTTGATCACTGCGATCAGTACTACGGTCGGGGATGGGAATCACAGTCGCCGCGCGGCAAGTGGACCCTGATCAAAATGGTGCTGGAAGGTGATGCGGATTTCGATCAAAAAGCGGTTGAGAATATACTGGGCTGCACCACCTGCGAAATGTGCAACCGCACCTGCCAGTTGGATTTGCCCAATGAGTCCTCCTGGCTGAAAATGCGCGGTCTGCTGATAGATGGGGAGGGTTATCATACCTTCCCGCCATTTGAAATTATGGTAAATACCATGCGCCAGCAGGGCAATATCTGGGGTGGATACAAGAAGGACCGGGACGCCTGGATCACCGACGAAATCCGGCCTCTGATCAAGGATAATGCGGAATATGCCTTTTTCCCGGGCTGCACATCTTCCTTCGTGGAGCAGGATGTGGCGCAGTCAGCGGCCCTGGTGCTTGCTAAAGCCGGTGTGGATTATTCTTATATAGGAAAAGAAGAAAGATGCTGCGGTATTCCAATGCTGGTAGCCGGGCGCTGGGAGGTTTTCGATGAAACCGCTGCCGCCAATATAGAGAATATGAAGAAGCTGGGTGCAAGTAAAATAATAACCACATGCCCTGCCTGCTGGTTGGTCTGGGAAGTATACTACCGCCACTGGGCTGAAGAACACGGCGTTGACTACCCCTTCCACGCCATGCATTATGCCGATGTTTTGGCAGAGAAGATCGAGGCCGGGGAATTTGCGATCCCGGGTGATATAAACCGCAAGGTCACCTATCATGATCCCTGCCATATGGGAAGGGCGGGAGTGCGCTTTGCCGGGCCGCGCACCTTGATAAACGCCATACCGGGCTCGAACTTCCGGGAGATGCGCTTTAATAAGTTCGATGCCCACTGCTGCGGATCGGTCCTGTCACTGGTGGCTGATCCAGATGTTGCGGAAAAAATAGGAGCCATGAGGGTTCAGGAGGCTATCGACACCGGAGCAGACACCCTGATTACGGCCTGTCCCTGCTGCCGGGTCCAGCTCAAGCGTTCGCGGGATCTCGGCCAAATGCCAATTGAAATCAAGGATTTAGCTGCTCTAACGGCTGAAGCCTGCGGCTATCAGGTACCGCCTTCCGATGCGGTGATTGATGAGAAGTGGGCGGTCTTTGAGGCTATGATAAGGATGATGACCCCCTGGGGGATGGCGGATATGATGGCCGACATGATTCCGGACATGATTGAGGCTATGCCGGAGATGTATCGTGGCATGATGCATATGGTCATCAAATCGCCGGAAGTATTTAAAGAGCCCATGATCGCCATGATGAAGACGGTTATGCCTTCACTGTTCCCCAGCCTGCTGCCCGGTATATTACCCAAGGTAATGCCCCGCATGCTGGAGAAAGTAAAGGAGGCCATTCCGATGCCGGCCTACCTGGAAGAGCAGATGCCGGATCTCATGCCCAAGACTATGGATGTTTTAATGCCTAAAATGCTGGGGGAAATAATCCCTTACTTTATGCCCCGCATGGAGGAATACCTGCGTAAAACCAGCTAAATAACCGGCCTTCTTTATACTTCGTTGGGGGACCTGACCTTGCTTCGCGGCAGGCAGGTCCTCTTTATATAAATTAAAGTTATTTGTAATATAACCCTGCTTGTGATATATTTTGGGCAAGTGGGCACACGTTAAGAAACGCCTATTTATGCTGTTCCCTGGTAAATACGCCCGGGGATAGGGCCTGTTTAACAGGCATGTATAAATTTTATAATACTGTAGTACAATGTATGGTTGAAAGGGAGCGAGCAGCATGAATGAAATAATTGATGCCAGAGGCCTGGACTGTCCGGAACCCGTGATCTTGACCAAGAAGGCCATGGATGGAGGACTTATCAACCTGACGACTATTGTAAATCAGGATGCCGCTCTGGAGAATGTAAGCCGCCTGGCCAAATCCCAGGGTTACAATATTGATGTTGAACAGGTGGGATCCGATTTTCATATCCATATGAACAAAACATCGGACCTGGAAGTAGACCAGCAGGAAATGCCGGGCGATGTAGCGATTCTCATCAGCAGTCGTCTGTTTGGCAACGGTGATGAAGAACTGGGGCAGATTCTGATGAGGAGCTTTATTTATGCCCTAAACGAACTTGATGGCCGGATAAAAAACATTATATTTATCAATGCCGGCGTATTCCTGAGTACGGAAGGCTCGCCGGTTGTTGAACAGCTGAGTGCTCTGGAAAAGCGGGGGGTGGAAGTCTTATCCTGCGGCACCTGCCTTGATTTTTACGGGCTTAAAGAAAAATTGCGGGTGGGCAAGGTAACCAACATGTATTCAATAGTCGAGATAATGACCGGTGCATCCCGGGCATTGACCTTTTAACCAATATTTTCCATTCTGATAAACAACGACACTGTAACTTTATACAGCCCTGAGGGTTAACAGAGTATTTGCCGCCTTCGGGGTTTTTATTCAGGTTATTTAATTTAAGGAGTCATCCCTATATGAAAACGATTTATATGGACAACGCGGCTACTTCCTATCCTAAACCGGAAAGCGTTTATCAGGCTATAGATTATTTCAACCGCCACCTGGGTGGAAACCCGGGGCGGGGGAGCCACAAGCGGACCCTGCAGGCCGGAACGGTTCTTCTGGATGCTCGTGAAGCACTGGCCGGGCTGTTTAACATTAAAGACTGCGGCCGGATTGCCTTTACTTTAAACATAACCGAATCTTTAAACCTGGCCTTAAAGGGCCTGCTAAATCCCGGAGATCACGTGCTGACCACCAGCATGGAACACAATGCCGTGGCCAGGCCCCTGCACGCAATGTCACAGCAGGGAATAACCTGGACGGCCGTGCCCTGTGCCCCGGACGGCAGCCTTGATCCGGACGATATGCGCCGGGCAATTCGGCCTCAAACCAGATTGATCTGTATGTTGCACGCCTCCAATGTATCCGGCGCCATTATGCCGGTGAATGAAGTAGGGCAAATTGCCAGGGAAAATGATCTGCTATTCATACTGGACAGTGCCCAGAGCGCGGGCATGATTCCCATTGATGTCGATGCCCAGAATATTGATGTGCTGGCGTTTACCGGGCACAAAAGCCTTTTCGGGCCCCAGGGGACCGGGGGACTTTATATCCGTCCGGGGATTAAGGTGCGGCCTTTAAAAGAAGGAGGGACCGGTTCGCTTTCCGAGTATCTGGAACAGCCCGAAGTAATGCCGGACAGCCTGGAAAGCGGCACCCCTAATACGCCGGGACTGGCCGGGCTGCTGGCTGGTGTGCGGTTTATAGGCGAGACCGGCCTGGACCTGATACGGTCGCAAGAGCAGGCCCTGACCGGGATGCTTATCGATGGTTTGAAAGGAATAAAAACCGTAAAGCTATACGGGCCGGTTGATGAAAAAAAACAAACCGCGGTCCTGTCGTTTAATATTGGGGACATGGACTGCGGGGAAGTAAGCTACCTGCTGGACAATGACTTCGGAGTGGTTACCCGGGCTGGTCTGCACTGCGCGCCGCTGGCCCATCGCACCCTGGGCACCCTGGAAGTCGGCAGCTGCCGTTTGAGCCCCGGGTTTTTTAACACCCGGGAGGACGTCGAACAGGTTGTCAAAGCGGTCTTTGAGCTGGCCCATCGGCGCTTATAGGCCGAATGTATTGAGTGAAAGGGGTGGTTTTGTGCAAGATATGCCCAGGTATGTCGGACCCTTGAGTGAACCAGTAGCCCTTGGCAGTCTGGTGGAATGGCAGGAGGACTCCGTTGTGAGCAAGACCCTGGTAAAACGCGGCGGGGGCAATATTACCGCTTTTGCCTTTGCAGCCGGTCAGGGACTTTCCGAGCATACGGCGCCCTTTGACGCGATGGTAGTGGCGGTTGAAGGACAGGGAGAGATTACCCTGGAAGGGTGCACGCGCACTCTTGAGAATGGGCAGGCCTTTTTGATGCCGGCCGGAGTACCCCACTCGGTAATGGCCCGGGAGGCTTTCAAAATGCTGCTTATTATGATCAAAGCCTAACCAGGGTAAAAGCAATTGAGGAGGGATGTATAGATAAACATCTCTCCTCGAACTTTATTCCGGTAGTTTGCTCAAACAATAAAAACCGGTGGCTAAACCACCGGCCCTTATTATACCCTTCTATATTAAGCTCTATTTAATGATCGGTGCACCCAGTGGCAGTATCTGTTTGCCGAAGGCTGAGTTAATCTGAATCCCGGCTGCAACATACATGGCAACGATACCAGTGGCCAGCAGGAAATATCCGCCATAGGCTGCGGATACTTTGGGATCCAATAACCATTTCATTTTGTCGCAGGTGACAAAGAATACGCCTAAATCCAACAATAATACTGCAATACCAAGTGATGCAGGGGAAGTTTTCAGATATGGTGCGGTCCATAAGACTAAGGTTATCAGCAGAACCAACCAGGCATATCCGTCCAGAGCAGCACCCGCTTTGTCAACCTTGCCTTGTGTTTCAATGAAGAATTCCAAAGCACCGGTAAGCATGAAAAAACCTGAGAAAACCAGGAACACATTACCACCAAGTACAGCGCCTTCACGAAGTTCGATGATACCAACCGCAAGTTGAACTACAAAGCCACCCATCAGCCAGCAGGCCAGGAAGGGAAGTGCAGCACCAGGGACTTTTCCACAAAGGACTGCATAGAACGTAAAACAAGCAATTGCCAATGCTGTCAAACCACCAGGTCCGGGATTGGCCCACCCACCTTGTTCACTAGACATAAAAACTCCTCCTCTTCTTGAATAAATTTTTACACAATACTGGAATATCTAGCTTGGAACCACCCCCCGGTAAGTTATCTGCTTGACGGTAAGGGTTACCGTTCAAAGCCAAACCATAAACCTGGGCCTCGAGGAAAAGCTTATAATAAATAGAAGATAAGTTGCTTTTAGAAAGGTGTTACAATTTTTCGGAATATTCGGACAGATTTTTTTCAATGATATAGGCAGATGTATATTTTGTCAATAGTATTTGTCGGAATGGAAGCTGGCACTAAATGTGATAAATGGTAGCGCTTGGCCTATCCTGCTTTACTATATTAATTTTATTCGCTATTTATTACCGAATCCCTCTTTGTTTAGAATAAAAACCGAGAAAAGGTTCTTGAGAATGGTAATAAGCCAGCAAATTAGCAATGCAAAGGACATGAAGCTATGCTTAAAAGAAATATTATAAAAATAGATCAGGATTTGTGCAATGGCTGCGGATTGTGCATCGGGCCCTGCAGCGAAGGGGCTCTGGTGCTGGAAAACGGCAAGGTGGAAGTAGTAAAAGAGGAGCTTTCGACGGTGCCGGCCTGTGTATAGGTGAGTGCCCGGTGGGTGCTTTGGAGATTGAGGAGAGGGAAGCCCCTTAAGTTTACACCCGGGCAATTATTCCGTTAAACGAAGTAAATAAGGATATTAACTGTCTATTATGTGGTAAGAATGACGAAAAGACTTATCTGCTCCAATTGCCAGAAACAGGGAAAATATGTGGGTTTGCACCGGCTGTTTGCCGCGCCTCATGCATGGCTGAAAATGGAAATAGAGCCATATAAAACTAATATTTGCCCATTGAAGAGACGGCGCGTTTGAATTATAATGTATTCAGGTGGCGGAGAAGTCTTATTAAAGTCTTTTAAAGTTTTATCAGATTTCCTAGGTCGCCAGATAATTGCGTTAGTTTCCCATTTGAGTTAATTCCCGAGTATCTTTTTATATAAAAAATGTTCAGGTGGTTTGAAAAAAGCGAGTGGTGTTTATATTTCCCGGTATGCTTCTCCGCCACCCAGTCAGTTTTTAATATCCCCACGGCAGTGGGGATATTTTTATGGGTTTTTTTAAGAAGGACAGACTGGGAATAATGTGGTATAGATCAATAATGATCAAAAGGGAGGTTAGGCAGTGCAGCTAAAAGAGGGGTGCCGCGGTAAAGTATGCCTGGTTACCGGGGGAAGCCGGGGTATCGGAGCGGCTGTCGCCCGCGAAGCAGCCCGGCAGGGTGCCGCGGTTGCCATCAACTACTTTCAGTCCCGGGAGGCAGCCTTTGACCTGGCGGACGAGATCCAAAAGAATGGCGGCCGGGCTATAGCGGTTCAGGCTGATGTTGCGTCGGCTTCCGAAGTTGATGCTCTGTTTTATCAGGTGGAGCGTGAGCTGGGGCCGGTTCAAATTCTGGTCAACAATGCAGGGGTTGCGCTTCAAGCCTTGCTGGTCGACACTAGTGTTGAACAGTGGGCCTCCCTGATGGATGTAAATTTGAAAGGACCTTTCCTGTGCTGCCGGCGGGCGCTGCCTTCCATGATGGAACGACGCTGGGGGCGCATTATAAATATAGCATCGGTTTGGGGCCTGCGGGGAGCCAGTGGGGAAGCAGCCTACGCCGCCTCCAAGGGAGGCCTTATAGCTCTTACGCGCTCCCTGGCCGCCGAGATGGGACCATGGGGTATTTGCGTAAACGCTATCGCCCCCGGACCGGTGGAAAGCGACATGCTCTACTCTTCACTGGACGCCGATGAACTTAAGGATCTGGCCGCAGAAGTGCCTCTGGGCCGGCTGGCCAGCACTGTTGAAATTGCAGCCGCCTGTTCGTTTCTGATGTCAGAGCAGGCCAGCTATATAAGCGGAGCGGTTTTAAGCATTGACGGAGCATGGAAGGTTTAGGCTGCAGCAAAGATGAAAAAAATATGTTTGATTGTGGTAAATGCATCAGCCTGTTAAAATGTTAACTGGACCCATAGTGAGTCTAAAAGGCCAAATTCAAGCAAAAGTGGGGGTATAGCAGTGCATAAGAAGCTTTTTATTCCCGGTCCGGTTGAAGTTCGCCGGGAAGTTTTGGACAAGATGGCTACTCCGATGATCGGACACCGGAGCAAAGATGCTTCAGCCCTGCAAAGGGGCATTAGCGAAAAGCTGCAGACGCTTTTCTATACCAAAGAGATTATTCTCCTCTCGACCAGCTCGGGCAGCGGCTTGATGGAGGGAGCAGTGCGTTCCTGCACAGCAAAAAGAGCGGCGGTTTTCTCTATTGGCGCCTTCGGAAAACGCTGGTATGAAATGGCGGCTGCCAACAACGTGCTGGCGGATCTGTTTGAATCGGAATGGGGCCAGGCTACCACCCCGGAAATGATAGATGAAGCCCTAGCCACTGGAAAATACGACCTGATAACCATAACCCACAATGAAACGTCAACCGGAGTCAAAAATCCAGTTGAATCCCTAGCCCCGGTCTTTAAAAAATATCCTGACGTTGTGGTATGCATGGATACTGTTTCTTCTATGGGGGGCAGCAAGATAGAGGTCGATACTCTGGGTGTGGACATCTGCATCACATCCACCCAGAAGGCTCTGGCCCTGCCGCCCGGGCTGTCCATCTGCTCATTTTCCGGCAAAGCCCTGGAGCGGGCGCGTCAGGTTCCCCATCGCGGCTATTACCTGGACCTGCTGGCCTTGTATGATTATCTAATGGACAAGGATTTCCAATATCCATCCACTCCATCACTACCGCACATGTTTGCGCTGGATTACCAGCTGGACTGCATACTCCAGGAGGGCCTGGAGCAGCGCTTTGCCCGCCACCAGGAGATGGCGAAAAGGGTTCGCGACTGGGCAAGTGAGCATTTTGCCCTGTTTGCCAATCCCATGCACCTTTCCGACACCTTGACCACCATAGCCAACACCCGCAATATCGACGTGGCAGGCCTGAATAGAGAATTGGGTCAGCGCGGCTATCAGATTTCCAACGGCTATGGCAAAGCCAAAGATAAAACCTTCCGCATCGCCCATATGGGTGACTGCACCCTTGCGGAAGTAGAACAGCTGTTAGCAGAGATAGATGATATCTTAAAGCTGTAACAAGACAGAATTGACAAATGGGTAAAGTGAGTTGAGGGATGGTCCTTCAACTCGCTTTTTTATTTTTGACGCTGAATAACGCAGAAAATATTGTGAAGAACGCTGATTTTATTTTAAATAATTTTTGAAGCCCACGGGCGGGCTAATGTGGCGACGTTCATGGACGAACTAGTGCAGCGATGCCAGGACGGCAAAGAGCTGCCGGTGCCAGGAGGGCAAGGAACCGCCTGCGTTTATCATAGGCGAAGCTTCTGCGTATTCTGTGTCCATAATTATCGGGGAGAATCTGGCCCCACGGATTCAGATACCTGGGGTAATGGTTGATAAAAGCGGCATATATATTTAGGCTACGGCTCTTTCCACTTTCCCTGAGCCTTTAGGAATGCGCAAGGCGGCCTGCAGGTTGAAAAGGGCAATAAGGGCGGCGGCCCAGAAAACCCACTGAAATCCGAAGTGAGTCCACAAGATGCCACCACCAATAGGAACGGTCATGGATATCAGGTGGTCCAGGGTGATGCCCATTGAAAGAGAAGGAGCAACATCTTCCGGACTTTCGGCTATCCGGTTGAGATAGGTGGCCCTTGAGATGGTAACTGCTAACAGCAACTGGTCGATTATAAAACAGATCATCACCAGGACCAGACCCGCGGTTTCCGGCAGCCAGAGGGGAGCCGCGCCGTAAACCAGGCAGATAACAATCAGGGAGAGTGACTCCAGAGCAATGATTTTCCGTTCCCCCCAATTATCAATGGCCCTGCCCAATAAGGGTCTGAAGACCAGTCCCAGGGCCGTACCCGCCATGCCCAGCAGGGCAAAAGTGCCTATAGTGCAGTTGAAAAGCTTGATGAGCACCCAGGGAGCAAAGGTGAGAAAGATCTGTTTACGGGCTCCAAAAAGGATATTCAATATGTAAAAGAGGCTGTAGCGCTTCTTAAAAAGCAGACGCCGGGCGCCGGGTTTAATAGGTTGAGGCTTAATGGCAAAAAAGAGCAGGCTGGCTGCCAGGGCGCAGCCTCCCGCCAGTCCAAAAATAACGCCAAAAGAAAAATTAAAATAGGCAGCGCCCAGGTATAGAACCAGGCTTCCCAGCAAAATACCGGTTGCCTCTACAGCGCCCAGGCGTCCCAGTAGAAGACCGGCCTGGTTATTATCCGCCAGGCGAAGAGCTATAGAAGACTTGAGCACCAGAAACAGGTGGGCGCCTATGCTCCAGGCTAACATCCACAAGACCACCCAGCCCATACTCGGGGCCCAGTGCCCCTGCCCCCAGAGTGACACACCCACCAAGAGAGCAGCCACCATGGCTATCCGGGTGTCTGGAAGAAAGGCCAGCAGGGCGAAAATGAATACCATCAGAAACCCGGGCAATTCACGTGAAAATTCCAGACTGCCCCGGGCCAGCGGGCTTAAATGGTGCATCTGGGACAAGTAGTTGTTAAAGGATGGATCGTAAAAGCCCGAGTAAACACCCATCATCAACTGGGCGGCGGCAAAGAGTAAAAGCGGACTGGCCATCCGCTGCAGCACGCGCATAAGGAAGCCTCCTGGCGGTTATTGAAATGAGTTTGGGTGAGTTTGGGGACGGTTCTTCAACTCATTTTCAGGTTGTTGAAGCCAAGTAATGCGGTGCCTTAAAATGAGTTGAAGAACCGTCCCCAAACTCATTCCAAACTCATTCCAGTTAACTGAACTGATTTTCGGACATACTCAATACCTTATTTTATTCCTAAATGATCAGGGTGAAAAGCGGCCGGCGTCGTTTTTGGAGGCACCAACATTTTATGGTAAACTGTTCGATAGTGCTGGCCTTTTGTTATAAACATTCAAGGAGGATGATTGATGGCCGTCAGGATCTATACCGACAATGGCTGCGACCTTGACCGGACAATACTGGATGAATTGGGCGTAGAATGCTTTTACATATCAACCATGCTGGGCGGCGCAACCTACCTGGACCGGTATAATCTCGACCCCCCGGAATTCTACCGGATGCTGCAAGAAGGGGGAGGTGTGCCAACCACCGCGCAGATAACCCCCCAGACATTTTTAACCGAGTTCGAAAAGACGCTTGCCGGAACGGCGGACGATATCATATATATCGCTTTTTCCTCGGGTTTGAGCGGCACCTACCAGAATGCCTGCCTGGCCCGGGACCAGCTGGGAAAAAACCGGATAACGGTTATTGACAGCAAATGTGCAACGGTTGCCCAGGGGCTTATCGTTATGCGGGCGGCCCGGGCCCTGGCCCAGGGATCAAGCAAAGAGGAATTAATTGCCCAGATTGAGGATGATGTACGGCGTATTGAGATGCTTTTCATAGTGGGCAATTTCGAAATGCTGAAAAGAGGAGGTCGGGTCAGCGCCACATCAGCTACACTGGGGAACCTGCTCAATATCAAGCTGATATTACACTTTGTAGACGGGAAGATTTTTCCCCTGGAGAAGGTTCGCGGTTTGAAAAAGGCGCAAAAAAGGCTGCTTGATCTGGTCGATGAGAGGCTGAAAGACCGCACCCGACCCCTGCCTCTGATCGGGGTTAACCATTCTCAAGATGAGCAAGCGGCCATGGATTTAAAGCAAATACTTGAGGAACGGTTTGGCTATCAGGATTTCCTGGTAAGTGAAATAGGCGCGGTAATCGGTTCTCACGTGGGCGCAGGGACGATGGGGGTGTATTTTCTTCGTTAATATTTTATAAAATCCATATTGTCCGTCATACTGGATAATATTGCAATATGGTAAAATAATGAAAAAACCCGGGGACAATATAGTGATTTGTTCAAGGAGGGTGGACGATGGGAATCAGGATTTATACTGATAACGCATGCGACTTGGACCGAAAAGTGCTAGATGAACTAGGTGTTCACTGCCTTTACATCACGACCATGTTGAACGGGGTAACCTACCTGGACCGCTGCGACCTGGATCCTCCCGACTTCTACCGGATGCTGCAAGAAACGAGCGGTGTTCCCACTACTGCTCAGATCAATCCCCAAAGATTTATCGAGGAATTTGAACCGGTTATCAATAATACGGATGATGATATAATTTATATTGCCTTTTCTTCGGGCTTAAGTGGAACCTACAGCTCGGCATGTATAGCCAGCGATCAGGTAGCTCCCGGGCGCATTTCCGTTATCGACAGCAAGAGCGCCTCGGTGGGTATGGGCTTGACGGTGATAAGGGCGGCGCGGGCAGCTGCCCGGGGCTTGAGCAAACCGGAAATTATAGCCGAGATCGAAGATAATGTGAGGCGGATTGAACACATTTTTATCGTGGGCAATTTCGAAATGCTGAAACGAGGGGGGAGGGTCGGCGCCACGGCTGCCACTCTGGGCAATCTTCTGAACATCAAACTGATCCTCCATTTTGTTGACGGCAATATCGTACCCCTCGAAAAAGACCACGGATTGAAAAAGGCTAAAAAGCGCCTCCTAGAAATTATGGAGGAAAGGGGCTCTGATCTTAAGAACCAGCTTATCGGGATAAACCATTCCCAGGACCTGCAGGGTGCCATGGAGCTGCAGGAGATGATTCGTCAGCATTTCGGGTGCCAGGATTTTATCATTTCCGAAATAGGTGCAGTTATTGGCTCCCATGTAGGGGCTGGCACCATGTCGGTGTTCTTTCTTCATGCTTGAGAACGATACCATTTCTCAGGAGCTCATCTGGTTTATCCCGCTTCAGGATGAGCTGGTAAAGTTTTAAATAATCATTTACCATGCGCTGCCGGCTGAATTGTCTTTCGACCCACTGCCGGCAGTCTTGCCTTTTTATAGCATCAATACCTTTTACCTTCAGGCAGGCCTCCTGCACGTTTCCAACCAGATAGCCGGTCTTTTCGTTCAGGATGACTTCGGGCATCGAACCACGGTTAAACGCCACCACCGGAGTCCCACAGGCCATTGCCTCAATAATGCTCAACCCGAAGGGCTCGTTAAAATGAATGGGATGCAAAAGAGCCCGGGCTCCGCCCAGCAGGGAATTGCGTTTTTCCGGGCCCACTGAGCCCAGGTAGGTAATCCGGCTATTGTCTATGAAGGGGGCCACCTGCTGATTGAAGTAGGTCTTGTCCTGAATAATTCCGGCCAAAAGAAGCCGGCATCCGCAAGACAGGGCAATGTCAATGGCTTCCCGGGTGCCTTTATCCGGGTGAATCCGCCCGAAATAGAGCAGGTAGTCGTCCGGCCTGGGATTAAATTCGAATTCAGCCAGATCGATGCCATGGTAGACGTTTCCCAGGTAGGTGAGATCGGGATGGCGATCGGCAAAACTGATAGAAGCATAATAGGTATCCCGGTTGTATTCCAGGTAAGCTGGCAAAATGCGGCTGGAAGAAAAACCGTGAATGGTGGTTAAGACCGGGGTGGAAACCATACGGGAATAGGTCAGGGGCAAAAAATCATAGTGGTTGTGAATTAGATCATATTCATCGGCTTGCTCAAAGAGATTGGCTATATGAAGAGATTCCCAGACTTTCGGGTCTAAATGGGGATTTTCTTCGTAAGGCGCCAGGCAGCGGTATTTAAGCCGGGCTTTGCTTATTGAATCACCGGTGGCAAAAAGGGTGACATCGACCCCGGCTTCGATCAATCCCTCAGCCAGAAGGGAGACGACCCGTTCCCAGGGACCGTAATGACGGGGTGGAGTCCGCCAGGCTATAGGGGACAAGAGTGCTATTTTCATCGGACCTGCTCCTTTAACATTACCTAAAGAGTGCCTGATAGAGCACTAATAATAATTATTGCCTGCCGGGTCTTTGTTTAATCCTTATATTTTACTCCTGCTTCGGTAAATGCGGCCATAACATAGTCCCCATAAACACAGCATAGAACTTTTACCGGGCGTCCCAGGGTATTTTTTAACTTCAGATCGGCCCCTCCCCAGGAAACCGTGGCATCCTGTCCGGAAGGGCAATAGGTGACCGGCAGGGTATGTCGGTAGCGTTCGACAACTTTCAGACCCGCTTCCAGGCCGGCATTGTAAAGAGTAGTAGAGGTCTGGCAGATGCCCCCTCCCAACCCGTTTTGAACGGTCTGGCCGACAAATATTTTGGCTTCCTTATAGCCGGCTTCAATGGTTCTTTGGCCGACGGTCCGATTGAAAGACAGCACTTCGCCACTCTGCAGAATCTTGCCGTTTAACTTGGCGCAGGAAAGGACGATGTTGTTGGTGCGGCCTTCCGGACTGTTGATGAGTTTTGTGTAATACGCCCCAATAATCTGTTCACCGGCCCAATTCTGAGCCAGTTCGGCGTTTAGTGGCCCCCAGTTGGGCAGGTCCTCAGGGGGCGACGACGGCTCCTTTTCTTCATCCTTCGGGGCAGCCAGAAAGTCGGGATTGGCTTTTTGAAAAGCGGGGCTCAAAAGGTAAAAGACGGAACCCTGCCCTTTGTATATCAACTGGTAGTCAAATCCGGCGGCCACATCTTTTAGAGGTAAATACACCGCTTCCAACCGCTGCAAGGGAGTGTATTCATCTATTTGGCCACTGCAAAGATACTGCTCCGGGGAATAAGTCTGCTCCTCGTCCAAGTGATGCAAGAGCAGCAGCCCCTGGCCCGGATATTCCAAATGGCAGGAGAAAAGCATTACCACATCGTTCAGGCAGACCATGGTACGTCCCTCCTGATCTATGTACAGGGAAATATAATCAGCCGGCTGGCCATCCAGGTTCATCTGGCCGGGACTTTTGTTTAACCCCGCCTCGGAGTAGTAAGGGTTTGTATCGTCTGCGGCAAAGACTGCCGGGCATACCAATAACACAAAGGCCAGGCAGCTTAAGAGCAACTTGCCCAAAGATTGTCTCAGCTTCATTTGCATCCTCCCCAATTTCTACTGCATAATCATTATATGGTCGAAGAGGCAAATCTATTACACGATCTTTTAAAGTATTTTAAATAAAAAATGATGGGCCGCCGGTCCGAAGTTAGTTTTAGGTTTTTGAATTTGTGTTATATTAGAACGGGAGGCCAATGGTCGCAGTAAAGGAGGCAAATACAGGCTTGGAAGCAACAGAGTTTAAAGATATGGGGCTGAACAACGATCTCCTGTTTATGATCAATGAAAAGGGTTTTGAAACACCAACTCCTATTCAGGTTAAAGCTATACCGCTGGCTATGCAAGGGCTTGATGTGATGGGTCAGGCGCAAACCGGAACCGGCAAGACGGCCTCTTTTGGCATACCTATTTTAAACAAGGTCACCCGTGGGGCCGGGACTCAAGCTTTGATAATATGTCCTACCCGGGAGCTGTGCCTGCAGGTTCGAGAGGAAATCGCCTTCCTGGGCAAACGCCTTAAGATCGGAGTTCTGGCTATCTACGGGGGACAATCTATTGAATTGCAGATACGGGGCCTCGAAAAACGACCGGAAATTATAGTAGCCACTCCCGGCCGTCTGCTGGATCACCTGGGGCGGGGGACCATCAAGTTAAACGGTATATCCTACATGGTTCTGGATGAGGCGGATGAAATGCTGGATATGGGTTTTTTACCGGATATCGAGGTCATTCTGGCGCAGTGCCCCAGAGAGCGTCAGACTTTTTTGTTCTCCGCCACCCTGGTGGATGAAATAAGGGATTTGGGCCGCAAATTTATGGATCATCCGCGGGAGGTTTTGATTGAGCCGGAAGAACGCACCGTAGCCGAGATCGACCATTATTTCTATGAGACCAGCGCCCGCTATAAAGTTCAGACCCTGTGCCGCATTATCGATGCCCATCAACCGCCTACCAGCCTGGTGTTTTGCCGCACCAAGCGGAGCGTCGATCAACTGGCTCAGCGCCTGCAAACCAGGGGCTACAATGCGGACGCGCTGCACGGCGACATGTCCCAAAAAGAGCGGGACAACGCCATGGGCCGCTTCCGCCGGGGAGCGGTTCGTATTCTGGTCGCCACCGATCTGGCGGCGCGCGGTCTGGATATCGATCTGGTCACTCATGTTATTAATTTTGATCTGCCGGAAGATCCCGATATATATATCCATCGCACCGGGAGAACCGGACGAGCCGGCCGCACCGGTGAGGCCATCTCTATCGTGGAACCGGTGCAGAGGCGCCAGCTCCGTTTGATCGAACAGCATATCGGCAAGCGCATCCGCCGCGAACTTTTACCGGACCGGGTGGAAGCAGTGGAAGGACGCAAAGAGATACTGCGCAGCCGCATCATGCAGGGTATGAACAATTCACTTGAATTGTACCTGGGTATGGCTGATGAGTTGTGCACCGAGTATGAGCCGCGGATGCTGATGGCCGCGGCCTTGAGGTTGTTGGACGGCGACCAGCAGGAAGAAGACCTGGAGGAAACCGTAGAAAGCGCCGTTCTCGATACGGGAGTGCATGTGGAACTTCCCATGGGAAGGCTGCACGGCTATACACCTCGGCGCTTGGTGGATTACCTTTTGGCCAACACCTCTTTGACCGCTGAACAGATCGGGGAAGTAGAGGTAAACAGCAGTAGTTCTTATGTTGAAGTGCCCATGGACCGGGTTGATGAAGTGTATGCCTTTTTATCCGATAGCAGCCGACGGCGCAAGAAGCCCGGTCGTCATAAAACCGAATTACCGGTCAAAACACCGGGACCGCCCCATAAGAAACGTAAAAAGGAATAGGACCTAAAAAGGAATAAACCCGGATCACGAATCGATCCGGGTTTTTTTACGTTAGATTAGGAACTGAGCTGGGATTTAACCGTCTGGATATCCTGGGAGCTGGCATCGCTGGCCGGCTTATAAAAACCTCTCTGCTCGGCAATCTGGAACAGCTGATACTGGAACTGCTCATCCGAATTGCGGATCTGCTGCAAGGTCTGGCGTAGCTGCTGGTTGGCGCTTTGCGAAATGCTCATGCTGTAAGTGGTTAAACTGCTGTTTACCATGGATAGTATATCATTTACCATTTCTTTATCGGTCATGTGCTTCAAAACATTCACCCTCCTAACTTAAGAATGACATTAATTTCTGACGGGTCTGGCTGGCCGATTGGGCCGACTGCTGAAACAGCTGTTTTACCTGGGGATCCTGAGCGTTGTCGGCATAGAAGTTCAGCTTCTTTTCTGAGGTCTGGTGAGATCCGATCAGATGTCTGAGATTCTGCAGTTCTTCTTGATTAAGTTTCAACTCTAGCACTCCCTTCGTTTTGATATTTCAAGTACCAATACTAGGGTGCCAAAGTAAACAGCCGCTTATACTGCCAAAAAAGAAAAAGCCACGGTGCTTACTTTTGATGTCTATGGTGATGATGGCGAGCCAGGAAGCGAGTCAGGCGTTCGTGGTAGATAATTCCTAAAAGAAATATGGTTGCAGCAGCCAGGCCGAGAATCCCGGCCAGAAAATACTGATGCTTTTCCAGTTGAGCTCCAATAAGGGATGAAACCAGTATTCCCGGGAAGCGGCCCAGCATTGCGGCCAGGAAGAAGTGGCCTGAAGGGATGGGAGTGGCGCCAGCGATAAAGGTTAAAATATCTTTAGGCGCTCCAGGAACCAGAAACAACACGAACACAATGACTTCAGCCCGGTTGCTGTTTAGCAGATTGTGGAAGTGTTCCAGTTTTTCTTTGCTGATCAGAGCTTGAAGCAGGGGATAACCCAGCCAGCGGGCCAGGTAAAAGGCCATCAGGCTGCCCACCAGGATTCCCAGCATGGAAAGCAGGGTTCCGGTGAATACACCATAGACATAACCCCCGGCTATCTGAATAAGTTCTCCGGGCAGAGGAGCGGCTATAACCTGTAGTATCTGCAGGCCTATAAACACTGCCAGACTCCAATTCCCAAAAGCGAGCAAGAGGCTGCGAAACTGCTCGGGGTTCTTGAACAGGTGGGTGACCTGGGGCATTAAACGCCAGGAAAAAAAGGCAATTAGACCGACCAGCAAAAGCAGTGCGGCTATGCGAACGATCAGGTTGTTTTTCAAACGCTCCACGGCTATCTTCCTTAATTAGGGTTAACAGAGTACCAGACTATATAGCATTATACTACATTGCCAACTTTAGCAAGAGGTTGGAGTGGGCCTTTTAGAACCTGCTTGCATATTTGTTTACCTGCTAATAAAGACTATGAAAAAAGTGAGGTGTTGTATTTTGGCGCAGTTAGGTGATCCATTTGTAGGCAGTGTGCCTAAAAAACTGGGCATGCCCGAGATGCTGCAGGCATTACGGGTGGATATAGCGGGAGAACTGGAGGCCATTATGGGTTATGAAGCTCATATAATGGCAACCGATGATCCCCGCATCAAGAAAATCCTCTCCCACATAGCCAACGAAGAACGCCAGCATGTAGGCGAACTTCAGCAACTGCTTATGCTATTGAGCCCGAATGAAAGCACCTATTTTCAGCAGGGGCAGCAGGCTATACAACAGCAAGAGGCCCAAAATTTTCAACCACCCATACAGTAGAAAAACCGGATTAAAAGTCGGCTTAAAAACATGTGGAGATTCGCATAGAATCTCCACATCAGTATGTTAAAAAACCCTCGTCAAATCAAAAGAAGCGGCGAGAGTTTAAGCGAAACCAGGCTGGCCTTAAATATCAAGCTTGATGGTAAAAACGCTCTCCCGTTTTAGGGTCGTAATATACTTTGAGTTCGTTGCCGCTGACGGGATCAATAAATACTTCAGTAGTCAGTATATATCCCTTTGGAACTTCAGTTCCATGATTTATGCGATAACGCTTATCCCAGATAAACCATGAAAGCAGAGCAATTATGACAAAGGAGCATCCCACAAGATAATTAATCATAGTTAAGCTTCTTTCTCAATGACTACCGCAGTCCCATAAGCAACCACTTCACTCATCGTCTGCCCGATTTCACTCGAATCGAATCTCATCATGACAACGGCATTGGCTCCCATAAGCTGCGCGTTCTTAACCAGGCGGTCGATAGCTTGCTTGCGGGTATCTTCAAGTAGAGAGGTGTATTCATGAATTTCCCCGCCAAATAAACTGCGAATACTGGCGATGATGTTGCCCCCAAGGCCCCTGCTTCGGACGACTACTCCAAACACCTGGCCTTTTACATCCGTTACCCTGTAACCTTTAATATTTTCGGTAGTGGCTACTAGCACGATCCATTCCCTCCCATTCTCGTTTGTTCATTTTTAATTTGTTCTTTTCTACATAATAACAAGGTGGGTTTTTCAATTAAAGTAAATAAAGCAAGTAATATATGCCACTACCTGGTTCTCTTCTCACCTGTGGTTGATAGGTCCTTTGGTTAGTATTTATTTAGTAAATAGAGGATCGTCTGATTTTTTTGAAGAAGACTTAATATAAAACCTTAGGAATAGCTGCTGATGGGCTGGTCAATTATTCGAATTTACCGGCCTAACAGTTTAGAGTTTTATTAAATGGTATTGTTGGAATCATGCTGAGGTGACCAAAGTGAAGTTATTGAGACACGCAGGTGAAGAAGACAATATAAGCGGTGTTGCCAGGGAATCCTTCTCAGGCCAGCCTCCCCTGATAGGACGAGAGACTGAAGTTGCGGCTCTCAAGGACCGGCTGCTCCAGAAGGAGGTGCGGCTTCTGACCCTCACCGGTGCGGCCGGAGTTGGCAAGACCCGCCTGGCCCTGACCATACTGAACGATTTGCGGTCGTTATTTGCGCATATTGTTTATGTTGATCTGGCACCGTTGAACAGTCCTTTTCAGGTGCTGCCCTCTATTGCCCGTGCCTGGGGTGTCATTGAGGGAGTTCCCGACCTTCTTCCCCAGCGTTTAGCCCAGTCCATCGGTTCCTGCCAGCTGCTGCTGGCCCTGGACAATTGCGAGCATATACTTAAAGCAAAATCCGATTTGGGAGTTTTACTAAAGCATTGTCCCAATCTAAAAATCCTGGCGACTAGCCGAGAAATATTTCGCTTGAAATGGGAGTCGGTCTTTCCGGTCGCACCGCTCTTAGTTCCCGACCTGGACACTCTTCCTGACCTTAATACACTGTCTCAGAACCCTTCGATAGACCTGTTTGTGCAGCAAGTGAAAATTCATAAACGGAACTTTAAACTTACCGAAAAAAACATGCAAACAGTTGCAGAACTCTGTGTCCGGCTGGATGGTTTGCCCTTGGCTATTATATTGGCGACCAGCCAAATTAGAACGCTGAGATCGGCGGGACTTTTGGAATCTCTGAACAGCAGACTTGGCCTGATGGACT
Source organism: Syntrophomonas sp. (assembly GCA_039679855.1). Lineage (GTDB taxonomy): Bacteria > Bacillota > Syntrophomonadia > Syntrophomonadales > Syntrophomonadaceae > UBA5314. The sequence continues at coordinate 20,208 of JBDKUE010000219.1, forward strand.
CCAATAGACGGGATATCCATTTCCGACACCCGACCTTGGGAGCGGCTATTGATTGGAGTTATGACCTGCTTACCGGTGAGGAGAAGTTGCTTTTTAGCAGGCTTTCGGTTTTCCCCGGACCGTGGACACTCCAGGAAGCAGTGGGAATCTGCTCCGGGGACGGTCTGGAAGACAAAGACGTATTTCCGCTGTTGGAGCGCCTGGTCGATCGCTCTCTTGTCAACATGAATAAACATGCCGGCCAGGGAAAAAAATACCGCTTCCTGGAAACCATCCGCGAATATGCCCTGACCAGGCTGCAAGAGTCCGGAAAAGAGGAGGTGCTGCGGCGCCGGCACCGCGACTGGTTTCTGGTCTGGGCGGAACAGGGAGAACTCAACGTTTGGAGACCTGAGGCACCGGAGTGGCTGGAGCAGATTGAAACCAATTTAAATAATTTCTGGGCGGCCATGGAATGGTGCCGTGATACTCCGCAGGAGGCGCAAACCGGCCTTCGTTTATGGGCGGCCATTGTCTGCTTCTATGATCTTAAGGGGCATGTTGCCGATGGATTAGCCATGGCCAGCAAACTCCTGGCCCTGGCGCCAGCGCAAACCATCGAAAGAGCCAGAACTCTGGTGCAGGCAAGTGTACTTGCCAGGAGCCAGGGTCAACTGGAAGCCTCCCGACGTCTGGCCGAAGAGTGCCTGTCATTTTCCGCCGACATGGGTGATATATTGGACACAGTTGCCGCACTGTGCACTCTGGGCTCTGTTGAGCAGATCCAGGGGAATCTGGAAAAAACCGAATCATATTTGGGACAAGCCTGCTCTTTGGCGCGAATGCAGTATGAGCATGAGCAACGGACCTTGTATGTGGCACTTTTTTGGCTGGGGGTATTCTACTGTTTCCAGGACCAGAATGAAAAGGCCATACCCGTATTTAAGGAAGCTTTGAACGAAGCACAGCTACAGGGAGACGTATTATTCGAGGCCAGGATTCTGGCCGTACTGGGACGGTCACTGGTCGGCAAAGGCGACCTTGAGCAAGCGGAGTCTATTCTGTCCGAAGGAGTCCTTGCCGCCAAGAAATTAAAATATTATGAAATAATCGCTCTTTGTTTTGATTATTTAGGTCAGGTTGCCCGAAGCCAAAGACAAAAGGAGCGCGCTGTACAGCTGTTTGCAGCCTCTGCGGCCCTGAGAAACCATGTAGGGGTTGTTACCTGGCTTCCTGATCCCAATTATTCGGTGGTTACTGCCGAACTGGGGAAGGAAGTGGATCAGGCCGCACAGTCCCTAAGTGCTACCCTGATGCCGGAGCAAATCACCGCCTGGGCTCTAAGCCCGGTTGAGACGCTAATTCCAACCCCGGGAGTGAAAAACTCTGCTCCTCTTTTAGCGGGAGCGCTGACCCGGCGTGAATTGGAAATTACTCAACTGGTCACTCGGGGGCTCAGCAACCGCCAAATAGCTGAGCAGCTTTATATTTCCCGCCGCACTGTCGATGCTCATGTCCGGCATATTCTCTCCAAGCTGAATCTCAATACCCGCGCCCAGGTATCGGCCTGGTATACCGAACACCACCACACTTTGCCAAAGTAGCTGTTTCCACTCCACTTGCAGCTTATACATGCACCAGCGCCATTCCAAGCGGTTTGGCTGGCTTATTGGTACTGCCGAATTGTTCCGCATACTTCTTCTCAAACTCATTCCCCTGGGTCAACTGCGATATTCTTATCCATTGATTGCTTTGCTGAAGGCTTCCTACGTACTGAAGAATGAGAACTTTGGCTTGATCAGGGAAGCCATAAATAGGTTAATGTACCGATGTTAGTCAATTGGTGCTGTGCAATAATATAATGAGGCGATGTCCCCGCCTTGAGCGATTAGGTAAGTGAGGTGAATATAACAAGCTTATACCAGCGACACGAACAGGAAGTCCAAAAGCGAAATATTTAAAATGGAGGGTAGCAAATGAAGATGAGTCACAGGTATTTGTCGATCCTGGTAATGACGGTTTTAATATCAGTCCTGGCCCTGGGCAGTTGTTTCGCGGCAGACAACGGGCTTATGGCCCAATTCAAGCTTAACGGTGACTACAATGACGCCTCCGGCAACGGACACAACGGCTCGGCAGTGGGTGATGTCTCCTTCGTAGATGATTCTGTAGTGGGGAAATGCGCGGTCTTCAACGGAGGATACATTAATGTGCCGGGCAGTCCCGATCTTAATCCGGGCAGTAACTTTACCATATCCGCCTGGGTGTTGGTGGACCCGGTCGAAGGACCTAAAGTAAACGGCTCGATTTTTTCCCAACTGGATTCCGATTCCACCTACAACGTTTATCACGCGTACGCTCAGGGCACTTATGCCTTTAGAATGGACACTAGATACAACAAAGTAGGTGAAAGATCTGTATTCGCCGGAGCATTTGACGACTACAAGACTAGTGACAACTGGACCAATGTGTTGTTTTGCTATGACGGGCAGGCTCTTTACATGTATGTAAATGGTGCTTTGGAGGGAACCTGTGACATTCCCGGTGACTCAATTATGCCGTCTAGCAACAATATGAGGATAGGAACCGGAAACGATATAAACAATAAAAGCCTGTTCTTCAGGGGAAAAATGGCCGATGTGAGACTGTACAACAAAGCCTTGAGCTTCGCGGAAATTAAGGCCCTTAACAGCGCAGGTGCCAATACCGGGACTACAAGCACAGTGACCCCTCCCACCACGACAACTCCAACTCACGTAGTTGTCCCAAACGATCCCAACACCGTCAATGTAGTGATCAACGGCCAGCCGCTGGTATCGGATGTTAAACCCATTGTCAACGAGGACGGCAGGACCATGCTGCCGGTGGGAGCTATCGCCACAGCCCTGGGTGCACAGGTGCAATGGGATGGAGCTACCCAGACCGCGACCCTTACCAAAGGTACAATTATAGTAAAAATTACCATAGGACAGAACGAAATTAACGTTAACGGCAGCCAGGTGTCCATGGATACGGCCGCTGTAATCAATAACGGCCGCACGCTGCTGCCGGTGGGAGCGGTCGGAAAGGCGTTGGGGGCTCAAATCGGCTGGGACGGGGGAACCAGAACGGTGATCATCGATGACCTGAGCCCATGTTAGAAGAAGAAAACCGCACCCCCTTGCAGTTAAAGGCGAATTAAAAACGGTTTGATCTCGGTATGGCCTGGAAAAAGAACTATGTGATGCTAAACTAGTATATAGATAGTGGACACAAAAAGTCCGCTATCTTTTTTTGTACGATAAAATTAAGCTTATAGTATTGGTAAACACCATATGATTATTGCCTTTACAGGAGAAGCACATGAAGACTTTACTCATCACCGAAAAACCTTCTGTAGCCCAGGATATTGCCCAATCCCTCTCCGGGAATTTCAAAAAACACGATGGCTTTCTGGAGGGGGACACAATGATCATCTCCTGGGCGGTTGGACATCTTTTAGAGCTGGCTATGCCACAGGATTATGATGAAAGGCTGCAGCGATGGAATATCAGTATGCTTCCGGTTATTCCTGAACCTTTTCAATTACGCCCGAAGCAATCCACCATAAAACAGTTGAAGATTCTGCGCGATCTGATCAAAAGGCAGGATGTTGAAGGGCTTATCAATGGCTGTGATGCCGCCCGGGAAGGCGAACTAATATTCAGATACATAATGGAATTCCTTAAATGCAGAAAACCTCATTCTCGTCTCTGGCTGTCCGAAACTACCTCGGCAGCCATCCGAGCTGCTTTTCAAAGTCTAAGGCCGGAAAAAGAGATGCAGAACCTGGCCCGGGCTGCCATATCCCGCAGTCAAGCCGATTGGATAGTGGGGATCAACGCCACCAGGGGTTTTACGGTTCAGTTTGGCGATAAATTGACGGTCGGGCGTGTGCAAACGCCCACCCTGGCGCTTATTGTCAACCGGGAAAGGGAAATTGAAAGCTTTATTCCTTCCCCGTATTATGAAATTGAAGTTCTTTTTGTCGTAAATGAGGAGTTGAATTTCAAGGGAAAATGGTTCAAAGGAAAGCAAGATCGCTTTAACGATAGGGGCCAGGCCGAAGAGATACTTAAACTTTTGGAACCAGGCTCCCCGGCGATAATAACTGATGTAAAGCAAAAAGAAGTTCAAGAGAAGCCGCCTCAGTTATTCAACCTCAATGACCTGCAGAAAGAGGCCAATAAAAAATACGGCTTCACTGCCGAACAGACGCTCAATATTGCTCAAAAGCTCTATGAAAATCATTTAATAACCTATCCCAGGACCGACAGCCGGCATTTGACAGCTGCCATGGCCGCAACATTACCGGGAAGATTAAATGCCTTGACGGGTACGGAATTAGGGCCGGTTATTGCTGAGCTCAAGACCAGAACAAGCAAAGATAAGAGATATGTAGATGACAAAAAAGTCTCTGATCATACTGCCATAGTGGTAACTGATTCGGCCCCTGCTAAAATGGGCCAGCGGGAACAACAGATCTACATGCTGATTGCCAGGCGTATGCTTGCTATTTTCCTGCCGCCGGCGAAAATCAAACGAACGACTGTAATAATTACCTGCCAGGGGGAGACATTTGTTAGCAAAGGCCGGGTTATAGCGGAATTCGGATGGAAGGTGTTGTACGGAAACGCGCCGGTGGATGACGAAGAAAACAAGGAGCCAACCTTGCCGGCATTATCCCTGAACCAAACTCTCAATTTAGGAAAAGCGGAGATTCTTGATAAAGAGACCAAACCACCCAAGCGGTTTACCGAAGCCGATTTACTTAGCGCTATGGAGAACGCTGGCCGCAGAATCGACGATGAGGAATTACGAGAAGCCATGGCGGGGAAGGGATTGGGCACACCGGCCACCAGGGCGGCTATAATTGAGAAGTTGATATCGGTCGGATATATAGAGCGTCAAAAGAAGATATTGATTCCTACGGATAAGGGAAAGCATCTCATAGACATCGTTACGTCGGAGCTCAAAGACCCGGAACTTACGGCGGAATGGGAGATGAAGCTGGCGGATATCGAAAAAGGGCAGTATGAGAGAGATGTTTTTATGAAGGAGATTAGAGAATTCACCGGGCAGATAATTGCCAGCTTAACAGCTAAAGAAGGCGCTCCGGGGCCTGGCGGTAATGATGCGGCAAATTGCATCGGGGCCTGTCCAGTCTGCGGGAAGCCGGTGATTGAAAGCCAGAGGGGCTATGGCTGTTCCGGTTGGAAGGATGGTTGCAAGTTCGTGATTTGGAAGCTTGTGGCCGGGATGAAGATCAGCGAGTATCAGGCTAAAAAACTCCTTAGAGAAGGTAAGACGGCGGTTTTAAAAGGATTTAAATCTAAGGCCGGGAAGGTATTTGATACCGCTTTGAAGATAGAAAAAGGACAAGTGGTCTTTGACTTTCAGCGAACTGGTAAAAAGCAGTAGTCCCAAAGGTACCGGGCGGCAGGGTATCCTAAAATAGAGTAAAAGATGAACACTGAAACCCAGCTGAAGGAAGGCTTTTTTTCATGCCCATTTGGAAAAGAAATTTATTGGTTTGCTGGTTCGGAATGTTTGTAGTCGGCATAGGAATGAGCCAGATAGCCCCGGTATTGCCGCTCTATATAAGGCATCTCGGAGTCAACAGCACCACTTTAATCGAACAGTTTTCCGGGATTGCTTTCGGTGTTACTTTCATAGTATCTGCTGTCTTCTCCCCGATCTGGGGCCGGGCGGCTGACAAATGGGGGCGCAAGCCGATGCTTTTGCGAGCCAGTCTGGGAATGGCCCTGGTCGTATTTAGTATGGGTTTTGCCCGGAATGTTTATGAGCTGATCGGCTTGAGATTACTGCTGGGCGTCATTACCGGTTATAGCACCGCGTGTACCACCTTGATCGCCACTCAAACCGAGGCTCAACACGCTGGATGGGCGCTGGGAACGCTGTCTACCTCCTCCATTGCGGGTTCCCTGCTGGGTCCTGTAATCGGCGGCTATATAGCAGAGAATTTTGGCCTGCCCGATGTATTTTTTATAACCGGTGCTTTAGTGATGATTTCATTTATGGCTACCGCTTTGTTCGTAAAAGAGTCGTTTACACGTCGAAATGAAAAGTCAACCGGCCTCAAGGATATGTGGAACGATATTCCAGAAAAGAGTTTAACTATCATGATGTTTGTGACTCTTTTGGTAATATCGATGGCATTTTACTCGATAGAACCGATTATCACCGTGTATGTAGCCGAGTTGTCCCCGGGCAGCGCTCATGTGGCCCTTTTGGCCGGAATAACCTTCTCAGCCGCCGGGCTGGCCAACATAATCGCCGCTCCCCGGCTGGGAAGGATTTCGGATAAAACCGGGCCCCATATAGTTATGCTGGGCGCGCTTATAGCTGCCGGGTTGTTTTTTATCCCGCAGGCCCTGGTAAGGAGTCCGTGGCAATTAATTGCCTGCCGTTTTCTAGTAGGATTGGCAGCCGCCGGGCTGATACCTTCGGTTAATACCCTGATTAAGAAAATCACCCCGGATTTGTTAACCGGTAGTGTTTTCGGTTTTACCATGTCGGCTATGTATTTGGGCGCATTTGGGGGAGCGGTTTTAGGCGGGCAGTTGGCGGCCCTATGGGGTATTAGAAGCATTTTCCTGGTCACCAGCACCACATTATTGATAAATGCGGTAATGGTCTATTTTAAGGTGTATAAAAAGCCCGGAATAAAAGAATTGATTTTGCAAAAAGCATGATAAAAGTAAATAAAAAAGGAATTATGAAGGAATCTAATCAAAGAATCCTCTCTAATAATATCCACCTGTTCTGCCATTACACGAGGTGGGGAGGGGCTTCTTAAATAAAATGTGAGGATTAAATACCATGAAAGTAAAAACAACAAATATACTTGTGGCTTATTTTTCCCACTCCGGCAATACCCGCAAAGTCGCCAACCAGATCCATGAGCGCGTGGGTGGAGATATCCTTGAAATTGTGACCGTAGATCCATATCCGCGTGATTACGACATGGTCGTAGAGCAAGCGGAATTGGAGAAGAAAAATAACTCCAGGCCGGAGCTTGCCATAGAGGTTGAGAACATAGACTCCTATGATGTAGTCTTTATCGGATATCCCAATTGGTGGGCAACCATGCCCATGGCAGTTTTCAATTTTGTAGAATCATACAAATTATCGGACAAAACCGTGGTTCCGTTTTGCACTCATGAAGGAAGCGGTTTGGGAGTAAGTATGCGCGACCTCAAAAAGCTCTGCCCGGATTCCAGAGTTATTGATGGTTTGGCCATCCGAGGCCGCAACGCTGACAGGGCTAAAAATGATGTGTCGGAGTGGTTAAATAAGCTGGGCTGCTTTATTACTTATTTATCATAATTTCTCCACCAAAAGTATTGGTTTTATTATTACTTGTTTGACACTCAATTACGTACTGTAATTTTGAAAGAGCCTTTTCTTTGGGAAGTTGAAATACAACTGTAATAAGGTTACTTTCACCTGGTTGCATATTTCTGTATATTGGAAGTGCTTTTTCTTTAAAAGTTTGATCTATATTATACTTTTCCCCCTGGCTATCGATTAAGTTAAAACCAGCTTTGGTAATATTAAGTGCTTCATTGCTATTGTTTTGAAGTGAAACAACTACCGATACATAAGTATTATCGTTATTCGGCGTCTTTTCATCAATTTTGTTAGTAATATTAATGTTGTTGATGTTAATTGTTAAATTTGAACTAATACTATTTTTCGAACCGCAAGAGGATATCAAAAATAATGACAAAGCAATTAACACAAGTAAAATCACTTTTTGTTTCATATAGAACCTCCATTATAAGCATATAAAATAGTTTTTATCCGCTTATAAATTCCGTAAGCAAAAATAAGTTGATAATCCATTTCTCATTTTAATAGAAAAGGCCAAGCCGTTAAAAGAGAAGGTAATCCTTAACGGGTAGATGGGAACCAGGAATTCCGCTTGCTTGCCATTGGTGCCATGTTCACAAATGACACCAATCAGAAATCGGATTATCGTTGCATTAAGAAGCCTAGAAGGGTTCTTTTTTATTGAGTGCCCTTGGCGTAGTGCTAATGTATAATATATCCAGTATGGTGACTAGAGTAAATTGTAGTGTTGCGTGCTCTTAACGAACGGTTATTGCTTATAAGGGATTAAGAAATGTTGCGAGATAAGACCTTTATCGGTCTAAATATAGCCGTCTTTTTAATGATGCTAGGTGTTGGCATGATTGTTGCTTTACTGCCCCAGCGAATTATTACTTTATCAGGAACCGGGGCAACTGTAGGATATCTTGCCTCTGCTTTTGCCATCTCCTATATTCTTTTTCAATTGCCCATAGGTTATTTATCAGACAGATTGGGATTTAAACCCCTGCTTTTAGCAGGTTATATCTTATGTTTCATTACTGGGGCAGTATATTATTTTTCAGCAAGTGCTAATTCTATCTTTATAGGTAGAATGATACAAGGAGTAGGAGAAGCACCAGTTTGGGCCCTAGCTCCAGCTTTATTGTCGATAAAATACCCTCTTAACAAAGGTAAGGCTATGGGGTTTTATAATGCCTCACTCCATACCGGTCTCACAATTGGTCCAATACTAGGAATAATTCTTAGCAAAGAATTGCTGAGAAATCAGCCCTTCCTTTTTTATGCTTTGGTATGCTTAGCGGGAGCAATAATTCTTTTCTTTACCGTAGAAAATGTATCGCCAATCGATTCCTCTCAGAAAAACTCCATGAGCCTAAAAGAGCTGAAGTTGCTTGTTTCTAGCAAAAGCGTCCTGATATCACTAATAGGTATAGCTCTGTATGGAGCAGGATATGGTGTATTTTTGACGGTTATCCCAGCCTTTTTACTTAGAATGAAGAACTTTGGTCCGACAGATATAAGCATCTTCTTTTCACTTTTCTATGTGGCCATAAGTATATCTCAGCTAATAACTGGCCCATTATCAGATAAAATGGGCCGTAAAGCATTTATGATAATCGGGTTACTGGTTGCTGCTATTAGCATCTTTATCTTTCCCACCTTAACGCAACCATGGATAAGCCTGCTGCTTAGCTTGGGCAGCCTTGGACTGGGACTGTTTTACATCTCTTCCATGGCTAATTTAAACGATATTGTTCCGGATTCATTAAAAGGAACAATATCTGGAGCATATTATCTTTTCTGGGGTATAGGAATGTTCTTTGGACCAGCACTAATCAGCGGTCTTCTCAGTAATTCCAATCCTATTATCGGCTTTTATAGTCTGGCAGGCATGATGCTTGTAGTAGCGATATTTATGTGTTCAAATAGTACAGACAATAAGACGGGAATATCAATAAAGAGTTAACTATACCGGCCTAAATGCCCGCCAGCTCGAAAATGAAAAAATCAATAGAATGTTTGGCGGCAAGGATGAAATGAAACGTATGAAAAAGCATGTCAAAGAACGAAACAGCAGATAATAAGCGAAAGGAGCATTGACTTATAATCAAAGGTAAACTGAGTTCGGAATTGTGCGGCGCAAGGACTATCGCATAATTTCCCAATAAGGATAGTCCTTGCGCAATCCTATTTTTACTATATAGGAGGCGCACAATGGGCTATAAAAACGCAATTTGCGTATTGCCGGATAAATTGATTGCGGCAATACAAGAACATATTGACGGAGAATATCTTTATATACCCCGGAGAGCAGAGAACAAAAAAAGATGGGGCGAGTTGAAAAACACCAGACATTCTCTGAGTAAGCGAAATAAGGCTATTTTCGAGGGATACAAGAGCGGTATATCGGTTGAGCAGTTGGCAATCGAATATTATTTATCACCAAAAACGGTGTATAAGATATTATCCGAAATGAAGAATAGTGGATGACCCTTAAAGGCGACATGGCGTAACTAATGTGCCATGTCGCCTTTTTATTTCTGTATCGTTTAGTAGGGAGCCTTTATAAAAGAGCAGGGTATAATTGAATTATGATTAAGAGATATAAGGCGTAAGTTAGAAAGGAAGAATACCATGTATCCATTTACAGACCAGTTTATGTCCAATGATGAAAATGTTGAGTTCCTGAAAGCCACAATGATGGGGCCAAACGCCATGCGATTATCAGAGGAATTGTCGTCGCACCTGAACATCAATGAGAATATGCGAATCCTTGACCTCGGCTGCGGGTGTGGTCTTTCCACGCTTTATTTGACGAAAAAACATGGTGCATCCGTTTTCGCCGCCGACCTTTGGATTTCGCCAACTGAAAACTATGAGCGGTTCAAATCTATCGGGATTGACGATAAGGCCGTTCCGATTTCCGTAGACGCGACCAAAGGCTTGCCTTTTGCATACGGATATTTTGACTTGTTGTTCACTGTGGGCGCTTATCATCATTTCGGTGATACGCCAGAAATGCTCCCGTCGCTCATTCCTTTTGTGAAAAAGGGCGGCTATATCGCCATGGCGATTCCCGGCATAAAGCATGAATTTGGGGAAAATGTCCCTGATGAAATGAAGCCGTTTTGGAATAGTGAGGTGGCAAGGACTATTCATTCTCTTGCTTGGTGGAAAAACTTATGGGAAAC
>JBDKUE010000245.1:0-4413 GCA_039679855.1 Syntrophomonas sp.
GCCACCCGGTCGCAGATGTACTTGATGATGGACAGGTCGTGGGCTATAAACAGAAATGAAAACCGGTGCTCGCGCTGCAGGCCTTGAAATAGATTGACTATCTGCGCCTGGATGGAAACATCCAGAGATGCAATCGGCTCATCGGCGATAATAAGGTCAGGGCTGGTGCTTAAGGCCCGGGCAATGGCGACTCTTTGCCGCTGCCCCCCGGAGATTTCAGGGGGGTATTTCGTTCTAAAGGTGTTGTCCAAACCGACTTCCAGCAGTAGGCTTTCCAGTGTCTCCCGGAGTTCATTTTTATCGTCTATAATGCGATTTACCTGTAGAGGTTCGGCAATTATCTGTTCAACAGTCATTCTCGGATTTAAGGCCGCAGCTGAATCTTGAAATATTATCTGCATGTTCCGGTGGATGTCTTTTTTGTGCTGTTTATAAATTCTTTTTTCAGAAATCTTATAGCCCTTAAAATACACTTCACCGCCGGTGGCCGTATTTATTCCCATAATTGTACGCGCAACGGTTGATTTCCCCGAGCCGGTTTCACCCACCAGGCCAAAGACTTCACCCTGGTTAATCTGAAACGTTACACCATCTACCGCCCTGATGGTTAAATTTTTGTTGATATAGAAATGCTGTTTTAAATTGTTTACCCTTAAAATCTCGGCTGTGCTCACGCGCTGGCCCTTCTCTTTGGCAAAATGGGAGGTATAATCTCCGGGGCTCTTTCATCAAGCAGCCAGGTTGCCGCGCTGTGGGTGGGGGATATCTGAAACATGGGCGGCGCTTCCCGGTAATCGATCTCCAGGGCAAATTGGTTGCGAACCGCAAATGCATCACCTGGGGGAGGGTCCAGCATGATCGGTGGCATGCCGGGAATACTGGTCAGGGCTTCTCCCTCCCGGGCCCGGGAGGGCAGGGCTGACATGAGTCCCCACACATAGGGATGCCGGGGGTCGTAAAATACCTCCTCAGCCGTGCCGATTTCAACGATCTTTCCGGCGTACATGACCGCCACCCGGTCGGCAATGCGGGCCACCACCCCTAAATCATGAGAAATGAAGACTATGGCAACCCCGGTCTGGTGCCGGATAGCAGATAACAGATCGAGCATCCTGGCTTGAACTGTTACGTCGAGGGCGGTGGTGGCTTCATCGGCAAACAACACCTTGGGCTTGGAGGCCAGGGCTATGGCCAATACGCAGCGCTGGCGCATTCCGCCCGAGAAAAAGTGGGGCTGCAATGAAAACATATACTCGGGATTGTTAATGCCCACCAGGTTCAGCATTTCAATAGCCCGTTGCCTGGCCAGCGCTTTGGAAACCTTCTCATGCTTTAAAATAGATTCGGTGATCTGCTTACCAATAGGAATGGTTGGATTTAAAGTGGTCATGGGGTCCTGAAACACCATAGATAAAGTGTTGCCGCGCAGCTTGCGCATTTGTTTCTCTTTATAACCGGTTATATCGTCGCCATCAACAATAATTTGTCCCTTCTTTATCCTCGAAGTTTTAGGAAGCAGCTTTAGAACTGACTGGCTCATAACGGTTTTCCCGCACCCGGATTCCCCGACCAAAGCCAGTATTTCCCCTTTGTTAAGCGACAGGCTGACATCCCGAACTGCTTCCACTTCTCCCTGGGGAGTATCGAAGCTAATTGATAAATTTACAAGCTGCAAAACCGGTTTTGTCACTGGCACCGCCTCCACCATCTTTTTGAGACGCGTGCCGGGCGTTAAGTACACCGCCCGGTACGCCCCAAATTCACTTTGTTTCTATAACTGACTTGCACTTTCAACTATCTAGAGAGGGTCCATTCCTCTATGTTCCACATGACCCCAACCGCATGATGCCCTAGAACTCTGGTTGTGTTTAACCCCTTGAGTCCGCTAATGCCCACATAATTGCCGTCAAGATAGGCAACCAGGACGGAAGCGGGATCTTTGGCAAACTCAACCTCGAATTTACCATACAGGTCCTTTCTTTCTGAAGTGCTTTTAGTGTGCCTGGCCTGGGTCAACAGGTTGTCGACTACTGAATTGGAATACTTCATGGTGTTCCCGCTGCCGTCGCTGGCGAATTGCTGATAGGTCGCATCCGGATCAAACTCAACCGCGTAGCCGGCCAAAAATCCGTTGTACGGTTTCGTCCAGTCGAACTTGGTAACCAGTACGATTTCCATGTTTACGCCGGCATCTTTTAGCTGTTTGGAAACAATGTTGGCTATATCGATGCGCTCTTCTTCGTAGTCGCGAACCTGAATTTTGAAATGAAACTTCTGGCCATTGCGCTCATAGATGCCGTCGCTGCCTTTAGTCCAGCCGAGTTTATTCATCTCTTCGGCAAATTTGTTGAGATTGGACTTGTAGATATCAGCATCCTTGTTGCCGCCAAACGCGTTTAACTGAATAGGGCTGTAGGCAATGCATCCCTGGCTGTTCAAGACGCTTTTTACGACCGCTTCTTTATCGATAGCGTAATTAAGAACGCCGATGGAATCCCGATTTTGTTTCCAGAAGTCGCTTCGAAAGTCCATGGAAACGGCCCGGTAGTCGGCGGTTTTGAAATCGTGGTTTACAAAGCCCTGCTTATTGCGGAATTTCTCGGCATATTTGGCGTTGAGCCAGGCCAGATCCGCTTCGCCTGATTCCAGCATGAGGGCCTTGGTGCTCTCTACCGCAACGGTTTTATACACGATTTTCTCGATACTGGGAACCTTATCATAGTACTTTTCGTTCCTCACCAGGGTGATAGCTCCGCCGGCTTTATCCCATTCAACAAACTGGTAGCGGCCCGTACCAACCGGCTTTTGATTGAAGGGATCGGTGGTCAGGTTCTTACCCTCCAGAAGATGCCTGGGAAGGATTCCAATCGTAAAATAGTTGAGCATGGCGGCATTGTATTTAGAAAGGGTTATATCAACCGTGTACTGATCCCTGGCTTTTATGCTGGCGATGTCCACATACTCGCTGAGAACACTTGCGGACAGGGTTTTGTCGGTGGTCAACTCGTTATATGTAAACACCACATCGTCAGCCGTAAAGGGCGTTCCGTCATGCCAGGAAACTCCCTGCCTCAGGATAAAGGTATAAGTAAGAGAATTATCATCATAGGTATAGCTCTTGGCCAGGTCCACAACCGGGGTGCCTTTCGCATCATACTTCATCAAGCCGGAAAAAATTATACTGGCCAGCTCGCCGTGATCATTTAGTATCGGGTTGATGGTATCGGTATTTTCGCCCGCATATACCAGGGTATTGGCAAGATTCGAAGCATTGGTCTGTACCGATTTTTTAGAACAACCGGTAAGGCTAAAGGCGGAGCATATGAGCAAAACGACGACCGTCAACGCAGCTACTCTTCTTTTGAAAATCATCAATATTCCTCCCTTGATCAAATAATTTATGTTAAGGCAGTCCCCATTTAGGCATCACAAGATACTGCCAAGCAGTTTCTTTCACACCGCCGCAACGAGACATGAGATTCGAAGGCCCTGCCTGGTTTGTTAATAAGAAACCGACCATTTGAAGCGTGGGACATTTCTTCACCTCGTTATAGATTGGTTTCCCGTTTGTTGGTTTCTTTTCTGAAGAAATAAGCGATATTGGTTATGCATACCAGAGTTGTGACCAAAAACAGGCCGGGAATGATTATCACCCACCAGGTGTTTAGAAGCAGCGCTTTGTTGGCCAGAGAAAGCATGCTGCCCCAGGAAATTACATCAACCGGAAGCCCCAGTCCCAGAAAGCTTAAGGTCGACTCCATCGACATACTGGAGCTTATACTGGACACGACCACAAACATGATGGTGGAAACAAAATTCGGTATCAAGTGCCGCCGCATGATATGCGGCAGGCTTCCCCCCATGCACCGCGCCGCAAGCACGTATTCACAGCTGCGTATCTGCCTGACTTCACTGCGCACGATCCGGGCCAGGGCGCACCAGCCGGTAACCCCGATGGCAAAGGATATCTTAACTATGTTCTGGGTCCCCATAACCGACGTTAGCAGGAGCAAGAGCAGCAATGCGGGGATGCTGCCAACTATCTCCGTGGCGCGCATCATGAGCGCGTCGACCCGCGAACTGGCAGTTCCGCTGATACAGCCGTAGGCAACCCCTATCCCCGTGATTATCGCCGCACTCAGCAGGCCGATAGCGATTGAGGCTCGTCCGCCATACCAGATCATTGAATATATATCGCGTCCCAGTGAGTCGGTTCCAAAATAGAATTCTGAGTTGGGGGCCTGGCTCAAGCTTTGCAGATAAAATCCGGTCGGGTCATGGTTGTAAACATGCTGAGCAAAAATGCACCCCAATACGATTATGCTGAGAATGATAAATGATGCAATCGGTTTTCCTTTTAAACTCTGCCGAAAGGTTGGCTTTTTTAGCACCGGAGTGTGCACCCGGTAATTG
>JBDKUE010000197.1:0-7781 GCA_039679855.1 Syntrophomonas sp.
AAAGAGTAAAGTGGTCAGCCTGAAAGAAGCCATGGGGCTGGTAGAAGACGGTGACACCATTTTTACCGGCGGCATCGTTGAAGACAGAAGGCCCGTAGCCGCCGCTATGGAGATTGTGCGCCAGAAGAAAAAGAACCTGGTGCTGTTTGGAACCTGCTCGCTCTGTGATGACATCCTGGTGGGCGGGGGCTGTGTGGAAGCGTACCGGGGTTGCTATACCTCCAACGGCGCTTTCGGCATTTCACCCAATTTGAAGAGGAGGGCCGAAGCAGGCACTATTGTCACTGATGAAATCGGCCATCTCGATCTGAGCATAGGACTCATGGCCGCTCAGGCGGGAGTGCCCTTCATTGCTTCCAAGACTTGCATCGGCACCGATGTGTTGAATCCGGCCTATGACAACCTTGCCGAAGTAAGCAAATGGGCCAGAGACAAGAGCATGCTTCCCAACCAAAAATATGTCCTTATGGAGGACCCTTTCTTTAATATGGGAACCGTGCAGCTGGTTCCCGCTATCAAACTGGATGTTTGCATCTGCCATGTTCAGATGGTGGGTGAAGAAGGAACCGTTAGAATTGATGGGAGTTTGACCTTTGATCATTTCGCCGCTCTTTCTGCCAAGAAAGTGATTGTCACGGCGGAAAAGGTAGTGCCGGAATCATATATCAGGCAAGACCCCAACCGTAACTGCATCCCGTCCACATCGGTGGATCTGGTGGTGGAGCTTCCCTGGGGGGCCCATCCTGGTCAGGTCTACAATGCCTACGACATGGATATCCCATTCCTTCAGGAATACGCCAAGAGCTGCGCCACCCAGGAGGGCTTTGACAAATGGGCCGAAGCCTGGATTTTTAATGAAAACGGCCATGAGGACTAGATCAACCAACTGGGTGCCAGCCGTTTGGAGAAGCTCCGGGCCAAGCCGCCTTACGGCTACGCCCCGAGATCGAAAGGAGGGGTGCAATAATGGCTAAGAAGTACGCAAAACCGGGTGAATATTCGCCAGTAGAAGCGATGGTCGCCCATTCGGCCAGATTCTTAAAGAATTTTGACGGCAAGAAAGGCCTGATTGGAACCGGGCTGCCCCTGGTGGCCTCCCAGCTGGCCAAAAAGATCTACAGCCCCGACATGATCATCTTCGTGGAAACCGGCCAGGCCGACGCCAATCCCCAGGAACTGGCCATTTCTATAATGGACAGCCGCCTGACCTACGGATCGTCCTGGCAGATGGGGGATCCGGAAGGGCTGTTCCCTTTGAGCCGCAACGAAATAGACTTCGGGTTTATAGGCGGTGCCCAGATCGATAAATATGGCAACGTCAATTCAACTTTTATCGGAGGTGATTATAACAAACCGGCCAAGCGGCTGGCGGGTACTGCCGGAGCTGTGGATATCGGGGTTTTTGCCAAAACCACGGTTATCCTTATGGCCCACCAGAAACGGCGGGTATGCGAGTTTGTCGACTATCTTACCACCCCCGGCTGGATGGTCAAAAAATGGCCGGAAGGGACCCTGGTCAGGCGCGAGGAACTGGGCATGCAGGGCGGCCCCAGCTGTTTCATATCATCCCTGGGGATATTGAAATTCGACGATACCACCAAGATCATGTACCTGGACCAGTACTTCCCCGGGATTACTCCCGATGAGGTAAAGGCCAACACCGGCTTTGATATCGACGTATCCCGGGCTACCGAAGCGGAGCCGGTCCTGGTTGATGAAATCCGCCTGCTGCGGGAAGAAATCGATCCGCTCAACATTTATAAGATGAGATAGCAGTACCAAGAATACCCCCTTATATATAAAAGAAACGGCGCGGCCAAAGCCTTTCAGGCTCCGAAGAGGATGGATAGAGCGCCGGAATACGAAGGAGGAGAGAGTTATGAATTTTGTGCCGATGACCCCCGGGAAAGGGCGCGCCAAACCGCTGGTCGACAAAGTCATTAGCGCCCAAGCGGCTGTCGAAAAATTCATTCATGAAGGATGCTACCTGGGTATGACCGTTAGCGCAGCCCCGGCGGCCTTGATCTGGGAAATGGTGCGGCAAAGAGACCGGATCAAAACCCTGGATTTAGTCATCACCAGTCAGATCGGCATGTCTTCAGCCCTGATCGGCGCCGGCCTGGTGCGCAAGATCGAAATGGCCTACAACTGGGGCGGGATCGAAGGCGAAGACAAGGTTTTCCGCCGGGCGGTGGAAAAAGGTATTCCCCGGCCCCTGGAGGTGGAAGACTATAGTAATTTTGGAGCGGCCATGAGATGGCTGGCCGGCTCTATGGGCCTCCCCTTTATGCCCACCAAATCGCAGCTGGGCTCTGACATTATCAAACACAATCCCAAAATCAAAGTCATTGAAGATCCCTATTCGGGAGAACCGCTGTCCCTGGTTCCGGCTTCCAATCCGGACGTGGCAGTTATTCATGCCTCCCGGGCGGATGAGATCGGCAACGTTCAGTGCTACGGCATCTACGGCAACACCGATACCCTGGCCCGGGCCGCCCGAACTGTAATCGTCAGTGTTGAAGAGATCGTCACCCAGAACGAGGTGCGCCGCCAGCCCAACCTGACCGTTATACCCTACTATTACGTAGACGCAGTGGTCCATGCCCCGTTTGGAGCCCACTGGCGCGAAGCGCCCTTCTTTTACCACCATGACCTGGCCTATGGGCTGGACGCCTACCGCCAGTTTGCCACCCAGGAAGGCTTTGAACAGTGGATGGAAAAGCACATTTTGGGCACCAGGGACTGGGATGAATACTGCAAAATGGTCGGCTATGACCGGCTCAACCGCTTAATGCAAAGTGAGCACAAATATCAGAAAATGGGCGAAGTGAGGTGATTTTGAATGGCTAATTATGCGAAAGACTACAGTCTTCCTGAACTGATGGCGGTTTCGGCCGCCCGGGAAATACAGGACGGGGAACTGGCCTTTATCGGCGTGGGTATGCCTCTGATGGCGGCCACGGTGGCCAAGTACACCCATGCCCCCAATTTCAACATGATGGTGGAATACGGAGCTGCCGGACCTTCCCCCCGCCGCCTGCCCATGTGCGTCAACTGTGCGGTCAACTGTGAGCGGGCCTACTATACCGGCACTCAGAGAGAGGTCATGGGGGCTCAACAGGCCGGTTTTGTCGATGTTGCCTGCATCAGCGGGGCTCAGATTGATAAATTCGGCAACTTGAACTCCACCATGATTGGAGAGGATTACTTAAATCCCAAAGTTCGGCTGGCCGGCAGCGGCGGTGCCAATGACCTGGCATCCTCGGCCGGGCGCACCATTATAATGATGCGCCAGGACGGCCGCAACTTCGTGGAAAAGCTAGATTATCTCACCTCACCCGGACACCTAAGCGGACCGGGAGCCAGAGCAAGAGCAGGACTGCCGGGAGGGGGACCGCAAGCCGTTATCACTACCATGGGCATTTACCGTTTTGATGAAGAAACCCGGGAGATGTTCCTGGATAAGGTGCATCCGGGGGTCGATGTAGAGAAGGTAAAAGCCTCAGTTAAATGGGAGCTTCAGGTTTCGCCCCAACTTGGTGAAACCGAGCCGCCCACCGAGGAGCAGGTTATGATAATGCGCACCCTGGACCCCCTGGCGGTATATTTGGGCAACGGCCGGGCGCTTCTGGCCGGAGACTTTGAAGCCTTTATGGGCATGTTCGAAAACAGTTATGGTCCTATGGGCGAGCTAATGCGATCCAAAGGTTTATTATAGGAATGTTTTCGCCGACCACAGAAGGGAAAGTGTCAACAGGTATGGCGACCTGCAGTAAAGATACAGAGAATATAAGGGGAAAGGAGCAATATTAATGCGCGAAGTAGTAATTGTCAGTGGAATGAGGACTCCGATTGGTGATTTTTTAGGGACTCTCAAGGATTTCAGCGCATCTGACCTGGGAACCATAGCCTTGAAAGCGGCTATTGATAAGGCTGGGATTAAACCGGACCAGATTGAAGAGGTAGCAGCCGGTCATGTATATCAAGCGGGATGCAAGGGAAACCCGGGCCGCCAGGTGACACTGGGGGCAGGATGTCCAGTTGAAACCGTATCTCTAACCGTAAATCAACAGTGCGCCTCTTCCATGCGGGCTACCGAGATCATCAGCCAGGAAATCATGATGGGCAAGATCGATATTGGTGCCGCCGTAGGCCATGAAAGTATGACCAATATACCCTATCTTCTTCTCAAGGCCCGCATGGGTTATCGGATGGGTTCCGATAAGCTCGAAGACGGCATGATGTATGACGCCTTTATTGATCCGTTTTATAATTACCATGCCGGAGTCACCGCCGAAAACCTGGTGGAAATGTACGAAATAACCCGCCAGGAGGCTGATGAGTGGGGCGTGATGAGCAATCAACGGGCCTGCCGGGCGATAGCCGAGGGGAAATTCAAAGAAGAGATAGCGCCAGTGGAAATCAAGACCAAGAAAGGGACCACTCTATTCGACACTGACGAACATCCCAACCCGAAAGCCAACATGGAGTCCATGGCCAAATTGAAGCCGGCCTTTAAAAAAGATGGAATTATAACCGCCGGAAATGCTTCCGCTATAAATGACGGGGCCTCCGCACTTATAATCATGGCTGCTGAAAAAGCCAAAGAACTGGGCATCAAACCGCTGGCCCGCATTGTGGCTACTGCATCAGCCTCGGTTGATCCCAAGATAATGGGTATCGGAGTAGTGCCCGCCGTACGCCAGGCTTTAAAACTGGGCAACATGAGTCTGGACGATATGGAGCTGTGCGAATTCAACGAAGCCTTTGCTGCCCAGGTCATTGCCTGTAATCGCGAACTCAAGATAGATGTGGATAAGATAAATGTCCTGGGGTCCGGGGTTGGTTTGGGACACCCGGTGGGTATGACCGGCGCCCGCCTGATCTTGACCCTGATGCACGAGATGCAGAGAAGTAATAAGCAATTCGGCATCGCTTCGCTCTGTTCAGGCGGTGGCCCGGCCATGGCTACAATAATTGAAGCCTTGTAAAGATATATTAAGGAGGAGTTAGGTATGGCAGTAAAAAAGCTGGGAGTCCTGGGCGCCGGCACCATGGGCGCCGGCATCGCACAAGTTGCGGCTCAATCGGGACTACAGGTTGTACTCATTGACCTTGACCAGGCCTTTGTTGATAAAGCAATAAAGGGAATGACCAAGAACTGGGAGAAGGATGTAAACAAGGGCAAGATAGCGGAACAGGATAAGGACCAATTCCTGAGTAATATTACTACCAGTGTCCATAATATTGACTTCAAGGACTGCGATCTGGTAATTGAAGTTATTGTTGAGAATCTGGACATCAAGAAAAGGGTCTTCAAGGACCTGAACGACATCTGTTCGCCGCACACGGTTATTGCTTCTAATACGTCTGGTTTCAGCATTACCGAGATCGCGGCCGCCAGTGGAAGACCGGACAGGGTGGTGGGGATGCATTTCTTCAATCCGGTTCCAGTGATGAAGCTGGTGGAAGTAATCCCAGGGGCTGAGACTACCGAAGAGGTAATGGCACTGGCTATGGAAACATGTACGGTTATCGGCAAAAAGGCCATACGCGCTAAGGAGGCCCCGGGATTCATCGTGAACCGGATCCTGGTTCCTTACTTGAACGATGCGGCCACCGCTTATCAGGAAGGGGTAGCGTCGGCTGCGGAAATAGATGAAGCTATGAAGCTGGGCGCCAATATGCCCATAGGCCCCCTGGCTTTATGCGACCTGGTCGGAATTGATGTCCTGCTGATGGTGGTTGAATACTTCTACAAAGAATTCGGCGATCCCAAATTCCGCCCGTCGCTGGCTTTAAAACAAAAGGTTCGGGCCGGCCATTATGGAGTAAAAAGCGGCAAGGGCTTTTTTGATTACACTAAAAAATAGGAAGAATAAAAGGTTAATCCCGCTCCCCCCGGCGGGCTAAACACACGACGGGCCTTATACTTCATTCATCCTCTATATAAAACTAAAGTGATGATCCCCTATATATATTCTGGGGCTGCCTTATAGAGCAGCCCCCTATTCTTTTTATCGGGATATAAGATATTATAGGAATGCATGATGATAACACTGCTGTCAAAGTATAAAGTATAGGTAAATCCGATTACCGGTCTTGGGCAAGGGGGATGTGTAAAAAAGTGACAGATAAACTAGCCGGAATAAATGCTATAATGGAAGCCCTGAAAGGGCGGCGCAAGATTCACAAGATCTTTGTGCAGAGTGGGAAGAAGAACCAGCGTCTTGAAGAATTACTGCTAACCGCCGGGAAAAAAGGAGTGTTTGTCCAGGAGGTTGAGAAAGAACGCCTGAACCAGATGTATAAAGTGGGAAACCACCAGGGCATTATCGCAACAGTTGATGCCTTTTCCTATGCTTCGGTGGAAGAGATCCTGGAAAAAGCGGCCCTATCGGGGCAGCCGCCCCTCGTATTAATTCTGGACGGAATCGAGGACCCGCAGAATCTGGGGGCTATTATTCGCACCGCTGAATGCGCCGGCGTGCATGGCATTATAGTGCCCCGCCACAACAGCGCTGAAATAACCGATGCAGTGGCCAGGGTTGCAGCCGGAGCGGTTGAACACGTTTTGATCGCGCAGGAGACCAACCTGGTCAATGTCATGAAGAAACTTAAAGATCTGGGTCTATGGATAGTAGGCAGTGAAATGAACGCCCGGGCTGACTATTTTTCCACTGCATTTCCCAGTCCCACTGCCCTGGTGGTAGGTGGAGAGGGGAAGGGGGTGCGCAAGCTGGTCTTGGAAAACTGCGATCTGGTGGTCAAGATTCCCATGTATGGGCAGATCACTTCGCTAAATGCCTCTGTAGCTGCATCATTGCTGATTTACGAGGCTTTGCGCCAGCGAGCCGAGTAGCTGGCTGAAGAGTAGAAACGTCCGGGGGGCTCCCCTTCAGTTTGGGATTTTGCCCGGAAAATAGGCTTTTACAGGCTTTGGCAGCTTGACTATTAGGGAAGCAATTTATATAATAAGATATGCGTGCATAATGAGATCCGGGTGTCTCTTCAGAAACATTGAGCTATTGGAGGCGATGGAATGGCTAGTTCTCTCGCTGTTAAAAAGATACTTGTTCCTTTTACAGAAATGCCGGATGAAGAAATCGTGGAATTGGCCCAGCAAGGGGAGCAATTCGCTGTTGAGTACCTGGTAGACAAGTATAAGAACTTTGTCAGAGCGAAGGCAAGGTCTTATTTTCTGATCGGGGCCGATAAAGAGGATATCATACAAGAGGGTATGATTGGCCTGTTTAAGGCTATCCGCGATTATAAATTGGACAAGCTAACCTCGTTCCGGGCATTCGCCGAGTTGTGTATAACCAGACAGATCATTACCGCCATTAAAACTGCCACACGGCAGAAGCACATTCCATTAAATTCCTACGTTTCCTTAAACAAGCCCATATATGATGAAGAATCTGACCGGACTCTTATTGATATTCTCTCGACCACAAAAATAACCAATCCGGAAGAGATAATCATCAGCCGGGAAGAATTCATTTTTATTGAGAAAAAAATGGGTGAGATTCTCTCATCACTGGAGTGGAAAGTGTTGATGGCCTACCTGGAGGGCAAATCCTACCAGGAAATAGCTGTAGAATTAAAGCGACATGTAAAGTCGATCGACAACGCCCTGCAGAGAGTTAAGCGGAAACTGGAAAAATACCTTGAAGACCGCAATGAATTGTAGTTGACTTTGGTTTTGCCAGGGTATAAAATATTATTTGCTGAGCCGAGCTAGCTCAATGGCAGAGCAGCTGATTTGTAATCAGCAGGTT
>JBDKUE010000246.1:0-5781 GCA_039679855.1 Syntrophomonas sp.
AGGAGCAGGCGATAAAGGTTTTTGCCCAAAATTTGAGCGGGCTGCTGCTCCAGCCGCCGGTAAAAGGGCAGATTGTCCTGGGGCTCGACCCCGCCTACCGCACTGGCTGCAAATGGACGGTGGTGGATGACACCGGTAAAATGCTGGAGGTGGGGGTGGTGTACCCCACACCCCCGCACAAAAAGATTGCCGAAGCCCAGAAAATCCTTACCGAAAAAATACGCAAGTACGGGGTGACCGCCATAGCCATTGGCAACGGGACCGCTTCCCGGGAAACAGAGCAATTTATTGCCGACCTGATCAGAGAGATGGCTCCGACCGTACCTTATACAATTGTCAGTGAAGCGGGGGCCAGCGTCTACTCGGCTTCCAAACTGGCCGCCCAGGAGTTCCCGGAACTGGATGTATCCGAACGCAGTGCGGTTTCCATTGCCCGCCGCCTGCAGGATCCACTGGCTGAGCTGGTCAAGATAGAACCCAAAGCCATAGGGGTGGGGCAATACCAGCATGATCTGCCGCGCAAGGAACTGGACAGCAGTCTGAACGCGGTAGTTGAATCGGCTGTCAACCGGGTGGGGGTCGAGTTGAACACGGCATCACCATCGCTGCTTTCCTATGTGTCCGGATTAAGTACAGCGGTGGCCGGCAACATAGTAAAACACCGCGACGAAAACGGGCGCTTTAAAAACCGCAGGCAGCTTCTGAAAGTCCCGAAATTGGGGCCCAAAGCCTATGAACAGGCGGCTGGGTTTTTGCGGGTATACGGTGGAGAGAATCCTCTGGATTCCACCGCTATTCATCCTGAATCCTACGGATTGGCGGGACAGCTGTTGAAAAGCGTGGGGGCCGATCCCGGCGATATAGGCAAGCCGGTTCTGACTGAAAAGTTGAGGGGCCTGAGCATTAAAAAGCTAAGCCAGGAGTTGGGAGCCGGCGAGCCCACCCTGAAGGATGTGCTGGACTGCCTGCAAAAGCCGCACCGGGATCCTCGTGAGGATTTGCCTGCGCCTATATTCAGGACCGATGTTTTAAGCATTGACGACCTTCTGCCGGGCATGGTATTGAATGGAACAGTGCGAAATGTCGTGGATTTCGGGGCGTTTATAGACATAGGCGTCAAAAACGACGGGCTGGTCCACATATCGGAAATGGCCGAGCGCTTTATACGGCATCCCAGCGAAGTCGTATCGGTTGGAGACATTGTGTCGGTCCGAGTTTTATCAGTGGACAAAGGGAGGGGAAAGGTAGCCCTGTCCCTTAAACCAGAGGCTTAAGCACTGAAAAAGGCCCGGGGCAAAAACGTCTTCGTTACTAATGATCGATAAATAATGCAGCAGGTTAACCTTATGCCTTTTACCCGCATATTCATAAAGGAAAAAGGCGGCTTGCAATGGAAAGCAAAGACGGCTCCAGGAACCACTTACCCGAACTTGAACGGAAGCCTGTTCAAGAGGAAGGCATTAAGATTGTCCTGGGCGGCAGATCATTGAAGATGCCTATAGAGCAGATTGAAACACGCCTTAATAAAGGCGCCGGCAGAGTAGCTATCAGCGGCTCCCTGGCCAGCAGTTTGGGTTTGCCGAGGGGAGCCGTATTGAACGTAAGACAGCAGGAGGGGGGATTTCGCCTTGGCCCCCTGGTGGGAATCATAACCGTTCCCTCCAAGTCGGCTTCTCTTTTCGGCGAACAAGAAGGTTATTTCCGGCACCTTCTGAAGAGCCTGTCGAGTTTAAACGGGTTTGGGTATATTTTTACCCCGTCCGGTGTTGATTTGGAAGGACGGAGTATTACCGGATACTATACCGGGCGAAGCAGCGGATGGCAAAAGGCCCGCTTCCCCTTGCCTGATGTAATATACAACCGCTGCCTGACCGGGTCTGGCAAGTCTACTGAAGCGATAAAAGGCCTTGCTGCCCTGGGGGTTAATTCTTTTAACACCAGTTTGGGCTCGAAATGGCATGTTTACAAGATGTTGAAACTATGCAGCCCGGCCTTGACCTGCCTGCCTGAAACCATTCTTTTAGATTCTAACGAAGCCATGGAGCGAATATTAAAGTCCCACCATGATGTCTATGTAAAAAGCCTGGATGGGCATCTGGGAAAAGGCATTTACCGGATCAGCAAAGGGGAGGTCGGGTACCGGGTTCAGAGAACCGGTGAAACCCACGCAAGATATCTTGGAAGCGTGCCAAAGATCACCCGGATGTATGGGATGGACAAAAAGTACGGCAAGTTGATTGCCCAAAAGAGCATCAAACCCGGCCGCAGCGGCAGCCATTTTGACATCCGGGTCCTGGTCCAAAAGGATGGACGGGGCTGCTGGAGGCTGACCGGTATGGCAGTCAGGATGGGTCTGGTTGGCCAAATAACCACCAATTTGCACACTGGTGGGCGAGCTGAAAGCCTGGAGAAAGCACTTCGTTTAAAAGGCTATAACGCTGCCCGGACATCTACGGTCAAGCAGGCGCTGAAGAGTACCGCCCTGCAGATAGCGCAAGCCCTGGAACACACTACGGAAAATCTCGGTGAGCTGGGGCTGGATTTTGTCCTCGATGCCGAAGGACGGCCCTGGTTTTTAGAAGCCAATCCCAGAGCCGGCCGCCGTTCCTTTGCCCGCCTGGGCTTGAATACCCGCCGTTTGGCGGTCCGGCGCCCTATGGAGTATGCTTGCTATTTAGCCGGTTTCGACCTTACCTAGAGACTTCACCAGCACTTGGAGAGATCCAGGGCCTCGGTGTTAATTGCATTATGCTGCCA
Source organism: Syntrophomonas sp. (assembly GCA_039679855.1). GTDB lineage: Bacteria > Bacillota > Syntrophomonadia > Syntrophomonadales > Syntrophomonadaceae > UBA5314. The sequence goes on from JBDKUE010000246.1 coordinate 2,758, forward strand.
AAATCCCCACAGGCCACGAAACCTTCGAGCCCGGAAGCCACGCCATAAAAAGTATTCTGAGTTCCGGATGGTTCTCTGGTCCATTGTGATCCGTCCGGTGAGCTGTAGATAGCTCCATCGGCTCCTACTGCGACAGTTTCCAGGTGGCTGGCGGAAAGTGCCTTTAATTCCACAGTCTCGGGCAGGGAATGCTCCTCCCAGTTTTTGCCGTCCCGCGAGGTCAATACCAGGCCAAAATCACCAACCGCAATAAACTGCCTACTGGCATATACAATCCCTTCGATCAGATTGACTAGAGCGGGAATCTTTTGCTTTTCCCAGTTGGCACCGTCATTGGATACGAGCACTGTTGCGAAATCGCCTACCGCTACAAAGAGTCCGGCTCCATAGCTTACATCCAGCAAGGCATTGGTGGTTCCGGAATATTGTACCTCCCAGTTGACACTGTCAGAAGAGCTTATGATCAAACCTTTCTGCCCCACTGCCACAAAGACCCCGCCGCCATAAGCGGCTGCGTTAAGATCGTTGCTTATGGAAACTTCCTGCTCCACCCAACTGTCACCATCGTGTGAAGTTATTATGGTTCCGTTTTCGCCTACTGCCAGGTACAGGCCTACGGTGTATAAAACGCCCCGGAGATTCTCACCGCTGCCTGAAGGCACTTCTTCCCAATCCTGGCCTTCTCTGGACTTCAGGATCATGCCTACAGCGCCCACGGCTATGAAACTGCTATTGCCGAATACCATGTCCTTCAGGTTTTCGTAAACGCCCCGGGTTTGTCTGGTCCATGAATTCCCTTCCGGAGAATTTAATATGATGCCTCCCTGACCTACGGCCAGAAAGAAGCCGCCGCCCCAGGTCAGGCCTTTGGCGTACTGCAGGTCCGACCAGGGGCCTCCCTCCCAGCTTATCCCGTCCTCTGATTTTATAGAGACTCCGGGTTTGGGTGCACCGCAGCCGACCGCCACAAACTGACCGCCGCCAAAAGCCACCGCCTGTAGATCGGCTCCGGTGGGAGAATCGCGATTGAGCCAGTTCTCGCCGTCCGCTGATGTTATGATGGTGCCATTGGCTCCCACCGCCACGAAAAGGCCGTTCCCATAGGCAATCGAATTGAGCCGGGCGGACGTTGGTTCACCTCGATTCACCCAATCTATACCGTTGCTAGATGTGAATATGACGTTGCTGTTGCCGATAGCCACAAAAACTCCTTCATTAAAGGCCAGGCCATTCAGCCAATAGGGGCCCAGATAAGCGCTGTTCCAATGCACTCCGTCTTCCGATTGTAGAGTTATGCCGCCCTGTCCGACCGCGATAAAATGACCAATGCCATAGGCAACCGAATTGATCCAGTGCACGGTGCCAGATTCACGGGCGATCCACTCCGCACCATCGGGGGAGCTTATAATGCGACCATTTGATCCCACAGCCACAAATTGACCGGCGGCAAAGGTTATATCGAGCAGGTAATCTTCACAAATCCCGGAACGGTCGGTCCACTCACTGGCCTTGTCGGAGCTCAGTATGGTTCCATGCTGGCCAACGGCAACGAAAAGGTTGCAGCCATACGCTGCGGCCCGAAGCGTATTTCCCTGGGGCAGGGGATTGCGCCACTGCCAGGTCAAATCTTCCATTGAACTCCCCAACTCCTTGTTGTTCAGCCCACCCGGACTGAAGGTTTTTACATGGATATGTGGCATAATTCCCGAGAATTACCGATAGATGGATTTGAATAATTTTTGGTTTCAGAAGGTCATTTCATAAGGGGTTATTTACCCGATATATCTACATACAGCGTAAAATCCGGCTTGATGTGATAGCCTGGGGAGGTTTTTATCGGAGCAAATCGAAATATTAGTCAGGGAGCTTTAGGTATGGGTTGTTAAGGGAGGTGCCTGGGCTGTGGCGGATGTGGAGGAACCCAGATTTACTATCCAATGGCATATTACCGAACGATGCAATTGCCGCTGCCGGCACTGCTACCAGGAAGATAGCCGGGCTGAGGCGACAGCCGCTGAACTGGATGAGGTAAGGCGGCAGGTGGAGTCATTTCTGGAGCATCGCCCGGGCATGCTTACCGTGACCGGGGGTGAGCCTTTATTACACCCCGGCTTTTACACTCTGCTTGAAGAATTGAACTGTCCTTTCGCAGTGTTGAGCAACGGCACCTTGATTGACCGGGAGACGGCCGGGCGCCTGGCCCAATTGAAGCCGCGCTTTATTCAGGTAAGTATTGAAGGACGGGAGAAAACCCACGATGATATACGCGGAACGGGCACATTCGCCCGGGCTGTGGAAGGCATTGCAAATTTGGTTGAAGCCGGTCTGCGGGTTTTGATTTCCTTTACCGCCCACCGGGAAAACTATCAGGAATTGCCATATGTAGCCCGCCTGGGCCGCAAACTTAAGGTCGGCAAAGTTTGGGTGGACCGCCTCATACCGGCCGGAGCCGGGGCCGAACTGGGTAGCCTCAGCCCCATGGAAACCAGAGATCTGTTTATGATGATGGATAAAAACCGGGTAGCCCTGGATCGGGCACTGCAATTCCTGGCCGGTGGACAACCTTACCGCTGTCAGGCGGGCCGAAACCTGCTGGCTATCCTGCCGGGCGGAGAAGTTCTGCCCTGCCGGCGGCTGCCCATAGTGGCCGGAAACCTTCATGTAACCAGCCTGGAGGATATATACAAGGGTGCCTGTTTTGAAGAATTGCGCCAGAGAAGCTGCGCCCCCTGCGCTTCCTGTTTGTACCGGGAAATCTGCGACGGAGGCCTGCGCTGTCTGGCCTACGCCCTGAAGGGCAGTCCGTTCGAGCCCGACCCGGGCTGCTGGATTGCCGATTCCATTGCCAGATCGCAGGTGCCTGGGGAAAATGGAACTTCCCTGCCGGCCATGCTGGGTAAGCCGGGCTGGTTCAAGCGCCATTGGAAGTAACGGCTTGCTTCACAGGGCAAGGAATTCCCCCATGGCCCGACTGGCGTCGTGCAGTATGTCCACCAGGTGATTGCACCCTTGGGCCCCTCCGGC
>JBDKUE010000077.1:0-29368 GCA_039679855.1 Syntrophomonas sp.
TCTGGACAGAAAGTTCGGATCCCCCACGATTACCAACGATGGTGTTACCATCGCTCGTGATATAGACCTCAAAGATCCCTGGGAAAACCTGGGATGCCAGCTGGTTAAAGAAGTAGCCATAAAGACCAACGATGTAGCCGGAGATGGCACCACCACCGCCACGGTTCTGGCTCAAGCGATGATCAAAGAAGGATTAAAGAACGTTGCAGCAGGCGCCAACCCCATGATTATGAGAAGGGGTATTGAAAAGGCTGTCAATGCTATCGTTGAAGAAATAAAGAATATCAGCAAACCTGTTGAATCAAAATCAGCTATTGCTCAGGTAGCTGCTATTTCGGCTGACGACCCGGATATCGGTACGCTGATCTCCGATGCTATGGAAAAGGTCGGCCGGGATGGAGTTATTACCGTAGAAGAATCCCAGTCGGTTGGGACTTCTCTGCAAGTGGTTGAAGGCATGAACTTCGACCGCGGTTATATTTCTCCCTATATGATCACCAACCCTGAAAAAATGGAAGCCGATCTTTCCGACCCCTTCGTTTTGATCAGCGATAAAAAGCTGGCTGCTATCGGCGAGATTTTGCCCGTTTTGGAAAAAGTCGTTCAGACTGGCAAGCCTCTCTTGATCATCGCCGAAGACGTTGAAGGCGAAGCCCTGCCCACTTTGGTGCTCAATAAACTGCGCGGTACCTTTAACTGTGTAGCTGTTAAGGCTCCCGCCTTTGGCGAAAGAAGAAAAGCCATGTTGGAAGATTTGGCTATCCTGACCAAAGGCCAGGTGGTATCAGAAGAGCTGGGGATCAAGTTTGAAAACGTGACTCTGGATATGCTGGGCAAAGCACGCCAGATAGTGGTTAAGAAGGACGAGACCATCATCATTGACGGCGCTGGTAGCGAAGAAGATATCAAAGCCCGCATCAACAATATCAAGAAACAGTACGAAGAAAGCGAATCTGAATACGACCGCGAAAAGCTCCAGGAAAGAATGGCCAAATTGTCCGGTGGAGTAGCTGTAATCCAGGTGGGGGCAGCAACTGAAACCGAACTGAAAGAGAAGAAGCACCGTATTGAAGACGCCTTGGCAGCTACCAAGGCCGCTGTGGAAGAAGGCATCGTAGCCGGCGGCGGAACTGCACTTATCAACGTGATTCCCGCGGTTGATGCCCTGAATGCCACGGCTGATGAACAGACCGGTGTAAACCTGGTTAAAAAAGCCCTGGAAGAGCCCTTACGCCAGATTGCCAACAATGCTGGAACGGAAGGCTCCGTGGTAGTGGAAAAGGTAAAGGGTCTGGAGTCTGGAGTAGGCTACAATGCCCTGACCAATATTTACGAAGACATGTTTGCGGCTGGTATAATCGACCCGGCCAAGGTCACCCGCTCGGCTGTTCAGAATGCAGCCAGCATCGCGGCCATGGTATTGACCACCGAAGCCGTAGTTAGCGAAATACCTGATAAAGACGCCAAGATGCCTGACATGGGCGGCATGGGCGGCATGGGCGGCATGGGCGGTATGATGTAAGAAGTGCCGAACCAACCAGATATCAAGTTAATAAACCTAAAAGGTTATTGTGACCACATTTTGACCACGATTGGTTGAAATAAATTCTGGAAACCGCCCAATAATTCAATGAATTATTGGGCGGTTTCTCTTTTTGCATCCTTGGCCAAGTGGTGATTCATTATCTCTTTATGGTTGAGAACGGCATTTTGATAATTTTAATATTCTCTTCACGATTACATGCCAACCGTTAACCAACTTTTTTAGTACAGGCATTCCCGAGGCTCATCAAAAATTGAATTACAAAAAGGTTGACAAGTTGTAGGACGGGTGATAGGTTGATGACATGCAAATAGGTAATACAAAAATAATTAGTACATTATTAAATTGCGCGCAATGTTAATAAAATGACAGCAAAGCGGGCAAATAAAACAAAGGGGGAGATTACTGTGTCGACATTTGATTGGAAGCAGGCGTATAAGAGCAAGGTGATGTCCTATGGGGAGGCTGCAAGGCTGGTGAAATCCGGTGATTACATCGCCACCTCACTGTCCAACGGTTCCATGTCCGGCGACCTGGCCGAAGCCATTCTGAGCCGGTGGCAGGAACTGGAGGGGGTTACCATCAGTGACAGTCTCAATGTTTATCCTTCCCGGCTCTTGAACCCCGAGTTTATGAAAGGCCTGCAAGGGCATATTCAGCACATGCCCATTTTTGCGGTTGCCACGGTGCGCAAGATGTACGCCGCAAATCTATCAGACTTCTATCCGGCCCAGACTTCGGATGCCGGAGACAAAGAAGGCGAAAGAGCCGATATTTACGCTTTTATGGTTGCGCCCCCCAACCGTCACGGCTTTTGCAACCTGGGGCCGACTTGTTTCTATACGGCGGAGGCTATACGTTCGGGACGCGAAAGGGGCAAACTGAGAACCGTAATTGCTGAAGTTAATGATCAAATGCCGGTAGTGTACGGGGACAACTGGATGCACGTTTCCGAATTCGATTACCTGATCGAAAGGTCCGCTCCCATACCGGTGTTCGGCCGGGCTCCGGCCAGCGATGTTGAGCAGAGAATAGGCGAATATGTCCTGGAACTGATAAACGACGGTGACACCATTCAAATGGGTCTGGGCGGTATTTCTGAAGCAGTGGCGGCCGGACTTAAGGGCAAAAAGGATCTGGGTATATTGACCGAGATGCTGCCCCTGGCTTTGCCGCAGTTGGTTGAAGCAGGCATAGTTACCAACGCTAAAAAGCCGATTTATAAAGGGATCAGTGTAGCTTCTTTTATCGCCGGGGATCAGCCCTTGTATGACTATTGCACCGAGAATCCATCCTGCCAGGTCTTCCCGGGGTCTTTCACCAACGACCCGCGCTTTATTGCCCAGCACCCCAATGTTATAGCAATGAACACATCTATAATGATGGATCTGACCGGCAACAGCACCTGCGAAGGCGTGGGCCACCGGATGATTAGCGGGGTGGGCGGCCAGTTGGACTTTCTTTTAGGGGCCACCTGGTCGCCGGGCGGCAAGCCTGTAAATATGCTATCTTCAACCCAGAAGAACAACAAGGGAGAACTGATTTCTTCCATCGTTCCCGAGCTGCCTCCCGGAACTCCGGTCAGCATACCCAGGACCATCACGGATTATGTTATCACCGAATACGGCATAGCCCGGCTGAGATATAAGAGCAGAAGAGAACGGGCACTGGAGTTGATTTCTATCGCTCATCCAGATCTGCGCGGGGAGCTAAAAGCCAGCCTGAAAAAGAATTTCTATCCCAATCCCTCTTAGGTAGAAGCTAGGGATCAACAAAAAAGCATCCTCCCTTGTTTACGGGGCGGATGCTTTTTAATCCCTAAAGTAAAATCTATACAGCTGCGAATTCGGCCAGTAGTTTGTCAAAAATGGCCTGGACGGAGAGTATTTCTTTAATCTTAAAGACGTTTTTACCGCTGAAAACTACGCCCTCATCGACCCGGCCTTCCCGGGCGTTGATCAAGGCCTGCATAATGCAGTATTCCTGTGAACAGTCTTTCAGGCAGACATCGCAGGCATCGGGTTCGGGCGCCTCGCCTTTTTTCAGGGCATCCACGAAGGGATTGCGCAGGGCTCTGCCCGGCATACCGACCGGACTTTTAATTATCACCACGTCTTCTTCCCGGGCGTTTAAATACATTTTCTTAAATTCATCAGCCACCGTGCATTCTTTGCTGAGGACAAAGCGGGTGGCCATTTGGACCCCCTTGGCTCCCAATTTTATCATCTCCGCCATATCGAACCCGCTGGTAATACCACCGGCGGCCACTACTGGAATGGAAACGGTGTCTATGATCTCAGGCACAATCTCTTTAACCGAACGATCAGTACCTAAATGTCCGCCAGCTTCAAACCCCTCCGCAACTACAGCTGGAGCGCCTAATTTCTCAGCCAGGCGGGCTCCTTTTGAATTAGAAACTATAGGTACTATTGGAGTCTCGGAGTCTTTGGCCCAACGAAAAATTTCCCTAGAAAAACCGGCCCCGGTGAATATTACATCAATTTTCTCCTTAATTGCAGTGTGAACCAGTTCTTTGAATTGTCGGGCGGCAAACATTATGTTTACGCCAACTATACCGCCATTGGCCAGGGAGCGTGATTGAGCTATTTCATGAGCAAGTTCATCCGGGGTCAGGCCGGTTCCACCGATAACCCCAATTCCCCCGGCTTTGGCTACTGCTCCTACCAGTGGGGCGGTGGACACCCGGACAGCCATGCCTCCCTGAATAATTGGAAAGCGAGGGAGTAAATTCCCAATTTTAAGTACCGGTAATTGCAAGTGATTGCCCTCCCAAGATATTATAATTACTATAAAACTATAGGCATAATTCTGTGCCCAAAGCAAGATATAAGTAAAAATGAAACCCGATAAGCAATGGTTTATATTATCATAAGTGGTTAAATATGCACAAAATGTAAGGAAATATTTGCCACAATATTCTGAATATACTTGACTTTTGCGGGACCCGCTGTTTTAATATACTATATCTTGCCCAAAATTTAAATATTGGTGGTGCTCGAATTGAAAATACAGGTAAAGGGTATCGGTTATTCCCTACCTTCGAACATTCTGAGCAACAAGGACCTGGAGCGTATGGTGGATACCACCGATCAATGGATTGTAGATAGAACAGGTGTTAGGGAGCGGCGCATAGCTCCATTAGGCACAGCTACATCTGACTACTCCTATGAAGCCGCCCTTGTGGCCTTGAAGCAGGCCGGGGTGAAACCAGATGAGATTGATCTAATAATAGAAGCCACATCATCTCCCGATATGTTATTCCCCTCCACCGCCTGTATTGTACAGGAACGGCTAGAAGCCTGGAATGCCGCGGCATTTGACCTTGAAGCGGGCTGTACCGGCTTCGTATATGGGGTTGAAGTGGCCCAAAATTTTCTTCTTTCTCCCAAGTACAAAAATATCCTGCTTATTGGCTCGGACATGGTTTCCCGGGTAATTGATTATACCGATCGGGGTACCTGCATACTATTTGGTGATGGAGCAGGTGCGGCGGTAATATCCCGCGGGTCTGATAAATACGGCGTATTGGCTTCCTATTTGGGAGCTGACGGTCGAGGCGGCAAACACCTTTACATGCCGGGCGGTGGCAGTGCCATACCGGCTACCCCGGAAAGCGTGGAAGCCGGTCTGCACTATCTTAGAATGAATGGGCAGGAGATATTCAAGTTTGCTACAGCCATAATCGACCAGGTAGCCAATCGCCTTCTGGCTGAGGCGGGATTGAGCTATGACGATATCGATATTTTTGTTCCCCACCAGGCCAATCTGCGCATTATCAAAGCCGCAGTACGGCGTATGAATATAGCTCCGGAAAAAACCATAATTAATATTGACAAATACGGCAATATGTCGGCCGCTTGCATTCCCGTAGCCCTGGCTGAAGCTGAACGGCAGGGGCGGTTAAAGTCCGGGGATGTGGTGATGATGATAGCATTTGGGGCCGGCCTGACCTATGGTGGGATGATCATGCGTTGGGGGAGTGACAAAGATGCATCTTAGAACCCCGCTATGTGAACTGCTGGGTATTGAGTACCCTCTGCTGCAGGGGGGGATGGCCTGGATTGCCGGAGGAAGACTGGCGGCGGCTGTTTCCAAGGCAGGGGGCCTGGGCATAATCGGAGGGGCCAGCTCAGATGTGGATTGGATTAAAGAACAGATAGATATAGTGCGTTCCCAAACCGATAAGCCTTTTGGGGTCAATATCATGCTGGCCAATCCCAATGTGGAAACGGTCGTGCAATTGATGGTTGATGAGAAAGTCCCGGTCATTACTACCGGGGGGGGCAATCCAGGCAAATACATGGAGCGCTTAAAAGGTATTGGGTTGCGGGTCATCCCGGTGGTGGCCTCGGTGGCCCTGGCTAAAAGGCTGAGCCGCCTGGGTGCAGACGCGGTAATTGCCGAAGGCATGGAGTCGGGAGGGCACATTGGGGAAATGACCACCATGTGTCTGGTTCCCATGGTGGTGGATGCCGTAGAGGTTCCGGTTATAGCTGCCGGAGGCATTGCCGACGGGCGTGGTTTTATAGCCGCCATGGCCCTGGGCGCGCAGGGTGTTCAGGTCGGCACCCGTTTTATCTGCGCCGAGGAATGTGGCGTACACCAGGCCTACCAGGAAAAAGTGGTCAAAGCCAAAGACCGGGATACGGAAATATGCGGCCTGGCTACCGGACATCCGGTTCGGGCTATACACAACCGCTTTACCCGGGAGTATCTCCAGGCGGAACGGCAGGGTACTAGCAAGGAAGAACTCGAAGAACTGGGCCGGGGGCGCTACCCGGCGGCTGCAGTTCATGGAAATGTAGACGAAGGCACCGTTTTAGCCGGGCAGATCTGCGGATTGGTCCAAAGAATCGAGCCGGCTGGACAGATTGTATTTGATATAATAAAAGACGCAATAGCAATACACAAAAAAATAGGGGGGTTATCATGCGGTTAGCCTTTGTTTTTCCCGGTCAGGGCTCTCAGTACATAGGTATGGGACAGGAATTGGCACAAGTTTTTATGGAAGCAGCCGAGGTTTGGGGCGAAGCAGACGAAGCGGCTGGTTACAGCATCAGTTCTCAGTGCTTTTTCGGCGAACCCGCCGAACTGAACCAGACCGAATACGCTCAACCCGCGATTTTAACGGCCAGTTTGGCAGCCCTGGCGGTGGTCCGCAAGTTTAATATTGAACCGGTGATGGTGGCGGGCTTGAGCCTGGGCGAATACACCGCCCTGGTAGCGGCTGGCGTTTTGACATTTAAAGAGGCTCTGCCCCTGGTTAAGGAGCGGGCGCGTTTAATGCAAGAGGCGGTGCCGGTGGGACAGGGTGTGATGTATGCCGTTTTAGGCATGGCGAATACTGTAGTTGATGAGATCTGCCGGCAAGGTGGGGGACAGGTGGTAATAGCCAACTACAATGCTCCCGGGCAGGTTGTGATTGCCGGTCCTAAAGACGAAGCCGAGGCGGTTGTGCAGTCATTAAAAGAGGCCGGGGGCAAGGCGAAAAAGCTGGCTATGAGCGTGCCGTCCCACAGCCCTATGATGCTGGAAGCGGCCAAGAAGCTGCGTCCGGCCCTGGATAATGCTCCCTGGAAGCCGGCCGGGGTGCCGGTGGTGAGCAATGTCACGGCCGGTCTGCATACAGGTAATTACGCCGAGCTTTTGGAGCGGCAGCTTTACTCTCCGGTGCTCTGGGAGCAGAGCGTTCGCTTTATGCTGGACCAGGTGGACGGTTTTATAGAGATAGGCCCGGGCAACAGCCTTTCCGGGCTGATTAAGAAGGTTGGCAAAAACAAGGTATTGGGGAACATAGATGATTTCCGTTCCCTGGAAAAAATATTGGAGAAGGTGAACGAATAAATGGGCGAACAGGTCGCTTTGGTTACGGGCAGTTCCCGGGGAATCGGCAAGGCCATAGCTTTGATGCTGGCCGGCGATGGCTTCCGGATAGTCTTGAACTATTACGACAGTCCCCTGGAGGCAAAAGAACTGATCGAAGAAAATGAAGCCCAGGCTATTCAGGTATTGCGGGAAATAGAACAGATGGGAGGCCAGGCCATGGTGGTGGGGGCTGACGTTGCCGATCCGGATGCCGCTGCCCGCCTGGTGGATCAGGCTGCGCAGGCCTGGGGGAGACTGGATGTGCTGGTCAACAACGCAGGGATCATAAAAGACCAGCTGCTGGTGCGCATAAGCAACGAAGAGTGGGATAAATTGATCCGCACTAATCTCAACTCAGCCTTTTACTGCACCCGGGCTGCTTTAAAACACATGGTAAAAAAGCGCCAGGGCAGGATCGTAAACATATCATCAGTGGTGGGACTGGGAGGAAACGTGGGGCAGGCCCATTATGCCGCGTCCAAATCGGGCTTGCTGGGCTTTAGCCGCACTGTGGCCAAAGAGTACGGCAGCCGCGGGATTACATGCAACGTGGTGGCTCCTGGCTACATACAGAGTGACATGACCGCCCAGCTTAACACGGAGCGCACCACCCGCATCCTGGAAGGGGTGTCACTCCGGCGGATGGGCACGGTGGAGGATGTGGCCGGGGCAGTGAGCTTCCTGGTTTCTGACCGTGCTTCCTATATCAGCGGGCAGGTTATTCAGGTGGACGGAGGCATGGCTTCTATCTAAGCTAGGACAGAACTTGTTCATATTGGATTGCAGGTTATTTCAGATTGATATATAGTTTAATCTGATTAATAAAAGGAGGTTTATTGAAGTATGGACGTTTTTGAGGTTGTCAGACAGGTAATTGTAGAGATAAAGGATATTCCGGAAGAGAATATCAAGATGGAGTCCAGTTTCGCAGAGGATCTGGAGGCTGACTCTCTGGATGTAGTGGAAATGCTCATGCTGCTGGAAGAAAAATTTGAGATCACCATCCCTGAAGAAGCAGCTGAAGAAATGAAGACCGTCAAAGACGCAGTGGAATACATCGAAGCAAAGTTGAAGGAAAAAGCATAATTTTGAGGTGATAATGTGCCAAATCGCAGGGTGGTAATTACCGGGCTGGGGGTTGTCACCCCTATCGGGCATGCCCCGGAAACTTTCTGGGCCAACCTGGTAGCCGGGAAAAGTGGCGTTGGCGCCATCGATCGCTTTGACACTTCCCAGTATCCAACCAAAATTGCCGCACAGGTAAGGGAGCTGGTCATAGAAGACTATATCCCTCGCAAGGATGCGCGGCGTATGGACTTATTCGTTCAGTATGCCTGTGCTGCTACTCGTATGGCAGTAGAGGATTCGGGGTTATCCATTGAAGCAATGGACGAAGGCCGGATTGGAGTATGGATAGGATCCGGAATCGGAGGGCTGGAAACCCTCGAAAAGCAGCACTCGGTGCTCTTGAACAAGGGTCCCGGGGGGGTCAGCCCTTTTTTAATTCCCATGATGATTCCCAATATGGCAGCGGGGCAGGTGGCTATTATGACCGGGGCCAAGGGGCCCAATGGCTGCACCGTGACTGCCTGTGCTTCAGGCACCAACTCTATTGGCGAGGCTTTTCAGCTGGTCCGCATGGGCAAAGCTGACGCCATGATTTGCGGCGGTACGGAGGCTTCCATTACTCCGGTGGGGATTAGCGGATTTTGTTCCATGAAAGCCATGTCGACATTGAACGATGATCCCAAGAAGGCCTGCAAACCCTGGGATCTTAACCGGGGCGGCTTTGTCATGGGCGAAGGTTCGGGGATCATTATTATAGAAGAGTTGGAGCATGCCCTGCAAAGGGGCGCACGGATATACGCCGAGATAATCGGCTACGGAACCAGCGGCGATGCCAATCATATGGTTCAGCCGGATCCGGAAGGGCGGGGAGCTATTCTGGCCTTTGCCATGGCTTTGGGCGACGCCGGCCTGAGACCGGAGGAAGTGGACTATATCAACGCCCATGGCACCGGCACCCAGATGAATGACGCCATAGAGACCGCTGTGTTTAAGCACATTTTTGGGGAGCACAGCCGCTCCCTGCTTATAAACTCGATCAAGCCGCTGACCGGCCACATGTTGGGAGCGGGAGGCGCTGTCGAATTGATTGCCACGGTTTTAACCATGAAAAACAACCTGGTGCCCGCCACCACCAACCTGGAAACACCTGACCCGGAATGTGATCTGGATTATGTTCCAGGCCAGCCCCGGGAAAAGGTGGTCAATGTGGCCATGTCGGATTCACTGGGATTTGGCGGCCATAACGCGGTTCTGGCGGTACGCAGGTATTCCTGAAGGAGATTCTAAAGATGAATATTGAGGAGATCATGAAGATCCTCCCCCACCGCTATCCATTTTTAATGGTGGACAGGATCATTGAGATGGTCCCTGGCGAAAGAGCAGTAGGAATAAAAAACGTTTCCGTAAATGAGCCCTATTTTCAGGGGCATTTTCCCGGTCAGCCGGTGATGCCGGGGGTGCTTCAGTTGGAGGCCATGGCCCAGGTGGGAGCCTGCGCCCTTTTGTGTATGGATAAATACCGGGACCGTCTGGCCTACCTGGCCGGAGTGGACCAGGTGCGTTTCAAAAGGCAGGCCTTTCCGGGCGATGTGCTGACCATAAGCACCGAACTTGTGAGGATTATGGGCAGCATCGGGAAGGGACGCGGTAAGATTACCGTGGAAGGCGAACTGGTCTGTGCCGGCGAATTCCTTTTTGGCATTGGACCGGTCAACAGGTGAAAAAATGTTTGGTAATAATATAGGTAAAACCAAATATCATGAAGTCAGCAACTTTGTCCGCGGGGATTATGAGAAGGGGCGCGAGTCTGGAAGCCCCAAAATGTGTCCATCCTGCAAGACACCGCTGGCGGAGCAGGATCTGATTCAGAATTTCCGGGTCTGTCCCAAGTGCCAGCATCATCTGTCCCTGGGAGCCTGGGAGCGGATCAGCCTGTTGGCCGATGAAGAGACTTTTCGGGAATTCAACGGAGATCTGTCATCATACAACCGGTTGCATTTTCCGGATTATGATGAAAAGCTGGAACGCGCCCAGCGCGAATCAGGACTTCCCGAGGCAATAGTTATCGGCACCGCTTATATTGATGGATATCAGGTGGTTCTGGGCGTGATGGATTCCCGCTTTATGATGTCCAGTATGGGAGCGGTAGTGGGGGAAAAGATCTGTCTGGCCGCGGAAAGAGCGATGGAACTGAAGTGGCCCCTGATCATGGTGGTGGCTTCAGGAGGAGCCCGCATGCAGGAAGGCATGGTTTCACTGATGCAGATGGCCAAAACCAGTGCTGCCATAGAGCGCCTGCACCAGGCCGGAGTACTGTATGTCAGCGTTCTGACCAATCCGACGACTGGAGGAGTCCTGGCCAGTTTTGCCTCCCTGGCCGACATCGTAGTGGCTGAACCCCGGGCGCTTATCGGGTTTACCGGTCCCCGGGTCATCGAACAGACAATAAAACACAAGCTGCCGGACAATTTTCAAAAGGCCGAGTTTCTTCTCCAACACGGCATGCTGGATCTGGTTGTCGATAGAGCCAGGCTAAAAGAAACACTGGCTTTAGTTTTGAGAATGCATGGAGGCCGAAATGACTAAACGGCAGTTCGATTTTGAAAACCAGTACCAGATCATGAAACAAAAAGTGGAAGATCTGATGGAAGAATCCCGTATTCACAACATCGATTTGAGCGAAGAGATAGCCCTCCTGGAAAACAAGATGGCCCGGATTCGCGAGTCGAAATACAAGAATTTGAGCCCCTGGGAGCGGGTCCTTTTGAGCAGGAGCCCGGATCGTCCAGGTGCTGAAGACTATATAGGATTTTTGTGCAGCGAATGGATAGAATTGCACGGTGATCGTCTTTTTGGCGATGACCAGGCCATAATCGCCGGGTTGGGCATGTTTCATGGTATGCCCCTGACCATTGTAGGCCATCGCAAGGGCAAAACCACCAACCAGAAGCTGCAATACAATTTCGGCATGCCGCATCCGGAAGGATTTCGCAAGGTTATGCGCCTTCTTAAGCAGGCTGAAAAATTCAGACGTCCGGTCTTGAGCTTTGTCGATACATCTGGAGCCTTCCCCGGCATCGCGGCGGAAGAACGCGGTCAGGCTTCAGCTATTGCCGAGACCTTGATGGCTATGGTCAGTGTAAAAGTGCCGGTAATATCGATAGTAAGCGGCGAAGGCGGCAGCGGCGGCGCTCTGGCCCTGGCGGTTGGAGACCGTATTGTGATGCTATCCAATTCGGTATTCTCAGTAGCATCGCCCGAAACCTGTTCATCAATACTCTTCAAGGACGCGGCCCGGGTGGAAGACATGGCGGAAGCCTCCAAGCTCACCGCCGCTGATCTTTTAGAGCTGGAGCTTATCGATGAGATCATTGAGGAGCCGGTGGGAGGAGCCAACCAGGACTTCGAAAACACCGCCCGCCTGGTGGAGGAAAGCATTTTAAAACACCTGCGGGATTTAAATGATAAAGAACCGGATATTTTGGTGCAAGAGCGATTTGAAAAGTACCGCCGCATAGGCCGTGTTACGGGAGCCTAGAGCGACTACAAAAGCCAATTGCGGCTCCTTGGCATCCTGCCACCGCCGCACTAGTTCGTCCGTGAACGTCGCCGCATTAGACCATCCGTGGGCGTCGGTCGCTCCATGCCGTCCTGGCACCGCGACACTAGCCCATCCATGGGCGTCGGTCGCTCCATGCCGTCCTGGCACTGCGACACTAGCCCGTCCATGGGCGTCGCCTGCGTTATATGAAAAACCCGCTCATCAACGTCTATACGGGGACATTCCTTACCCGAAGGGAAGGTGTGTCCCCACACATTAGCCCGCCTCAATCGCGGTCTTTTCATATGCCTTGACCTTCAATATTGTTTTGAGCGAAGCGAAATGGAATCGTGGTGCCCGGATGGTATTTGGCTTTTGTAGTCGCTCTAGTGGTTAGACTAAAAGCCTTACCAATTTTAAGCATAACGCCGACAATTTGAATATGGCGCGAAAAAAGGGCTGTGAGACCTAAATCTCACAGCCCTTTTATTACGTATAAATCCTTGTTTTACAGGTCGTAGTATAATTCGAACTCCAGGGGATGGGGAATGTCGTTTACGCGCCGGGCCTCTTTACGTTTGGCTTCGATCCAGATATCGATCAGGCGCTGAGGGAATACGCCGCCGGCCAGCAGGAATTCATGATCCTGCACCAGGGCATCCAGGGCTTCATCAAGAGATTTGGGCAGGCCCTTAATCTTGGCCTGTTCTTCTTTAGAAAGGGTGTACAGATTGACATCATAGGGGCCAAAGCCTTCGGCCATGGGGTCGATCTGGTTCTTGATTCCGTCCAGCCCGGCCATCAAAATGGCGGAGAAAGCCAGGTAGGGATTACAGGTGGCGTCCGAGGAGCGGAATTCGAAACGCTTCTGATAGGGGCTCTTGGCATAGGCCGGGACCCGGATGACCGCGCTGCGGTTGGCGGTGGCGAAGCACAGGTTGACCGGGGCTTCATAACCGGGCACTAGGCGCTTGTAGGAATTGGTGCTGGGATTGGTAAAGGCCAGGACCGCTGGAGCGTGTTTTAAAAGGCCGCCTATGAAATAAAGGGCGGTTTTGCTCAAGCCGGAGTAGCCAGCTTCATCATAGAACAGGGGCTCGCCGCCTTTGAACAGGTGCATGTGGACATGGAGCCCGTTGCCGGCTTCTCCAAACAGCGGCTTGGGCATAAAGGTAACCGTTTTGCCTTCTTCAAAAGCCAGGTTCTTTATGAGGTACTTGGCCAGCATGGTCTTGTCGGCCATTTCCCGCATGGGTCCAAACTCAACTTCGATTTCCACCTGGCCCGGGCCGCCCACCTCGTGATGATGATACTTGACCGGAATGTTGTTCTCCTCCAGCAGGACGCACATACGGGAGCGCAGATCATAGAGGATGTCCTGGGGAGAAGCTATATGATATCCGCCCTTCAGCGGAATCTTGTAGCCCAGGTTTTGAGTTTCGTTATTGCCGCTGTTCCATATGGCCTGCTCGGCATCGATGGTAAATCCTACCCGGTGAGGCTGGCAGTCATATGTAATCTCGTCAAACACATGAAACTCGTACTCGGGACCTATACGCATCTCGTCGGCAATACCGGTTGACTTCATATACTCTTCAGCCTTGACCGCAATGCTGCGCGGATCCTGGTCGAAACGAAAGTTCTCCGGCTGGGCGATTACAAAGACATCGCCTATCATACTCAAGGTCGGAACTTCGGTGAAGGGGTCATAAACAGTGGATGTGATGTCGGGGACGAATACCATGTCGCTCTTTTCAACGGGAGCGAAACCGTAGTTGGAGCCATCAAAACCTATACCGGTCTTTAAAGTCTCCGGTTTGAAGCGGCCTACCGGAATACCCAGGTGCCGCCACCTGCCCATCAAATCGATCATTTTAAAATCAATCATCTGGATGCCTTGCTCTTTACAAAACGCCACTACTTCTTCATAGCTCTTAAACACTTATATAAGCCTCCTTTGTCTTATACAACTGTGAGATTATAACGGATAAATTGTAGCAGATACAGTATATTGAGTAAAGTATATGGTACATGGTATACAGTATGCATTATGCAGGTATGCCGGGGCTGGAATAATATTCTTAGGCGGTCCCGGTATATATGATTCGGCCCCTTAATAAGATGTATTGGATTACCGATAAAAACCATCGGGCAAGGAGTGAGGGGGATTAAAAAACGCTGGATAGTTGTTGCTTTGATTGTATTGGCGGCTGTTGGGGTAGTTTTGATATCAGGGCAAAAGATGAAAGATTCCTACTATAAATCCAAACTGGATCCCCTGGCCGAAATCCAGGCAGCCATAAACAAGATGACCGCGGTTCAAAGCTATAAATACGAGATGAAATCTGAATTTACAGTTGATGAAAGGAGGGAAGTGATAAGTCAGGTTCAGGGTGAAAAGAATCAAGCTAATACGCATATAAAGGGGGAGATGGTCAACACAAATATCGACATCTACTACATCAACCGTACCATCTATAACTACGATGCTTTTGGCAAGAAGTGGCTGGTTATTGAGAGCGGTAGCAGTAATTCTGAAGAACTGCTGATATCGGAGCTCAATCCCCTATCCAATTTCCGGTTTAAAGAAATTAACAACGTGCAAAAACAGGGCTTTGAGGATTTAGATGGTGCAGATTGTATGGTGGTTACATGTAATCCTTCTGTAGAGGCACAATTGTTGGACACCATGTGGAAGGATTTCCAGTACCGGATCTGGATCGACTATAAGAGCGATCTGATTATGAAGTCTACTTTGACGGCGACCAATAAAAAGAACCCGGGAATAGTATTGAATATTGATGTAAAATTAAGCAATTTTGATGAAAATATAGATATAAAAGCACCAGATGTAAGTGAGGTTAAAAAGCCATAGTTAACGGTCCTTAGAGGGGCTGTCTTTAAAAGAGGCAGCCTCTTTTTGCATGAAAACTGAAAGTTCGCGGCACATTTTTCCATACTATAAATGGGTATCATTACACCCTCTGAAACTTATGATATAATTCCTTTTGTAGGGAGGGATAACGTTGAATCTTGTGCAGATGGAAGTATTGTTTGATCGCGAAGAATTGAAAAACAAGGTGGCCGAATTGGGCAGTAAAATAACTGAGGAATACCGGGGACGTGAAGTTCTGGTAGTAGGTATCTTGAAAGGCGCCTTCATCTTCATGGCCGATCTGATAAGGGAAATCCAGATCCCTTTGGAAATTGACTTCATGGATGTGTCCAGTTATGGTATTTCTACTTCATCCTCCGGCGAAGTGCGTATAATAAAAGACTTGGAAAATTCCATTCAAGATAAGGACGTACTTATTGTAGAAGATATTATTGATACCGGGCTGACCCTGAAATATATAACTGAAATATTAAAAACCAGAAACCCCCGCAGTGTAAAGGTATGTTGCATGTTGGATAAACCTTCCCGACGCAAGACCGACATCCAGGCTGACTATGTAGGATTTACCATTCCCGACCGCTTTGTAGTGGGTTATGGCCTGGACTACGCCGAGCAATATCGCAACTATCCGGCGGTGTGTGTACTAAAGCCTGCAATGGACGACAAGTAGAGGTGTAAGATGCATAAAGAACTGGTTTTGGTCCTGGACTTCGGAGGGCAGTACAATCAGCTCATTGCCCGCCGGGTTCGGGAATTGTCTGTTTACAGTGAAATGGTTCCCTTTGATATCAGCTATGAAGAGGTGCAAGCCTTAAACCCGCAGGCCTTAATCCTCACCGGAGGTCCGGAAAGCGTACACATCGAGGGTTCGCCGCGCTGCGACGAACGCCTTTTTAAAATGGGCATACCGGTTTTAGGGATTTGCTACGGCATGCACCTGATGGCCGACGAAATGGGTGGATTGGTAAGAGGAGCACCGGTGCGCGAATACGGAAGGGCCCAGCTACAGGTAAGCAGGGACGATCTGCTGTTTGACGGTTTGGAACGGGACATGCAGGTCTGGATGAGCCACGGCGATGCGGTACAGAGGCTGCCGGAAGGCTTCACCGTTACCGCCTTCACCCGGGACTGTGAAATAGCGGCTATGAGCGACCCGTCGCGCGGGCTTTACGCGGTGCAATTTCACCCCGAGGTGCGCCATACATTAAAAGGCATGGAGGTGCTCTCCAACTTTTTGTTCAATGTGGCGGGCCTTAAAGGCGATTGGGACCTTTCTGACTTTATAAGCGAAATAGTTTCTGATATTAAAGGCAAAGTAGGCGATAAAAAAGTCCTGTGCGGCCTTAGCGGAGGGGTGGATTCCTCCATAGCCGCCACCCTGGTGCACAGGGCGGTGGGCGATCAGCTGGTCTGCGTCTTCGTCGACAACGGACTCCTGCGCAAAGACGAAGCCCGTGATGTAATGAAAACTTTCCAAGAGACCATGCACCTCAATATCATTCTGGCCGACGCCCGGGAGCGCTTTCTTTCCAAACTGGCAGGAGTTAAGGAGCCGGAACAGAAGCGCAAGATCATAGGTGAAGAGTTCATCCGGGTTTTCGAAGAAGAAAAGAACAAGCTGGGCGAAATCGACTACCTGGTGCAGGGCACCATTTACCCGGACGTCATTGAAAGCGGCACCAGAACCGCGCATACCATAAAAAGCCACCACAACGTGGGCGGCCTGCCTGAAGACATGGATTTTGATCTCATTGAGCCGCTGCGCCTCTTATTCAAAGACGAAGTGCGGATCATCGGTGAAAAGCTGGGCATACCCCACGAACTGGTCTGGCGCCAGCCCTTCCCCGGACCCGGTCTGGCCGTAAGGGTACTGGAAGCGGTTGACGAAGAGAAACTGGCCATCCTGCGCGAGGCTGATGCCATCGTACGCGAGGAAATCGCCAAAGCCGGCCTGGAACGGGAAATATGGCAGGCCTTTGCCGTCCTGCCCCCCATCCGCAGCGTAGGCGTCATGGGAGATGCAAGAACCTATGCCCATCCCATAATCATCCGGGCAGTGGTCAGCGAAGACGCCATGACCGCCGAATGGGCGCGCCTGCCCTATGAACTCCTGGACATCATGTCCCGCCGCATAGTCAACGAAGTACACGGCGTCAACCGGGTCTTGTATGACATTACTTCCAAGCCGCCGGGGACGATTGAGTGGGAGTAGAATGAGGGGAAATACGGATTTATAAGCTTTTAGTAATTGGAAGAAAAAAGCTGGCGGTTTAGAATTCTGGTCGTTTTAGACTAATGCTAAACCGCCAGTTTTTGTTTTCCTAATCTAATGGTTATTGGGAGTGAATAGTTCGCGCATCTTCTAATGGGTTCCATATCTTAAACCGCTGCATATAATTGGAAGGAGAAACCATTGAGGAGAATTAGCCGATGAATACTCAAAACGCTGACACTTTATTGGATAAGCCGAAGAAATACAAGAACCTTTTACGCCGGCGTACCAGCAAGTTAACCAGCGCTATTCACGATTTTATATGGTTGGATGACATAAATGAATTGATTAAAAGCTATTGCATTTATATGCAGCGTTCGGGCAAAAGTCAAAACACCATCAAAAGCTACTGCCAGGCGGTGCGGCTTTTTGTACGCTTTATCGCCGGCAGCCGAGGAGAGTACAAACCCCTGCGGTTTTTCAACCCCGTTGACTTGCTTCTGTTCCAGATTTATATGAAAAATGAGCGTGGCTGCCGGGAAAATACCATTCGAACCCGGATGGTGGCTCTGGCTTCATATTCGGATTATCTGGTTGCAACCGGACTCCTGGCAGACAATCCGGTGAAAACCCTGCGTCAAATTATGAAGACCGGGGCCGGCAAAACCGTTTATAGAGACGAGGACCACCTACGACTTACCCGGCGCCTGCAAAAACAGCGCTTTACACCCAGGCTGCTCCGCAATCTGCTCATAACTGAACTGATCCTCAGTGCCGGGTTGAACGCGGCGGAAATCAGCAGGCTTAATATGGGGGATGTGCTCTGGAGAGGGGACCATCCCAGCGCGTTGGTAGTGTGGAGTGGGAGAAAGCCCCGCCTGATACTCGTAAGGGATAAATTCCTGCGTCAATTGTTGGATTTGTACCTGGTTATCAGAAAGCTGCAGACCGGCTCCCGGCTGATAAAAGGCCGGTCAGGCGAAGAACGGGGATTCTGCGCCTCAAGCATTAGCCGCATGTTCAAGGCCCAATGGAAAAAGGCCGAACTGGGCGAGTGTAAGGTTCCCTACTGTAATCAACCTGCTTCTGCAGCCACGTGGATCCCGATAGACCTATCAGATGTCGCCGCATAGGTATTCATGCGTCAAGGTAAGATGAAGCTTGAAAAACTTATGATACGCACCTTCCCTGGTCAAGCTTTTATACTTAATTACCTATATTGATTGTGCCCATCAGAATAGAAACTTGAGATAAGACGATAATATTGCCAACCTATACTTATCTGTGTTATTTTAGGCATATAATAAGGGCATAATTCTGTCTTGATATTGCAAAGGAGTGACGGTATTGATAATCAAACCTACCACAGCCTTGAGGACCGAGCTTGGTGAAATAACCAGAATATGCAAGGAAAAATCTGAACCTGTTTATTTAACCAAAAATGGTGAAGGCGAACTGGTCATAATGAGCATAAAAGCCTTTGAACAGCGCGAAGCAATGCTGAATTTGAAAGCCAAATTATTGGAGGCTGAACAACAGCGTCTGAGCGGGGCTCCAACCCATACAACAGATGATGTGCGTGAACATTTCCGAGGGCTTTACCGTGGGCAAATACAAGATTAAGATATTACAGATCGCCCGCGACGACATTGAGGAGCTGTATCTCTACATTTTAGCTGACAATGCCAGGGCTGCCCTGGCAACTGCGGAGAAGATTCTTGATAAAATCGACACCCTGGCGGAGTTTCCTCTTATCGGTAAGATCATACCGGAAAAGGATTTGGCCAAACAGGAATTTCGCATGCTTACCATCGACAGCGATATAGTATTTTATAACGTCATTGGCGATGAAGTGGTAATATACCGAGTGCTTCATGGCGGCCGGGATTACCGCGACTTGTTAAAATAGGCATTATGATAAATCATTATTAACAATCTCTTGGTATAAAGCGTAAATGGGAAAATTGAAATTGATACATCTATGTGTTACCATAAAAAAACAAAAGGAGTTGCCGCTTTTGGTACGGCGGTTAGTCCTTAAAGTCGCTAGACCGCCTTACTTAAAGGCGGTCACGTTATTTTCTGAGTATGATACACAGAGAAACAACCCCTACGATTACCAGGCAGAATTGAAAAAGCTCGCTGTATGTAATCATAGGCATCACCTCCCCCGAAAGGAAAGTGACCAACCGCCAAGCGGCAACTCCAACCCAATTTTATCATATTATTCCATATTAATTTCGCAATTCGATCTCATAACCTGACGGCAATCAAATATTTTACAAATGTGACTGTATAAACCATAAAGCGACATTATTCTTCGGAGGAGAATGTTGGTAAAGAGGTGAAATGATAAACATATTTAAGTTAATCCAGGGAGGATAACGCGATGATATATAATGCCCGTTTGAGTTTTGGCTTAACGGGTGTTTTTATGTTATAGGAGGATAACGTGACAGCTAATTGTCCCATTCATTGGATAGATATATTAAAAGAAAAATAAAAAACTTTCTTTAGGTCGAAAGGAAGATGGGAAGAAGGCCCTGATTATGAAAGAAAAACTCATTGCCCATGTTCGAAAGAATGACGACGGTTCATGGGCTGTCCCTCAAGATCTGATGGAGCATTTAATAAATACGGCTAAATTAGCTGAAGAAAATGCTGATAAGTTTCATTCCGCAGATTGGGGAAACGCTGCTGGTTTGGCCCATGATACAGGTAAAGGAAGGACAATTTGGCAGGAGTATCTCAAACTGAAAAGTGGATATGACGAAGAGGCGCACCTGGAAGGTAAATCAGGTAAAATGCCGCATGCTGTCCATGGCGCCAGGCTGGTTGAAGAACTATTTGGCAAGGGTTGGGGTAGATTTCTGGCTTATTGCATTGCCGGGCATCATGCCGGCTTGCCGGATTGGTCAAGCTCAGAAGGCGAAGGGCAGGCTTCTCTTCAATTTCAAGAGACTCAAATTAAGGATTTAAAAGATATTGATCAAGAGATTGTCAAACTAATTCATTCAGCTAAACCTGGAATCCCGCCCTGGAAATTCGAAAAAGGTTTGGATGTTTCCTTGTGGATTCGGATGTTATATTCAAGTTTGGTGGATGCCGACTTTTTAGACACGGAATCATACATGGACCCTGATAAGGCTGATAGCCGGGGCGGGTATTGCTCCTTATCAGAACTCCAGGTGCGATTTAATAAATATATGAAACATTTGGATGACATTTCCGAAGACACCAGAGTAAATGAAATCAGAAGATACATTAGGGCAAAGTGTATAGATATGGCCAGTCAGGCGCAAGGGATATTTTCTCTTTCAGTGCCCACCGGGGGAGGAAAGACACTTTCCAGCCTGGCTTTTGCTTTGGAACATGCCGCAACACATGATCTCGACCGTATTATTTATGTAATTCCTTATACCAGCATCATTGAACAAAATGCTGATGTTTTCAGGGCTGCCATTGGTGACGACCAGGTTGTAGAACATCATTCCTCCCTGGCAGACGAAAACGCGACCCCAAAATCGCGGCTGGCAGCTGAAAATTGGGATGCGCCTCTTATTGTGACTACCTCTGTACAATTCTTTGAATCATTGTTTGCAGCCAAATCCAGCCGCTGCCGCAAGCTGCACAGCATTGTGAGATCGGTAGTCGTTTTGGATGAAGCTCAGTTAATGCCAGTCGAATTTCTGGGTCCGATTCTTGAAACCATGCAATTATTAGTAGACCATTACCAGGTTAGTTTTGTTATATCTACCGCCACCCAACCGGCATTTAGAGAGCGCGTCGTCGCCGGCTCCCTGTTACCCGGTTTAAAAAAAATAAAGGAGATTATGGGTGATGCAAAGGAGATTGAACAGCTTTATCAATCATTAAAACGCAATCAGGTAGAGCTTCCTGCCAATTGTTATGAGGCGTTCACCTGGGAAGAAATAGCGGCAGAGTTGAAGGAATATGATCGGGTTTTGTGCGTAGTATCTGACCGTAAGAGCTGTCGGGAATTACATAGTCTAATGCCCGAAGGCACGTTTCATCTTTCCGCCTTAATGTGCGGGCAGCATCGAAGTGAAATTATAGCAGCGATCAAGCAAAGACTTCAAAACAATGAATCCGTTCGGGTCATCAGTACCCAACTGGTGGAGGCTGGTGTGGATCTGGATTTTCCCGTAGTGTTCAGAGCCCTGGCCGGTCTAGATTCGATTGCCCAGGCAGCGGGTCGGTGTAATCGAGAGGGAAAACAACCAGGACTGGGAAAAGTTGTGGTGTTTGTTGCTCCCAGAAAACCACCCCTGGGGATTCTGCGGAAAGCAGCCGAAACCACCGTCGGAATTGTTTATGGCAGTGAAGTCGATCCTATAAGCCACAGTCTATTCGAAAGATATTTCTCCGAATTATATTGGAAAGCCAATTCACTTGATGCCAAAAAGATAAAAGAATTATTAAGCCCCCAAAACGATTCGCAGGAATTGAGCATCTATTTTCGGACCGCGGCGGATAGATTTCAGATTATAAACTCATCACTCCAGAAAACGATTCTAGTGCCCTATGGTAAAGGCGAAGAATTGATAGGTTTTTTAAAATCGATGGGGCCTGACCGCTGGTTGATGAGAAAATTACAGCGTTTTACGGTCAATATCTATAATTATGATTTTGAAGGAATGCGTAAGCGAGGTTCCCTGGAAGAAATATATAAGGGCATTTTTGCTCTAAGGTCCCATCTGGAATATTCCGATAATCCCGGTCTTTTAATTGATACTAGCTTTGATCCGGAGGATTTCATTTTATAGAAAGGGGTTGGTGAGGTTGCAAAGTTGGTGCTTGGAAGTCTGGGGTGATTACGCCTGTTTTACCCGCCCGGAAATGAAAGTGGAACGGGTGAGTTATGACGTGATGACCCCATCGGCAGCAAGAGCGATTTTTGAAGCGATTCTGTGGAAACCGGCTATTCGATGGAACGTGACCAAAATCGAAGTACTTAATCCGATCAAGTGGATCTCAGTTCGCCGCAATGAAGTCGGCAAGACAGTACCTGCTCCTACAGCGAAACAAATGGAGGGTGTATTGGGTGCGTCCATGGGGATTTTTATTGAGGATGAACGCCAACAGAGGGCGGGGCTGTTCCTGCGCGATGTAAGATATCGTATTCACGGGTTTTTTGATTTTATTCCACCGGAGAAAAGGAAGAATAACCATTCCGCCTCAGCTGAATTCTGGGCCGAAGAACGGGAGCAGGCCGAAGCACTTAGGTTGGATGAAACAGCAGCCAAATATGCAGCCATGTTTGAACGCCGGGCCAAGAAAGGGCAGTGCTTTCACAGGCCATACCTGGGATGCCGGGAATTTGCCTGTGATTTCAGGTTGATCAAAAAGCCTGATGAAGAACCGGTACGGTTGATTGAAGAAACGAGAGACCTTGGGTATATGCTTTATGATATGGATTTTGAGCAGGATTTAAACGACCCCAGACCTCAATTTTTCCGAGCCTATATCAATAACGGAATAGTCAACACTGACCGAAGGGAAGTCGAGGTGAGGGGATGATCCTACAAGCGTTGAAAGAGTATTATGACCGCAAGGCTGCTGATCAGGATAGCGGTATTGCTCCAGAGGGCTTTGAAAAAAAGGAACTGCAGTTTTTAATTGTAATCAATGAAAAAGGCGAGTTTATTAATATTGAAGATACACGAGAAAGGATTGGCAATAAGCTGATTGCGAAAACGTTTTTACTTCCAAGGTCAGTTGGGCGAAGCGGTAGCAAGAGTTATGCAACTACCTTTTTGCTCTGGGACCATATCGGTTATCTGTTAGGCTTGCCGATTAGTGACAAGAAGTCAGCTAAACAACATGAGACATGGCTCAATTCATTAAATAACCTGCCACCTGATTTAGCGCAGGATCCTGGAGTAAATGCAGTTATTCTGTTTTATCAGAAGGGTGAAAATGATAAAGCTATCTCTTCACCACAGGTTCAGGAGTGCTTAAAGGCTCCTCAATGTAATATGTCTTTCAGACTGATAGAAGATGTCCCGATTCCCTGTCGAGATAAGGTTCAGGATTATGTTAGAAACAACCTTAATCATAATGCATCTGAAAATGGAGAGAAGGATGATGCCGAAAAAAGCCCTATAAAGGGAATGTGTATGATAACCGGGGAAAACGGTATTATTGCACGCACTCATAGTAGGACTCCAATTGATAAAGACACCAAATGTTTAGTTGGTTTTCAGAGGAATTCTGGATATGATTCATACGGGAAGGAACAGGGGTATAACGCACCAATTATTAAATCAACTGAATTTGCCTATGTTACCGCCTTGAATACACTTCTAAAATCCGGAACTCAGCGTATGCAAATCGGCGATGCATCCACGGTTTTCTGGTCAGAAAAAAGATCATCATTTGAATCCGATTTTTCCTTCTTTTTTAAAGAACCTGAAAAAGATAATACCGATGGTGGCACCCAGAAAGTCAAAGCATTATATGAGTCGTTAAACAGCGGAACTTATATCAAGGATGAAGGGGATACCCACTTCTATATTCTCGGCCTTTCTCCCAATTCCGCACGTATATCTGTCCGTTTCTGGCAGGCAGGAACAATCTCTGATTTTGCTGTACGGATCAAACAATACTTTGATGACTTTGCTATTATCAAGCCACCTAAAGAGCGTGAATATTATTCGATTTTTCAGATTTTAAGAAGTATTTCAACCTTGGATAAAAGCGAGAATATTCCGCCAAACCTGGCCGGCGATTTTATGCGCTCGATTTTGAATGGAACACCTTTTCCGGCTACTTTACTCCAAGCCTGTCTGCGCCGCATTCGCAGTGATAGCGAATATAGAGTAAAGCCCGTGAGAGCCGCTTTATTGAAAGCTTATTTGAACCGTTATTACAGCTTTCATCCGAGCGAATACCATAAGGAGGTTACTATGCAACTGGATATAACACAACCATCTGTAGGTTATCAGTTGGGAAGATTATTTTCTGCGTTGGAAAAAATTCAGGAAGAAGCCAACCCAGGTATCAATGCTACTATAACAGAACGCTTTTATGGTGCTGCTTGTGCCACGCCGGTTACCGTATTTACTAATTTACTTCGCCTTAAAAACCACCATCTTGCCAAGCTGGAAAATAGGGGCCGGGTGATTTATTTTGAACGCCTACTGGGCGAGATAATAGGCAATTTGACTGATTTCCCGCCTCACCTGGATTTGCATGAGCAGGGGAGATTCGCGATTGGATACTATCATCAAAGGCAGGCTTTTTATGAACCTAAAAACTGATTTTAAATATTATTAGAATTTATATTTATAAAGAGAGGATGTAATGCGCAGATGAGTAATGAGCTAGAAAAACGCTATGATTTCGTAATCTTCTTTGACGTAAAAGACGGTAATCCCAACGGCGATCCGGATGCCGGCAATCTGCCCCGGGTGGATGCCGAAACGGGGCATGGATTGATAACCGATGTTTGTTTAAAAAGAAAAGTAAGGAATTACGTGGGACTCAAAATGAGAGAAGAACCGCCATATGGGATTTTTGTTAAGGAAAAGGCGATTCTAAACAATACTATTTCACAGGCATACATGAGTTTGGATATAGACCTGGAACAGCCTCCGACTGATCCAAGCGACGGAAAATCCCGTAACAAAAAAGGACAGGGTCAAGGAAAAGAAATTGACCGAGCCAAACAGTTTTTATGCCGGAATTTCTTTGATATCAGAGCATTTGGTGCAGTTCTTTCAACTGGGGCCAATGCGGGTCAGGTGCGAGGCCCGATTCAGTTAACCTTTGCCAGATCGGTGGACCCGGTGGTTTCACTGGAACATAGCATTACTCGAATGGCAGTTGCTACCGAAGCGGAAGCAGAAAAACAAGGCGGCGATAATCGAACCATGGGGCGAAAGTTTACCGTTCCTTATGGGCTGTATCGGGCGTATGGATTCGTTTCTGCTCCCCTGGCTAACCAAACCGGTTTTTCAACAGAAGACCTGGAGCTTCTCTGGGAATCGCTAAATAATATGTTTGAACACGATCGTTCTGCTGCCCGGGGATTGATGGGTACCCGAAAGCTCATCATTTTTGAACATTCTTCAAAAATGGGGAATGCTCCGGTGCAAAAACTTTTTGATACTATTTCGGTAAAAAAACTAGAAGCTAATAAACCGGCGCGTGATTTCAGCGATTATGAGATCTCTATTGCGAAAGATGATATACCTTCCGGGGTTCTTGTGCTCGAACGGTAAAATGGCTGACCAATATACTGATGAAGACCTCTTGGCTCTTTCCGGAATCCAGCACTATGCCTTTTGCGAGCGGCAATGGGGCTTAATCCATCTTGAGCAGCAATGGCAGGAAAACCTGAAGACGGCTGAAGGGCACATATTGCATGAACATGTACACGATCCGGATTATAAGGAATCGCGGGTGGGGGTGGTCTCTGCCCGCTCATTGCCGTTGAAATCTTATTCATTGGGTCTGGCGGGAGTTGCTGATCTGGTCGAATTTGTTCCTTTATCTGATGAGAATGACAGTGCCGGAGTCCTGTTGTCAGGCCGAAAGGGGCGCTATCAACCGGTGCCGGTCGAATATAAAAGGGGAAAGCCTAAGAAGGATGACCGGGATGCAGTACAGCTATGTGCTCAAGCTATATGTCTTGAAGAAATGATGTCTGTACAAATTGAGTATGGATACTTATTTTACGGTCAAACCCAGCATCGTCTTGAAGTGGTTTTCAACCATACATTGAGACAGCGGGTTGAAAGTTTAGTAAAAAACATGCACGACAGCTATGAAGCAGGGAATACGCCGGTTGCTCGCAAGGGAGTAAAATGCAGTCTCTGTTCAATGGAAAACATTTGTTTACCGAAGATGATGAGAAAAACCAGGTCAGTCGAGGCTTACCTGAGCGAGATGCTGGGTGAGGTTGATTTAGAAGTTGAAGTGTAAACAAGGAGTGCGCCATGAGGAAGCTAATGAACGTACTTTATGTAACGACTCCAGAGGCATATCTGGCCAAAGACGGTGAAAATGTTGTCGTTCGAGTGGAGGATAACATCCTTGGCAGGGTGCCAATACATATTCTGGAGGGCATAGTTACCTTTGGGTATATGGGTGCCAGTCCACGGTTAATGGGACTTTGTGCAGAGCGAGGAGTTTCACTGTCCTTTTTATCCAGTTTCGGCAAGTTCATGGCCCGGGTCGAAGGCCCTGTCTCTGGCAATGTATTATTAAGACGCCGGCAGTATAGACTTGCCGATGATCCCAGTATGTCAACCAAAATAGCGTCCACAATTGTTCTGGGCAAAGTATTGAACTGCCGAACAGTGCTATTAAGAGCAGTTCGTGATCACCGCGAGAAAATCGACAGCGGAAAACTTCAGCAAAGCATTACCAAAATGGCCTACCAGGTCAAAAAGCTTGAAAAGTGCAGGTATCTGGACACTGTCAGGGGAATTGAAGGAGACGCAGCACAAGCCTATTTTTCATGCTTTTCCGAACTTGTTTTAGAAAATAAGAATTACTTTTCTTTTAGCGGTCGCAGCAGGCGTCCGCCACTCGATAATATGAACGCTTTAATATCATTTTTATATACCCTTCTTGTTCATGATACCAGGTCAGCCCTTGAGACCGTAGGCCTGGATCCAGCTGTTGGGTTTCTCCATCGGGATAGACCCGGGAGGCCAAGTCTGGCATTAGATTTAATTGAAGAGTTACGGCCGGTAATGGCTGATCGACTGGCATTTTCGTTAATAAATCGAAAACAGATTAATGAGAATGGCTTCGTGCGAAACGAAAGTGGGGGTGTGGTCATGAACGACGAAACTAGAAAGATCATATTGACTGCCTGGCAAAAGCGCAAGCAAGAAGAGATAACCCACCCATTTTTAGAAGAAAAGGTAGAGGTTGGGTTGCTTCCTTACATTCAGGCGTTGCTGATGGCCAGATACTTGCGTGGTGATTTGGATGGTTATCCGGTGTTCATATGGAGATAAACACCTGAAAAAGTGATTGAGGTGTTGAAAAAATGATGGTTTTGATAACTTATGATGTTAGCACCAGTTCCAGCGGGGGCCAAAAGCGCTTGCGTAAAGTTGCAAAAGAATGTGTCAACTTCGGTCAAAGGGTGCAAAAGTCGGTTTTTGAATGTCTTCTGGATCCAGCCCAGTTTGCTAATCTCAAGAACCGTTTGGAGAAAATCATCGATGAGGAGCAGGATAGTATTCGTATATATTACTTGGGCAACAACTGGAAACGCAGAGTGGACCATATTGGGTTGAAAGAAAGCTACGACCCGGAGGGGACATTGTTACTATAATAGCGCGAACCTAAAGCTCTCTTTGAAAACTCAACAAGAGAACTGTCTGGTGATGGGAGACAGATTCAATAAATTAGTTTAAGGATTCGCGATGCCGATATAACGTAGTTCTCAAAAGTATTTCCAGGTTCTTTGGCAATTAAATAACATACCTATTCTGGATTCGCGCAAACATTACTTGAACAACCCAATAAATCTCAGGTTTAGATATATACAGTCGCGCCCTTCGCGGGCGCGTGGATTGAAACAAAAGTTAGTAGACGGCCACTGGGAATCCCTGAGGTCGCGCCCTTCGCGGGCGCGTGGATTGAAACAATGGCATCCGGATAAATGCGGGCATACAGTCCTGGTCGCGCCCTTCGCGGGCGCGTGGATTGAAACCTGAAAGACGCGCAGAATGCACAGGCTCAAGCCCGTCGCGCCCTTCGCGGGCGCGTGGATTGAAACTACGAGATAGCCATAAAAAAATGCCTCGTCTTTGGTCGCGCCCTTCGCGGGCGCGTGGATTGAAACCTTATTAGAATATTTTTTTAACAGATCAATCAATGTCGCGCCCTTCGCGGGCGCGTGGATTGAAACATATCGCTTTACTACCCAAGATAAAATAGCTTTATAGTCGCGCCCTTCGCGGGCGCGTGGATTGAAACCCTCTAACACTGTTCTGCTGGGCTGGGCAGTGCTGTCGCGCCCTTCGCGGGCGCGTGGATTGAAACGGTATCTGCGCCCGTAGAGCGTATCTCCATAGGGTCGCGCCCTTCGCGGGCGCGTGGATTGAAACAAAAGCAGCGCATCCCCATGCAGGTCGTAACCAGGGTCGCGCCCTTCGCGGGCGCGTGGATTGAAACAATTTGGTTCTGAATACCACCGTTTGCCCACCAGGGTCGCGCCCTTCGCGGGCGCGTGGATTGAAACAATTTCCCCCAATGCCTTTAGTATTTCCCGCCCCGTCGCGCCCTTCGCGGGCGCGTGGATTGAAACCTATGGCTTGCCATTGCCACCGTTGCCTTGGGGGGTCGCGCCCTTCGCGGGCGCGTGGATTGAAACGGGCTAGGTGTGGCCCTAATCGGAGAATAAGGAGGTCGCGCCCTTCGCGGGCGCGTGGATTGAAACTTAAAATATCGGATGAGGAAAAAGCTCTAAAAGCGTCGCGCCCTTCGCGGGCGCGTGGATTGAAACGCTAATAAGCATACTGGGATATATTTTCACCTGCGTCGCGCCCTTCGCGGGCGCGTGGATTGAAACTAGTTCATCTCACCACTTAGAAGCAAACCAATCTGTCGCGCCCTTCGCGGGCGCGTGGATTGAAACTTGATCCCTGTTTCGCCAGTATCGATCTTTGCATGTCGCGCCCTTCGCGGGCGCGTGGATTGAAACTTTTGTACTTCCATAGTGTTGAGCTTTACGCCCTTGTCGCGCCCTTCGCGGGCGCGTGGATTGAAACCATAGATCGCGGCTATTTCCGCACCATTGAACAGTCGCGCCCTTCGCGGGCGCGTGGATTGAAACTAAGCGTTTCCTCGGTCATTTTGTCGCCCTCCCTGTCGCGCCCTTCGCGGGCGCGTGGATTGAAACACCAAAAAAGCGAGACTCATTCGTCCAAGCGAAAGTCGCGCCCTTCGCGGGCGCGTGGATTGAAACAGCCTAAATATGGCCGAGCCCACCTCGGAACCTGCGTCGCGCCCTTCGCGGGCGCGTGGATTGAAACAAATTTTATAGTCGGAGCAACCGAGGGGGTAGTATGTGTCGCGCCCTTCGCGGGCGCGTGGATTGAAACATACTGAGACAGATCGCCATGCCAGAACAGATTCAGTCGCGCCCTTCGCGGGCGCGTGGATTGAAACCTCAACACTGACCTTTTTTAACGTTTCTCTCATGGTCGCGCCCTTCGCGGGCGCGTGGATTGA
>JBDKUE010000090.1:0-32178 GCA_039679855.1 Syntrophomonas sp.
CATGGGGTTCTCGGCAATCTGTTGAACTAGAGAGGCATATTCGTCCCCTTTGCCAAGCCTGGATGGGAATGGGATCATTTTGCCCAAAGCATCCTGCACATTTTCCGGCAGGCTTTGCAGCATCGGGGTAAAGAAAATGCCCGGAGCAATACAGAGAGCCCTGATTCCTACATTGGAAAGGTCGCGCGCCAGGGGAAGAGTCATGCCCACCAGAGCGGCTTTGCTGGCAGCATAAGCAACCTGGCCTATCTGCCCGTCATATGCAGCAACTGAAGCGGTGTTAATAATGACGCCTCTTTCCCCGTCTGCGCTGGGTTCGTTAGACAGCATAGCCTGAGCACAGTTTCTGATTACATCAAAGGTTCCAACCAGGTTAATATCTATGGCTCTTTTAAACACTGCCATATCATGGGGGCCTTTCTTGGCATCTGCGGTTTTCATAGCTGTAGCTACTCCTGCGCAATTTACCAGAATATCAATATGACCGAACTTTTCAAGGGCAAATTTTACGGCAGCCTGAACATCATCAGGCTCCACAATATTGGTTTTAATGAATGCCACCTGGCTGCCCAGTTCATTGGCAAGTTTTTGGCCTCTTTCTTCCTGGAGATCAAGAATGACAGCATTGGCTCCGCCTTTAACAAATCTCCGTATCGTGTCCTCTCCCAAACCGGAAGCTCCGCCAGTAACCACTATGGTTTTGCCTTTTAATTCCATTTATTATCAACTCCCAATGATAATTTTTTATAATGCCTCTATAACGGTTGCCATGGCCGGGCCGCCGCCAGCACACAGGGTTGCGCATCCAAACTGTTTTTTACTCCTTCTCATCTCATTCATCAGAGTTACGATCAACCGGACTCCGGTCATACCTACGGGATGTCCCAGGGAAACTCCCGAACCTAGAACATTGATCTTGTTTACATCAACCTTCAACTCGCGATTGCAGGCGATTACCTGAGCGGCGAATGCTTCATTCATTTCCCAGAGCTCAATATCGTCCATGCCCATTTTGGCAAACTCTAATACCCGGCGTACGGCTGGCACCACCCCGATGCCCATAATTTTTGCATCAACGGATGCCGAGGCAGTTGCTACGATGCGGGCCAACGGCTTAATTCCCAGTTCTTTGGCTTTTTCGGCAGACATTAGAATTAATGCTGCTCCTCCATCATTAATAGCCGAGGCATTACCAGCGGTTATAATCCCATCCTTTTTAAAAGCCGGCTTCAGCTTGGCCATCCCTTCCATGCTTGCATTGGGATTGGGATGCTCGTCGGTGTCAAAAAGCTTCGTTCCTTTTTTAGTTTTGATTTCTACCGGTACTATCTCATCCTTGAACTTGCCTTCGATCATCGCCTTACAGGCACGCTGGTTGCTCATTAATCCCCATTCGTCTGCTTCCTGGCGGGTAATGTTGTACATATCAACCAGGTTCTCAGCAGTTACCCCGGCGTGGTAGTTATAAAATGCATCAATAAAAGCGTCATACATCAGGCTATCTTCCAACTTGTCAGAACCCATTCGGTAGCCCATACGTCCCTTAAGCACTAGATAAGGTACATTAGTCATACTCTCATGTCCTACCGCGGCTCCTACGTCAATCTTGCCCAACCCTATCTGTTGGCTGAGTATCTCCGCTCCCCGCATAGAAGAGGGGCACTGCTGGTTTATAGTCACTGAGACGGTTTCCCATGGGCAACCCGCATGTACGGTCACTTGCCTGGCGGGGTTGCCCTTACATCCTGCTTGATAGACATGTCCGGCCGTCACTTCTTCAATCAATGAAGGCTCAATACCGGCTCTCTCAATAGCTGCCTTTAGGGCAATAGTTCCCAACTGAACTGCCGTAAAATCCTTAAGACCACCTAAAAAATCACCTATCGGAGTTCTAGCTCCGCTTACAATTACAACTTCACGCACTTTCTTCACCCTTTCAATTTTGTATTAGATGTTTGTTATTCCCAAAGGTTTACTGGAAAGCTGCTTTGATAAAGAAATGATTTAGACCATGCCCTTGGACTTTATCAAATCAAGCATTGGCTGATAGCTGTCTTCGAACATCTTCATAAAGGTGTCAAAGTCTCCAGATAAAGTAGCACGACCGTTACCCAGGTATACTGCCAGGGGATCCAAGGTTCGCATAATCATTACCTGCTCCTCGGTAGGGGGTTCGGTTTCGGTCAGATTAGGCGATACTGCCAGTTCCCATTTAACAGCAGCTTTGACTTTCTCGAGATCCACACCGGGATGAATCTTCTCCAGGAACATTTCTCTGGTTTCGTTGTCGAATCTATATACTCCCATGGTGGTTACTACCGCCACCGGGCCGCTCCCCGGCAGTCCAGCCTTTTCACGAGCTCCCGGCCCGGTGAGGTAACCCGGGGAAGTTAGATAGTCGAGTTTTTCTACGAAGTTTCTTCCATCCTGACGCATCATAATAATTGTGCGCTTGGCTGAAGAAGCCAGATCATTGGCTCCACCGCTTCCAGCCAAACGTACTTTAGGATGAAAATAATCATTGCCAATCAGGCTTGAATTCAAATTTCCGAACTTATCTATTTGAGCCCCACTGATACAGGCCACATCAACAAACCCGGCTTGCTGTGCACCCATAACTTCCCTTTGGGTTCCAGCATAATAGGCTCTCTCGTTATTCACCGCACAGTTCACACACATGGGCAAACGACGGGGGGAAGGCCCAACCGCGCCATACTCGACCATCATGTTAAAATTGGGAGCATTGGTGAACTTGGCCACTGTTGCTGCTATTAATGGCATCCCTACCCCTATAAAGGCCAGTTCGCCATCCTGTATTTCTCTGGCTACTGTGGCTGCCATCAATTCCGGAAGGGAATATTTCTCTGCGTAATTACTCATAATATCACCTCACTTCGCCGAACTTCTGGTACTTGTGTTCACTAAGCATCAGACGGTTTAGCCGGTCATAACCGACCAATTTACAGTAGTCATCCCAGTCTTTAGTGCCCAGGACATACTTGTCCAGCCATGCCTCATAACCTTCCTGAGTGGCAAACTGCCGGTAGGCATCGAGGCCATAGGCTAAGTCGTGGTGATAATAAAAACTAGATTCTCTCCAGTGGGCACCGAACGGTGCATGAACGATAGCATCTACATAGTAGTAGGGAATGGTGGTAAGATTAGGCAGCCTGCGGATTTCCGCCTGGGGTACAATCTCTTCCACCGATACAATAACGTGCTTGGCCGCTCGCGCTAAAGTATCAGTATTGCCATATAACCCAATACACTGAACATTGCCTATTTCATCAGCTCTGGAGCAATGCATAATGGCAACATCAGGATAAGAAGCAGGTACAAGAGCTACCGGTTCGTTTGTATAGGGGTCGTCTATAATTTTAATTTTGGGATTGTATTTTGGAATTTCGGAACCAAGCATAGATTTCACCGGCATGAAGGGGACTCCCATTGATGCTGCCTGCCACCGGACAGCAGCGCCAAAATTGCTGTATTCCTCCACTTCGAGCGGTCGAGGTATACCCTTCTCAACAGCTCTACGGAATACTTTGTCTTCCCCTTCAATACCACCCCAGTTATAAGCCATTTCAAGCTTTCTCACTAAACCCGACCCTATAAGAACCGAAGACATTCCTATCTGGCTGGTAATAGTCATATCCAGTGTTTTTATCCGGTCTCTTTGCCTGACAATCTCCCATATTAAAGCGGCAGGAGCAGCGCTAACGGACATTCCCAGATAGGTATCTTCCTTAATAAAGCGTGATACAGCTTCTTTGGCCGTCATTATTTTGTTCACTGGCGGCTTGGCTCTCCCTTTGGGTGCAACTACCGGTTCATAACGCATTAGTAACCCTCCTCCATTATCGAATACCAGATTATTATTTCTCTAGGATAGTAGAAACCACAGTTTCCACCGCATCAAACACTATTAAGCCAGCACACTCTTTCCGATAATAACCCGCTGAATCTGGGCTGTTCCCTCAAATATCTGCAATATTTTGGAGTCTCTCATCATTTTTTCTACCGGGTAATCTCTGCAAAAGCCATAGCCCCCCAGTATTTGCACGGCGTCGGTAGTTACACGCATACAGGTATCAGCCGCATAGCATTTACTCATTGCCGAAAGATCAGCTGCCATTAGTTTTTCGTCAAGAAGCCAGGCGGCTTTCTGGTACAACAAGCGGGATGCTTCAATTTCCATGGCCATATCGGCCAGCATAAATTGAATGGCCTGGAAACTGGCTATGCTTTTGCCAAAGGACTTTCTTTCTTTGGCGTAATCCCGGGCATACTCAAAAGCACCCTGAGAAACTCCTACCGATGCAGCAGCGATAAAGGGGCGGGAAGAATTGAAAGCTTTCATGGCCAGTTTAAAGCCATCGCCTTCCTCTCCGACACGCATGCTCTTATGTACTTTTACATTGTCCAGGATTACTTCTGAAGTTTCCGAGCAGCGCATTCCCATCTTGTGTTCGCTTTTGCCAAAGGATACTCCCTCGGTCTTGGTATCCACCATGAAAAACGATTGGGCCCTATTACCTTTGCTTTTGTCGTGAGTGGCTAGAACGCAGAGTTTGTCTGCATGCTTACCATTGGTAATGAAGCATTTGGTGCCATTTAGGATGTAATAATCGCCATCCTTTTTGCATGAAGTTGACAAACCGGCTACGTCAGACCCGGCCCCGGGTTCAGTCACTGCATAAGCCGCCAACTTGCCCTCTTCACATATACTTGGATACCACCAATCCCACTGCTCCTCGGTTCCTCCATATAGAACGGGTTCCGAAGCAAGCATGTTAACCAGTGGTGTAATTGCGATTCCCAAACAGCCTTTACAAATTTCTTCAACTACCATACACAGAGTCATGTTGCTGAAGGCTACCCCGTTGTACTTTTCCGGCGCATTCATGCAGTGAATACCCAGCTCAAACATCTTTTTGACTTCCGGCCAGGGAAATTCTTCTGATTCATCATAATCGTGTCTTACCGGTACGATCTCATTTTCCGTAAACTTTTTTACAGTTCGCTGCAAGGACAGCTGGTCTTCATTGTAGGTAAAACCAAATCCCACGTTTAATGCCTCCTTAAAAAAATAATTCAGATACTGCTACACTATTTAAATGGCATCCCTCCTTTTGCCTTATACAAAGATATAAGGCAAAATTCGTGCCAAAAATGAAAATCAGCCGAAACCCCAATATAGAGGGGTTGGCCGATTTTCTTTGAAAACCAATACCATGGGCATACTGCTATAAATTGTTGCTGTTGGTTATAGAAATAACTCTGAATAGCCCAATATTCGGATATAAGCTTGATTAAGGAATTTATCTATAATATTCGGACGAATCGACCATGGTATTCTGGATGATAATCTTTATAGCGAATCCTAAACTATCCTCGAATAATATAATATTTAACATTTGAAGCCCTGCATCGACAATTTGAATAATAAAAATGGCTGTTCAGAATTCTTTCCAAACAGCCATAATTCTTTTATCTGATTTGGGCACCGATATGTGATAACTGGGGATAATGGGACAATTATTTTTCTACATTTATTTCGTATTGTTTAATTTTCTTATAAAGCCAGGATAAATCAACATCTAAAACCCTGGCCGTTTTAGTCTTGTTAAACCGGTTTTCTTCTAAAGCCCGGGTAAGGATCTTCTTTTCGTATTCCCTTATTTGAGTCCTAAATCTATCACTTGAAGATTCTGCAGCATAGTTGCTTTTGAACTTCAAAAAGCCTAATTGTCTGGACGTGATTCGAACACTGTTCTGCATATCAGCCAAAATCATTGCCCTTTCTAACACATTTGTAAGCTCTCTAATATTACCGGGCCAATTATACATTCTCAATACTTTTCGAGCACTATCGGCCAATCCAAATACCTTAGTTCGTAGCTCCTGATTTAACTTCGGAACAAGGTATTCTGCAAGAAGAATAATGTCGTCTCCGCGTTCTCGTAAAGGGGGAATATCCAGGCGAAGTACATTCAGCCGGTAATAAAGATCTTCCCGGAATAAATTTTGTTCAATCATGGTTTCCAAGTTGCGATTCGTGGCGGCTATAATACGTACGTTTACGCGTATGGGACGATGATTTCCCAGCCTCGTAAATTCCCGTTCCTGCAGAAATACTAATATTTTGCTTTGCATCGCCAATGACATCTCTCCGATTTCATCAAGGAAAATGGTTCCACCGTTGGCAAGTTCCAGTTTCCCTGGACTTCCTCCTTTTTTCGCTCCCGTAAACGCACCCTCTTCATAACCGAATAATTCGGCTTCTAAGAGGTTTTCTGGTATAGCAGCACAGTTTACCCTGATAAAGGGCAGGTTTGAACGAATACTGGCTCGGTGAATTGACTGGGCGAACAATTCCTTTCCAGTGCCACTTTCGCCGGTGATTAACACAGATATGGATGGATGAAGTGCAGTTTTTTGGGCAAGATTTTTAATATCACCTATTTGGGGGCTTTGTCCAATAATATCCGAGAAACTAAATCGAGCAGAATACAAGTTGGAGACTTCATCTTTGTACATGTTTAGATCAAATATAAGATTCTCAACCATGTCTTTTGCGTCCCATTTATCCATAAAAAGGCTATGAGAAAAACAACCTATAAGTGTATCGTCTTTCAGAATTGGTATCGCTACTCCAATCATGTTATGACCATTAATTGTCCAGTTATAGCCAATAATGGCTTTCCCAGTTTGAGTAACGATTAGGGCGCGACTTTCAGGGGTAATATCACCAATGAATTTTCCTAAAGTTTGCTCTTTGGTTAATTCCAAAATATCTAAATAGGTTTTGTTTATGTATTGTACTATCCCATTTACATCCAATATTAAAACAGCCATAACTTTTGATTCCACATACTCATTAAGAAGCACTTTTGGGTCCATAACTGATACTCCTTTCTATTCTGAAAAAGCAAAAAGCTACGCAAAATAATTTTTTATCCAATTATCCCTAATTTTATTCTAATATACTTCTATAAAAAGCAAATTTCGTTCCAGCTTTTTTATATAATAAACTTCATAATTATTTGCTTCTTTAAAGTTAATTATATAGGCAATTTCACTAATACGATAATAGTTACCAGTTGATTCAGGTGATCAAATTTCTTGGATAAATAGCTATGTTTTTTGGTAAAAAAACCGTGGTTTTTATAAAAAATACTGTTAATGAGACATTTAATTGTTCAATAAAGGCAATTTTATCTTATGCATCGATATTCATAGAGAGCCTGATGGCATTCCGAACTTGCATCATTATAATAAATGAATATTTTAATTGGTTCTACTATTGCGGCTATTAGGAAGGGATTATGTGAGTGGAGAATTATAAGAAGAAATTATATGTCAGAATTTAAAATCCGAGCATTTCTGGAACTATTTAAAGAGGAAAAGGTCATTGGCCAGGTTGCCTCTGATTATTAGGAGTATCTGAACCTTTTTATCTGCTGGAAGGAGTTTAAACAAATACCCACCTGGCCTTTGAACCCAAGAAGGAAGCATTAGAACAGGTTAACCCGTTAAGATTATTACCCACATTGAAAGTGACCATCTGCATTTCTGGCGGGGAGAAAGCTTTTTCCATACTCATATTGATCCTTTTGGATAATTTATCCCCAGTTAATTCATTTGCATCTCATCGGCAATAGAAGCAATCTCTTCTATTGAAGTAGATAATTCATCTATAGCCCTGGCCTGCTCCTGAGATATATGGGCGGCTTCCTGAACTTCATTGCTGACTTTTTCCACAACAGAGATCAATTCTTGAATTTGATTTTGGTTAGTTTCACCTGCCTCTTTAGCAACCTCAATCACAGTATAGGTACGAAGTCCCATGTGAGTAATCTCATCCAGGGAGGCTGCTATAGCCTGGTTGGTTTTGGTAGCAATGGGCATAAAGGCTTTGGCCTCGAGGATGCCTGCTTCCGATTGGTTAATGTCAACCATCACCATACTCATCTGGTTATGGACTTCCCTAACCAAGTCCTTTATTTTATCAGCATTTTCCGCTGATTCGTTAGCCAGATTGCGAATGTCACCTGCCACTACGGAAAATCCCCGGCCGTGCTCACCAGCAGTGGCAGCCTCAACAAAACCGTTTACAGCCAACATATTTGTCTGAATCGATACGTTTCCAATAGTATGAACTATTTTCTCAATGTGGCGGATCTTATCCTGTAATTCCGCCAGCACTTTGGTGATAGCTTCATAAGATCTGAGACCATCTGTAATGGGCTCCATAACGATTCTGGCTTTTTGCCGCGTAGCCTCCAGGAGTTCAGTAGCCTCCCTTCGTATTTTTCCGGAATCCTGAGACTTATGGGTTATGTTTTCGTTCAAATCTGCCGCAGCTTTTTGCAATCCTTGTGCGTTACCAGTCTCCTGGTTGATCACCCGGATCGCTTCAGTCATCTGCATGATCCCGCTGGCAATCTGTGCGGCAGAGCTGCTTAATTCTTCGATGTTTGCTGAGAGTTGTTCCGCAGTAGCCGCAACCTCTTCGGCAGACTTTTCAATATTGGTGGATGTCTTAAGAGCTTCAGCCATTTCACTCAATTCCTGGCTGGCTGTGTTTACTTCCGCTAGAGCCTTGCTTTGCTCAGTAACTGCTTTATTTATCTCATTGGTTCCTCCGGCCGCCTCTTCAGTGGCCGAAGCGATTTCTTCACTAATGTTCAAAAGCTTATTGGCATTTTGAGCCAGAATCCCGGCACCCTCTTTGACCGTTACAATATTCTCTCCGTATATATTAATTAAATCCCCCACCTTCGAGATATCCTGGGTGGTTTCTCCTATTCCGTCAGCCATGACGTTGAATACCTCAACAGTCGTATTTATATCCTTTACTACTTCACTGACTTTCGCTTGAATATCGTCTACAACGCCGCGTATGTCCCGGGCCGAACGTTCTGATATTTCTGCCAGATTACGCACTTCATCGGCCACCACTGCAAAGCCGCGTCCGTACTCCCCGGCCCGGGCTGCCTCTATGGCGGCGTTTAAGGCCAAAAGGTTGGTCTGGTCAGCAATCATTACCACTGTTTGCACGATATCACCTATACGCTGGGATTGGACTTCTAATTCACCTACGCGTGCGGCTGAATACTTGTTCTTATCCGCCGCCACCTTAACCAGGCTAGCCATATTTTCCATGTTCTTAATTGTCTCCCCGGAGGCCTTGATGCCCTGGGTACCTTCTATTAAAAGTTCATCTACTATTTTGACCAGGTCCA
Organism: Syntrophomonas sp.; assembly: GCA_039679855.1. GTDB lineage: Bacteria > Bacillota > Syntrophomonadia > Syntrophomonadales > Syntrophomonadaceae > UBA5314. Next base: position 9,249 of record JBDKUE010000090.1, read on the forward strand.
TAGCCACACCACTTAACTGGCTGCTAGCCTCCCGCATCTTCTCTGCATTGCGGGCTGATTGTTCGGCTGCTGCAGCTACTTCATTTATCAAACGTGCAAATTCCTGGGCTGCACCTGAAGACTCCTCCACTCCGGCTACCAGCTCTTCTGAGGCCGAAGCAATCCGTTCGGCCATGGCTTGCTGCTTGGCCATAGTCCTGGCCCGTGCCTTTTCCTGCGCCATCTTTTTAGCCATATCACGTTTCTTAACGATCACATCGTCTTCTGTTTTGGTGGTTATTCCGGTTTTGCCGGTCAAGTGTACGGGCTTTTCCAATTTCTTTGTCAATCTACTCACTCCAATAATCCATATTTTTAGCTGCCAATCACATTCTGCTCCTTTATAACACTTTGACTAAATAAGCAAATAGTGCCCTAAGAAACGGAAATACTGTTTATACATAATTTGATTAATGTTAGAATTTTACCAAAATCAAGTCTTATAAGGCTGGCAGGAAAATACCTTCGGGATCAACAATCTTGTAAAGAATTTCTAATTGCCTATAGGTTGGGGGGAGCGTCTCGCCGCTGCATCTCTTGATATTCAAATCAAAGCCAACTTTGCTTTTAACGTCTTCTATGCTGTAACCTGGGTGTACTGTATCTAGATACATCAAGCCAGTTTCATCAAATCTGAAAATCGCCATGTCGGTAATACAAGCCGAAGGCCCCCCAGAGAAAAACTTGCCATACACCTCTTGCTTGGGTACATATTCGCCACCTGGCCATTTTTTGACCCGCCACCCAGGGGATGTTACATATTCTAACTCTTCCGTGAACCGTCGTTTTTCCTGTACCATGATTAATACTATCCTTTTGGCAAAAGAGAGGATATCAGCATTGCCACCGCTACCAGTAAATCTCATCTTGGGATTTAAAGGAGTGCCAATATAGGTAGTGTTTAAGTTGCCATACTTGTCTATTTCAGCTCCACCCAGGAAACCCAAATCAACATAACCGGAATGTAATTGCCCGTAGAAGGCCTCGTACAATCCACCAACTTTGGCTGCCTGGTAAGCACACCGAGCATCACCCACAGAAGTGGGAATATCTATAGGTCTACCATCAATACTGCCTGCTTCATAAATACATGCTGCATTGGGAGCATGTTCATTTTGAGCCAGGCTGATCGCCAGCATGGGAAGCCCGGTACCGGCGAAAACAACGTCCCCGTCACACACTTCTCTTGCAGCCGCCGCAGCCAACAGGTCTATACCTGCATAATCCCCAACTTTGGCGTATTCATTGCTTGCAGTCATTTATCTCATCCCCCGTTTCACCCTGCTAGAATAGCCTGTAGCCTGGCTGGCTCTTAGTGTCTCAAGGTGCTTAACTCCCAGTTTCTCCAGGTATTCGTAGTGATCTTTTACACCAAAGATATATTTCTCAGCAAATTCATCATATCCGTCCTGGGTCTTGGTGTTGATATTAAATCCTCTAAGAAAATCGGCATCAGTGTCATAGTAGTACTGGGAACCGGTCGGATGAGCGGCCCATGGGCATACAACAACATAGTCAAATTCATATCCGGTAGCAATATTCTGAGTTGGTTCACGGCGCAGATATTCATCCGGTACAATTTCTTCACAGATTACGATAACCTTATCACAGGCTTTGATAACCTCCTGATCATTGTAATTCTGCGCCAGAACGCGTACGGTTCCCTCAGTCCCCACCATGGGCGCATAAACTAAACCCCAATCAGGGTTGATCGCGGGCATTAACAACAATTCGCCCATATCAAAAAAGGGATCTTTTACTATGTTATATTTCTCCCTGGCGATTTTCGGGTGAGAGCCGTCGCGTAGGCCGGCCTTGGCAAACCCATCATAGGCCGGGTTTAATAAATCTGTGCCCATAGCCAGTGCAGTGGGGAAAAACGGTACGCCAATAGAACCAGCCATAATGCGTCCTACTGCATGACCGTGACTATAATCGTCAACAATTATCTCTTTCGCAACTTGCTTTCTTGACATATTAACTCCGGTTTTGCCGAGAATCTCTTGTCCTATCCAGCTTCCTTCCCACAACTTAACTGCTCCCCCGCCAATAAGTATTTCACTGTGAAAGCCACCTTGAACTTCGAACAGATGCAAGTCTTTCTTGCCCTGGCGAAGTAGTTCATAACACATGGCCACCGGACGACGCCAAATAGTAAAACCACTAAATGCCAGGCAATCGCCATTATTGATCAAAGCGGTAGCTTCCTGCAAACTAATTATTTTTGGTACTCCCATTTCTTTTACTCCTCTTTCTGCTTATGAAAAACCAATAATTTAAGGAGGCTTATTTATTACCTCCCCTCCTTTGTTTGCGACTTACTATTATGTAAAGCAAAATCTGTGCCAGAAAAGAAAAAGGGGATAAACCCCCAAATATTTGGACTTGATTATTTTAGTTTAATTACACCTTTCGGTAAAACACCTAATGAATTGTGTTATCGCTCATTAACCGGCATTTATAATCCCCAATATAATATCATTTTCGAAAAATAGAAAAAAAACGATATTTCTTGGTCAAATATCTAGCAATGGACGAACGATAGTATGTTCACCGCTAATAATCTCCAATATGGAATCATTTTAACGCCACAAATGAATTATGGTTAAAGGCATCATGAATTTTAGTTTTCTATTTTCGTTCAACGAATACAATACTATTCCCAAGATGTTGTCTATTTCTGTTCCTGACTGATTTCTAAAAATAGGATGTTATTCGACATTGTTGCTTAACTGATGTAAAAGACAAAAACAACCCCTGGGATAAATCATCACAGGGGTTGCCAGGTTTATAGGCCTCAGAAACAAGCTCTTTACTCTTTCGGGTAAGTCACTGATAAGCGGGTGCACCGTTTTGCACTCCGGTGTAATTACGGCCCCGGTGAGGATTTATGCCCCACCGGGCTGGTCAATCAGGTTGTAAATTACTACAGCTGCCTCTGGTCTGGTAGCCGATTTCTTCGGATCAAAAGTATTGTCTTGATAGCCGGTCATCAGGCCTGATGCGGTTACGGCGTCAACTGAAGACCTGGCCCATGCCGAGATGAGCTCTGAATCTGTAAAGGTTTTGCCCGATCCGTTGTTGTTCAAGTTCTTGACCATGGCTATGATTACCGCCATTTGCTCCCGGGTAATGGGATCATTGGGGCCGAAGCTATTTTGGTCATATCCACTTGCGATTTTATTGTGAACGGCAATGGAGATGACATCCCTGGCCCAGTGATTGATGGTGTCAGAGAAGGTTGTGCCGTCAGTTCCTGTCAGGTTGAAGGCCTTGATTATCATGGTTAGAAATTCGGCCCTGGTAATACTATTGTCGGGGCGGAAGGTGTTATCGGGATAGCCGGTGATTATGCCTTTTTCCTGCAAGCTTATGATCTTGGCCTGGGCCCAGTGCCCCTGAATATCATTAAAAGCTGTAACATGGGGATTGGGGGCTTTAACATCGGACTCTTTGACTTCTTTGGGTTCTTCCTTTTTGGTGGTGGTGGTGACACTGCCGCCACCGCCGCCTCCACCGCCGCCGCTATTGCCTCCACCGGAAGTAGCTGCCGGGGTATAGGCTACGAATTTGGTGAAGTGTTTGGTCCAGACTATAAGGTCGCTGCCGGAAACAACTGCACCTTGTTGAACTCCTGCGTTAGAAAGGGCAATGTTCGCAGCATCTACGTCTGCATCACTGGTAAGACCGACTAGTGATGCCAATATGCTAATTGCCTGAAAATTTCCGTTATTATCGATGAATCCCGCTGATTTCTGTCCCTGTCCTTTGAGAACCAGTCTTACCGGTTTGGTAAATGTAATGGTCCCCAAATCCGAACCGACTTTAATGACCAGGTCCACCTGCTGGGCTGCAGCGAGATTAACACTGGAACTGGGCAAAACTTCGGGCAATGTTATGGTATTGGAACCGCTGACTTGAGTGCCGGGGAGAATAGTCATATCAACCTTGTCTGAATTAACTTCCACCCGTGGTAAGTCGGCATTCTGAGTGACCGTAATACTGCTGTTCACACCCTGGGGAACCGTGATGGTAACTGGAATATCTGTTGCAATGGCTATCGAACCACCGTTAGTTGCAGTTTCCTGTTTGGTCACTGTTACAACACAAGTGGCCTTCTTATCTCCGTCTTGCGTTTTAACAGTTATGGTAGCCGTTCCAGCTGCCACTCCGCTAACCTTGCCGTTCTCGTCCACTGTAGCGACAGCTTCCTTATCACTGGACCAGCTAACGGCCTGGTTGCAAGCATCGGTCGGAACCACTTTCGCCAGCAGGGTTTCGTTGGCGCCTTCAATTATAATAGTACTGCTCTTGTTAAGACTTACACCCGTAACCGCCGCCTGGCCGCCCCCGCCTCCGGACCCTATGGTCAAGGTTTTACGGTCTACATTGCTGCCGTATCCGGCTACGACGGTTAATAAATTGCCAGTTGTAAGCTTGGGAACTTTAAATGTGCAGGTATAATTCCCGCTGGAATCTGATTTTACCGCGTCAAAAACCACCAGGTTCTGGGCGCTGTCCCATACGTCAATGGATACCCAGGTATTGGCATCAGCCGTGCCGGATGCGCTTATGCTGTCTCCAACCGCGGCAATATTCGCAGTCAAATTCAGACTGACATTGGCAGCCCAGGCAGATCCGGGGAACATGGAAAAAACAAAAAGAAATGCAATGATAATAGCAAGCTTTTTCTTAGCCATCAATAATCACCTCACCAAGATTTTTTGATCATTAGAGTCAAAAGTCTTCCATTTATTACTGGCAACGTCTCAGGCTTCAAATCACCAATCTTGACGTTGCGGCACTTAAGTTGCCCATATATTTACCGCAGCCCCTCCTTCCCCTTCCTTAAGTCCTGCGCTTAAGCGGAATCAATTTAGTTGATAGACGTACATCCCCATAAACATCAAGGTGGCGGTTGAAAAAAACAACATTACTATATAATCGGCAGAGCTGAGCTTAAGTTGTCTCAAGTAAGTGCGCTGGGGATAAGCTCTGAACCCTCGCGCTTCCATGGCTATCGCCAGTTGTTGGGCCCCCAGCGTAGCGCCGTATATTACTGGAAAAAGCAGGTGCCCGTACAGCTTGATTTTATGTCCCCAGGGAACCTTCTTCAGGTCAACTCCCCGGAGCTGAACTGCTGTTACTACATTATTCAGTTCATCCCTAAAGACCGGTAAAAAGCGGATGGCTACGGAAACCATAAAGGCTATCTCATAAGGCACCTTCCACTGAACCAATCCGGAGATAAAATCACGGGAATTGCTGGTAGTTAACAGTACGGCTGCGGCAATAACCACTCCGATACGTAAAACAGCACTGGTTCCCAATGTCAATCCCCGACTGCTCAACAGTCGTACCGGACCAACCGCCAGCAGCACCTCGCCCCCCGGTGTAAAGATGCATTGGGCGATAAATAGAATTAGAAGCAGAGGCCAATACGGCTTCAAAACTCCCCAGACCCGGCCCATATCAATCCGGAAAAACAACAACAAGCCGATCGTGCCGCTCAAAATCAAGAGAAGCCGGCCGGGAGTATTGTAAATTAAAGCCCAAGTAGTAATGCAAATAACCATTACCAGTTTGGTTCGGGGATCAAGTTTCATTGGCCGCATTCCCTGTCTGCCCGCTATCCCACTGGATTTGCCCGTTTTCAATACTGACAATCCGTTTCGCCAGCCTCTTTACAAAGCTGATATCGTGGCTTACTATTATCATTCCTCTACCCAGGCGGGCGACTTTTTGCAAATGTTCTTCCAGGCGCTTTTTTCGGTAAGCATCCAGGCCGATAGTAGGTTCATCCAGGATAAGAAATCCGGGTTCACTGGCCAATACGGCAGCTATAGCCAGCCTCTGCTTTTCACCGTGGCTTAAATGCAGTGGAAAGGCGCTCTGGTAAGAGGTCAATTCGAAATAATCCAGATAAAAATCCACCTTTTCTTTAACCGCGTCAGACTCCCAACCCAGATGAGTCAACCCGAAGCCTATTTCTTCCCGCACTGTGGCGCAAAAAAGCTGCTGGTCCGGATTCTGAAAAACGTAGCCTATACGGCGCCCGATTTCCGCCAGTGAATATTCGTTTATGGGTCGGGCCTCCAGACTGATGCCTCCGCTAGTGGACTGTAGAATACCCATCATCAGTTTGGTGAGAGTAGTCTTGCCGCAGCCATTGGGCCCGATAAGAGCCGTTATCCGGGCCTGCTCCAAAGCCAGGTTAATCCCCGTCAATACCGGTTGTTTCCGGCGGGGATAAGAAAAGCACACCTGGCTCAGTTCTAAAAATGCCACCGGCTGTTCTCCCCCCATCCAAACGCCTTTCATTAAAAATCACTGGATTGCTTTTCGGGCATGGTTTATCCTTTCCTCGGTTGAATAAAGATTAGAGCTGGTTTCATTAATAGTTTCATCCGTTATGAGTTTAAAAAAATCCCGTCCTGGTACTTCAATAAGCGCTGCCGGATTTGAAAAGCGATAATTCCGCCCAGACCGCCCGACAGGGCTGCTACACTCAAGGTTAAAACCAGGGGAATTAAAGGGAGACGGAAATAAACGAAGTTTACCATGGTAGTACCGCCGGCATTGGCCAGCATTCCGGCCAGGAAAGAACAGGGGCTGCAGCATGCCCGGTGGCCGATAAGCAACAGCCCCAGGTCGGCCGCAATACCCGGAACCGAATAGGTCAGCAGGCTCATCGCCCCGTGCGAACCGACCATACCAGTAGCTGTTACTACCAGGGCCTGGGTTATGGCAATCAAAGCAGCGGTCCCACGTTTCCCGGTTAAACCCGCCCCCAGCACCAACCACAGCATATAGAACCCGCCGGCCACAGCTCCACTGGGAATAAAGAGCGGCCCGCTAATTATATGAGCCAGGGGAACCACCACCGGCTTAATGGCAATCCCCAGAGCAGCCATCATAGCAATGATTATTAAATCAAATACGGTAAATTTAGCCAGTAACTTTTGCGGAAGATTCACCGGTTTCATCCCCTCTTTAACTCCTGCTGCCAAAGTCCATTCCCTGGTCCTTCAATTATGCCTCCAATAAGCTTATGTCCGATCATTGGCATCCCCTGGTGGCTTTAGGATTTTGGCTGACCGCCCGCTTACTGTGGCGGTCAGCCGTTTGCTTCTTCTATTTAACGGAGTCAGCTATTGCAAAATGAACGGGTTGGTTCCATCATTACTCAAGCGGTCAACCGGATATACTTTGATGACATCCCCGGCCTGGACATTAAACCCGGCCTGAGCGCTGTCAACTACATCAAAGTCAGCTTCGGTAGCGTTGAGTTCGAGTTGGGCTCCGTCTCTTAGATGGGTAAATACCATGGTTTCCTTGCCGTCATGCGCAACTACTGGTGCAATCAAAACCGAAAAGTATTTTAAACCAGTGTTGCCCGGGTTTACAGTCATGGTCCAAATGCCATCCGGGGTCGTGCCTTTGCTATAAACATCATTTTCTACCGGGGTTAAGGTGTATACTGCCGGGGGCGCTACCAGCAGAACCGTCACGGTACAGCTTGAGGTAAAACTGCCGTCCGCTGTAGTAGCGGTAATTACAGCCTTCCCTTCCCCAACCGCGGTTACCTTGCCCGTACTATCGACCGTGGCCACCGCATCTTTATCGGATTTCCAGCTTACAAGCTTATTGGTGGCACCGGCCGGGGTGATGTTTGCGGTCAACTGCTCACTTTTATTAATAACCAGGGAAGTTTCGGTTTTATTGAGAGAGACTCCGCTTACCGGAACATTGGTAGCTGCGAAGGTGGTGATGTCGATTTCACAGACCCATTTTACCATCCAGGAATTGGTGCGTTCATCTGCGGAGCTTTGTCCCATCATCAAGCGCATGGTGTTGGTGTTATCCAGCTTGCCGATATCATCGGTCGCATAATCCTGGGCATCGGCGGCTATGATGCTTTCAACCGACACACGGTCTCCAGCTGCCGGATAATAGTAGCGCGTACCGAAGAGCTCATTTTGCGGATCCTCAAAGGTTCGGTAGTAATCGGCGGCCTTTACGGTCATGCTTTGCACATCACTGCTGTTGAGCGATACATATTGAGAGAGAATGGCAGCCAATGGCGCTCCCAGGCCGGTGTAATAATTCATTTTGCCGTCTTTGGCAAAGGAATAGTAGCGGAGTGTATTGTTCGGATTTAAGGCCTTGATTTGCTCGGCAGTTACAGTTACCGGACTTCCGTTGTCAACCTTAATGACCAATGCCGTGGTTGCATACTCATTATTTACGGTCTGGGTCAGGCTGGCATCCTGGTAGCCGTCGGCTTTGATGGTTATGGTGTAGGAGCCTGCCGCTGTAAACACACTGGCGTCAAGGGTGATTTTGCCCGCTTCGGTCCTGGTGTATTTGGCGCCATCCAGTACCGTGGAGTCTACCTTGACTTCGGTGATAGCGTTGCGCCAGGCCTGGTCTTCGGTAAAGGTAATGTCTATGGGGCTGCCCACCTTGTTGCCAGTGCTGTCGGCGGTCAGGGCCGGCGGACTGCTGGGATTGACCGGTTTGTTGATGGTAATGCCGAACACATTTTTGATAGTGGCTGTTTTGGGAGTAGGCGCGGCCTTGTAAATCCTCAAGGGAGTTTCTCCGGTAACGGCCCCTCCGTCCATTAAATATGTGAGCAGATAGGCATTGTCGGCATTCAAAAGATCGGCAACCGTTACCGGATCAATGGGAAAAGTCGCAGCATCGGTGATATTGATCTGGGCGATCAGGCTGCCATCTGAAATATTTAAATTCGTCAACAAGTCCTTCAAGGCTACCCCTTTGCAGTTTACCGTTCCTGTTTTAGCAGGGTAGCTTGCTTCCGTCGCGCTCATGGCCTGTAAATCGGCCATGGTATAGGTTTTAGCTGCCACCGCATCTCCGTCGATGGTAAAAACTATCGCTGCTTGCTGGGCCTGCACCGTCTGAGTTACAGAAGCATCGCTGTAATTAGCGGCCTTCACCACAATGTTATAATCTTTAGCTGCAGTGAAAACATCAGAGGCTATGGTGATTTTGCCCGCTTCGGTCCTGGTGTATTTGCTGCCGTCCAGTACCGTGTCGTCCACCTTGACTTCGGTGATGGCATTGCGCCAGGCTTCGTTCTCGGTAAAGGTTATGTCGATGGGATTGCCCACCGTGTTGTCAGTGCTGTCGGCGGTCAGTACCAGAGGGCTAAGCGGCAGTTCCCCGACCTCCATCCGCACCACCTTTTTGGCAAAGTTGTTATTGTTCACTTCGGTTTCGGGATACTGGCCCAGGAATAAACGCAGAGGGGATTCCGCCCACATTTGAGTCAGATCGGCTTCCTGGGTGGTCCATTTTCCAGATTGGTAAGCCAGCATGGGCTCCACCGCAACCGGTTGCAGACTGGCATCGTAGGGGTAATAGTATCTTTGGGCATCATTGATGTTTTCCTCGGTTAATACGGTGGTCCAGCCATCGCTGGAATGAAAGATCACTTTGCCGTAACCGGGTTGAACTCCCGCCTGTTCCAGCAGGTATTTGACCCGCACCCCTTCGGCGCTGTATTTATTGTGACGCCCCCCCGCATCAATCGCGGAGTATTTGCTCTGAATGACGGGCTTTTTATCCGTTACCGCCGGCGGCCAGCTTGTGTCTTTCTCAAGGCTTTTCAATTGGGCCACGGTATATGATTTGCTTTGTGCCACCGCGGGCCCGTCGACAATCAGATCAGCCTGGACCTGTGCTTGATTTATGGTCTGGGTGACTGTTGCCGCTTTATAGTTGCTGGCTTTAACATATACGGAATAGTCTTTGGTTTCTGTGAAGACAGTGCCGGCAATGGTAATTTTGCCTGCTGTCTTGGTATACTGATCCGGGGTCAGGTCGACGTCGTTCACACGTACTATGGATACGGCGTTCTGCCAGGTACCATCATCTGTAAAAGTGATTTCGGCTGCATTACCAACCGTGTTGTCAGTGCTGTCAGGAGTCAGGGTTGGGGCGTCCGGGCCATCCGGCAGGTTGATATCCATCCGGTTTACCCATTTGCCAAAACGGCCAGTTGTGATCGTACTGTTGGTTATATCATCCGCGGTCTGCCCAAAGCAGAAGCGAAACGTAACAGAATCCGTATCAGTAGGGCCGACCATCTGGGTAGAATCCAGGTTGGTAAGATTGCGTGCCTGATAAGAAGACACGGCAAACATGGGATCAACCAGGCTTGGATTGTCGCTACACCCGGCGCCGGTTTTGTTGTTAGTCCCATCCCAGGTTTCCACCAATTTGGGATAATAGGAGCGGGTCGCACCGAAAAGGTAATCATAAGTAAACTCGGTTGACCAACTATCAGTGGAATGCAGCCGGATACTATTCAAAGTACTGCTGCCTATAGTTACATTGGCATTATATTTGGAATTAATATCAGCTACCAGATTATTCAGGGTAACCCCTTGGGCGATGGTAATAACGGGCGCCGGCATGGAGTCGATCGATGAATAATAGGCCACGCTGCCCGAAAGTGCTTGCATTTCCGCCATAGTATAGGTGTGTATGGGGATGATTTCACCGTTGTCGTTGATATTAACGACCAAACTCTCGGCTGGGGGGCTGTCAGTAGTCTTGGCCATCACCGTGCCCGGATTGCCCAACCCTATTAAACTGAGGGACATTATTAAGGCCAACAGGCAGGCGATATAATTCCTGCTGCGAGGCTTTAATCCCCATTTCATCAAGTGCATTATTCTACCTCCTCTTGTTTTTAAAATCTGACCTGCGGCAAGTGTGTATAAAGCTTCAAACACTGCCTGGGCATGGTAATTTTATTGATATAGCTATCTCCTCCCCCCAACCTTTTCTTAGGAGAAAACACCCCCGGGCCAAAACTCCCCACTTATGTTCCTGCTGCTTGACGTTCAACTGCAGGAGTAGTTGCAGTTAATGCTTTGACAATAACGCTGACAGCTTCCGCTCGAGTTGCGTTTGCCCATGGCCTGAAGGTATTGTCCGGATAACCGCTGATGATCTTTTGGCCGCTCGCTACGGCTACAGCGCCTGCTGCCCAATCAGATATCCGGTCACTGTCCGCAAAGGTTTTACCTCCTCCCCCACTGAGACAGGCCGCCCTGGTAATCATCACTGCCATTTGTTCGCGAGTAATCGCTTCATCTGGTCCAAACCTGGTTTCATCACAGCCGCTTATTATACCGTAGGCAGCTGCGGTGCTTATGTTATCCTCGGCCCAGTGCTGGATGGTATCACTAAACACCTTGTCTTTCCTGGCTTCCAATTGGAAAGCTCTTACCAGTACAGAAGCAAATTCGGCCCGGGTAATGGGGTTGTCCGGTTTAAAGGTACCGTCCGGGTATCCGCCTATAACCCCTGCGTTTACGAGCTGGTTAATATTGGTTTGAGCCCAGTGCCCGGTGATGTCGGTTAAAAGCGATGGTTCTTTAGCCTGAGCCGGTTTTTTTTCATTGACAACCGGGAGCTTGCTTTTTTCTCTGAGCAGGACGGTAAATTTGCCGAAAAGATCTATTTCGCCGCTCACTTTTCCGGCCTCCATATCTGTTTTTGCCTGCTCTAGGATTGCCCAACGGTTATTGCTCCAGCAATAGAGGCCGACATCATATTTGTCATTGTCAACTTTAGCCGGGTCAAAAATCAGGGTAATGGTGATCGGCTTATTGAAGGTAATATTTTTATCACTGGTGATCTCATAAACTTCGCCCGGCAATCTATAAGCTGCAGGGATGGAAGGGATATCCTGGGTGAGCTTTTTGATAGTTACTTTGATGTCACCATCTACGGTATTGGCAGGGAATTTGAAGACAGCTCCGGCGACTTTGATAATACCGCCCCGACTGCTAATGATTTGACTTCTATCAGGTTGGGCAAAAACCATGAACTCTTCAATGAATAAGGCGGGTGCATTAGTGGCGGGGACATTAGTAGAGGTTTTGTAGGTTACAAACCGGGTAAAGTGTTTGGACCAAACTACGAGGTCTTTTCCACAATCGACAGCACCCTCCTGCAGCCCCTCCTTATCAAGAACCGCGGCAACCGCATCTACATCGCCCGCACCGATAAGACCGGTAAGAGAGGCGGGTTTACCGATTTCCTGGAAGTTATCGTTATGGTCTATAAATCCTACCGACTTTTTTCCCTGTCCTTTAAGAAGCAATCGGCAGGGTTTGCTAAAGGTAATCGTACCCATTTCCGAACCCAATTCAATGACCAGGCTGACCGTCTGGGCCCCGGCTACGGAGACACTGGAACTTGGTTTGACTTCAGGCAGTTGTATGGTGTCGGAACCAGCCACCGTGGTGCCGTTTGGAATGGTAAGATCAACCTGGCTTGATTCAACTTTTACCAGGGGCAGGGCGGTATTCTGTGCAACCTGAATTTCCGTATGCGCAGCTCCTTCAGGCACGGTTATGCTTACTGGAACATCCGGAGTTATAGTTATGGTTTGATTCTCAATGGCCGTTATCGCTTTCGAAATGCATACCTCATAAGTTGTAATCTTTTCGCCACAGGTAATGGTAAGGATCTGGCGGCTGGCTGGTTTGGAACTGTCAAAGCCGGTGATGTTGGCAGTGCTAATTTCCTCTAGCTTGGAACTGCCGTCAGTGTAATGGCCTCTAACTTCCAGACCGTTTATATTCAGGGTATCGCCTACGGTATAGACCATTTTGACAGCCGGTTTGACGATTTCAATACTCTGCAGGCTGGCCGGCTCGGGTGGAATCTCAACTATCTGCTGCTGCAGGGTTGCATTGTAATATCCGTCGGCTTTTATTACGAAGGTGTAAGGGCCGGCTGCGGGAAAAACGCTGGCGTCAACTGTAATTTTTCCGGCTTCTCTGGTGTATTTACCGCTTTCCAGTACGGTCTCGCCGGCTTTGATCTCGGTAATGGCGTCGCGCCAGGTTGGGTCGTCGGTAAAAGTTATGTCAATAGCATTGCCAGGGGTGTTATCGGTGTCGTCCGATATTAGGGAAGGCGGGGCAAGGGGATCGGATGCAGAAGCTTCTGCTATTTCTTGCTCAATGGTGGATTCCTGGAAGCCGGAGGTGACTTTAACTGTGTAGGTTCCGGCTTTGCCAAACACGTCCCCGGCTATAGTAATCCTGCCCGGCGCAACTGTGTACCGGCCCTCGCCCAGCGGGTTTTCCCCTACGCTTACCGCCGTGATACCATTCTGCCAGGCCGGGTTCTCAGGAAAGGTAATATCTATGGATTGGCCCACCCGGTTGCAGCTCGTGTCAGCTTGCAGGGTTATGGGCAATAGTCTCCCAGTTACCTCCATCTTATAGGTCCAATTCAGGAAATTCATTGTTATGCATTCACCGGGATTCTTTTGCCCATAACATAACTTTAACCTGGTCGTGCCATCCATCAGGTCAAATTGCGGCTCGCTGCATACTGGTTTCCCCGGATCGGAGGCAATAGCCCGGCACCCGTATGCTACTATTCCCAGCATGGGTCTAACCCGGGTTTCTCCGGCCCTGGTATATTGTTCAGTCCCCTCCTTCCAATACCCGGGAACGCCTGGATTGGAAGGATTCTCCTCATCTGCATCCCAATATTCAGCCCAGCATGCCTGTATTTGGGGAAAGTAGTAACGGTCGAGATCCAGCAGCTCACTGGCTTTAAATAGCTTGCCGGCATTCGGGGGAAAATTATCTGCATCGTAATCAGTGGCCCGGAATTTGAAACCGCTTACAGTATCCATATTGAACTGATGACTTCCCAGGAAATCAATCAGGTCAATACCCCGGGCAGCGGTAAATACTGGTGCGGGAAGACTGTCAATGGAGCTGTAGCCCCGTTCTACCTGGGGCATTTGCTCCAGTTCGGGAATGGTGTAGTTAAGCAGTTGAGTCTTCCTGTCCTTGTCCGCCGGGTCAACCAGCCAAACCTCAAAATGATCGGCCGGAGCACTTTCTTCGGTCTTGGCGTACACGCTGCCCGTATGAACCAGGGCCAGCATACTGAAGAACATGATTGAGGCCGTTAGGCAGGCCAAAAGCTTTCTGCAATGATGCTTTAATCCCCATTCCATAAACTGCATAGCTTCGACCCTCCTCATGTTTTCGGATCAAGTATCCGGTCGGTGTTCATATATTTTATAAACACCGTCGTACAGCAAATAAATTTACTATCTTATCCCCCAACCTGTCGGGCGATAAAATAAGCTCCGGTCAATTCGTTAACCGATCTCGAACCTATTCGTTATTGAGCATAAAGAGCTTACCGGTAACCGGGTCTTTATAGACCGTGCCCATCTTTTCGTAGAGTTGGCCTGCTCCCTCGCTTTCCACCAGGTCGTTGCGTACATCTGCATCCTGCGCCAATTCCTGGCCCTGGGTTACATTGATGCGTCCCCCGGCCTGGGCCAGGTCGACATTCCAGCGAATGACCAGGGCCAGCATCAGCCCGCAGGCAAACACCAGCATGGCGTCAACAATATTGATGGCACCTTCGAGGGGATTAACCTCCTCCTCCATCGTTCTCAGTCTTTTCCTACTTCTCAATCCCCGGTCCACAGGCAAACACCTCCAGCAAGCTCTCCATCAAGGCCTCCAGAGAACTCAAGTAATCCTCATACCACCTTTTGCGCAGCCGGGAGATGGCAAAGGCGATGGCGGATGCCGCCAGGCCGGTTACGGTAGCGTCAAAAGCGGTTAGCAGGCAATCGGCCAGGGTTTTGGTATCACCCTGACCGAGGGCAATCAGACCTGGTCCCAGTGGAATCAAAGTAGCCATCAATCCCAACATGGGCCCCAGACGCGCTACCAGGTCAGTCCGGTTGGTTATCTTGATATAATGGAGTTCCTCATTGACCAGCAAGCGCCGCGCCAGGGCTTGCAGTGAGGCGGGAGGTAAATCGCTGTGTTTTAAGAGCTCCTGCAAAGTCATTTTCTGGCGCCCAAACAGGCTGCTTTTATCAATTTCAGCCATGATCTCCCGGGCTGCTTTTCCCTGAAAAGCCTCCAATAGTTCGGGTACGTTCATTTTCACCTTGCGCCGCTCGGTAAGCACCTCCACCAGCAGACTACCCAGTTCAAAGACCATGAATCCGACAAAGAGCAGCAGTACGACAATAGTTGGTAATAGTAAGCCGTAGGAAATGGTATGCATGGTTTCCCGCAGCGGCGCCAGCATAGCAAATATCACTTGGGTACCTCCTTCGTATATTCGGTGTATCTTCTTCCTGCACCCAGGAGAAAAAAGGCCAGAGATGTCACCACGGTCGCAGAATTGAGATTACCGTGCTCGGCCTGCGGCTGCAAAGGCACAATTTCGGCTGATATCTCAAAGACCCGGCCGGATCGTCTGGAAGCTGTGTCCCTACCTGCGAGAGCTTTTTCGGCCAGATAACGCTGTTGACTCTCTGTCGACGACGCACTGCCCGGATTATTCGGTTCATCATTGACCCGACCAGCGCCCACGGGCGTATCCTCCTGATTTGAATCTCCCTGCTTGGAATCGTTTACGATGCAGGTATCGGTGTGCTTGCCTTCAACAGTGGTAACGGTGATGGCAGCTGCACCCGGACCGACAACTGATACCAGCCCATTGCTGTCAACTGTGGCCGCCTCCGGATTACTGGAGCTCCAGGTAACTTTTTTATTGGCGGCATCAGACGGCCCTACCGCAGCTGTCAACTGGAAGGTGCTGCCCACCAGTGCCCTGGCCGTATGCTGATTGAGGCTGACTTCACTGGGCGGGTTTCCGACAAGCATTACGGAAATTTCCCGTATCCATTTAGCGGAACGCATTGCTGTGCAGTCACTGGTATTAACCTGGCCGAACGCCAACCGAAATGCACTATCAGCTGTCATCTGTGCAAAATCCGGGGAAGTGGCAAAACGTTTCCAGTAATCCCGGGTTGCTATTACCGGTTCCACCGGAATGGCTCCATCGGCTGCCCCGGGCAGGGCTTTTTGCTCATCGCTGTCCCAATGGGAAGGTAAGTTGGGATAATAATAGCGCCTGGCATCAAGCAGAAACGCTTTGGGCAAACTTTGGTACCATCCCTTTTCAACATCAGTGGTATAAAAATAGAGCACATCTATGGAGTTGATATCTATACCTGCGCTTAGCAGGATGTCGGTCAGCTTCACTCCCTGAACCGAATCTATAACAACTGCCGGCATACTATCGATAAAGGAATAGGCCTGCTGGACCTGGGCCATGGCTTCCAGCTCACTCAAAGTAAAAACCTTCATGGTATTGTAAGGGGTGCCGAAATAGCCCGCCTTGATCGTTAGCGTTGCCGACGGGGTTCCTTCCTGCCGGGGGGTATTCTGGGTTTTGGATACGCTGGCGCTGCCTGCGCCTGGCAGCAGTTTAAGGGTTCGGGTCTCCTCATTCCACTCCAGTTTTGCCCCCAGAGCTTCTGCCACCGGCACCAGCGGAACATAGACCCGGTCCTCAATGTTGCAGACGGCGACCTCCAGGTATAAGTCCTGTCCGTTCATCCTGGCCTGAGCACTGTCGGTACGCATGCGAATAGTATCATTGCCTCTGGTAACTGTGACGATTTGCTGTTCGCCGTCCCAAACCACCCTGGCCTGCAAGGCGTCAGCCAGTGAAGCAACCGGTACCAGCGTCCGGCCCTCAATGATAACCGGCGGCGGATCGGCCATAATAGTCCGGCCGTTGCCGTCAACAATGCTAAGCCGGGCTTCCTGGGCATGTACCATCAGGGGCCTGGCCAGACTGGTGACTGATATAATCAAGGCCACCAGTAAGAATATGTATAGTGCTGTGCTTATTTCAGTTCCCCGGTCCCCTGGTCCTCGACTCGATTTTCTATTTTGCAGCGTTGAGTGCTTTATAAGACTCACCTCCCCGGCCGTTATTACCCGGGTTACTTTCATAATAAATGCCTACTTGAGGCGTAAATATGGTACAAATACGGAATTACAGGTGAATTTTCGCTCTGACCGCTCTCCAGGGCTTCCTATAATAATGATCCGGCCCGGCCATCGGGCTGCGATATCCTCCAGATACTTATCATTGGCGGTGATTGCGGCCCGGGTAGGCCCGGCCTGGTCACCATAGCGTTCACGGTTGAACGCAATACCGTTAAAACGAACTACTATAAGCTCATAGTTCTGCCCCAGCTCGTCCAGGACCAGGGCGTAGAGATAATCATCAGCGCTTCCGCCGGGATTTGTGCAGTCAACCAGGAGCGGTTCTATTTCCGTATTTAGCATCCGTGGACCGGAATGTAAAAACAGGGCCGGCTTTTTCAATTGAGCGGCAGTCCCAAACAGCGAAGGAACTTTTAAGTCCTGGTCCTTTTCGGTGATAATCCCGTTCTCTTCCGGGGAAGCTCCGCTGAGCATGGCGGCCAGCCATACCTTGCCTTCCAGAGGATAAACTCCGGTTGCCTTTACAGCTGGCGCAGTTTTTTTCAAGAATGCCGCGTGTCCGTTTGCGATAGCGTCGGTGTACTGGCTATAGGTAAACCCTTCCAGAACCACCACCAGCACCTTTTCACCATTTTCAAGAAAGTGCCGGGCATCGTAGCAGGCATCCATGATACTGGTGGTGGGGGGATCTATTACTACCCCCTTTACCTGATCTATCTGGCTATGCTCTTCCGGCTGTAAATAGCTGAAATAGTTGTCTTTTAACTCCAGATAATCTCGCGGTTCCAGGAAGCGATGTTCTCCGTTGGTCCCCATTACCAGCATCATGACCCCCTTTACGTCCGGGACCAGGTCAGTCGGTTTAAAGACTTTCCGCCGGGTATAGACCGAACTGGTATAGGTTTTTCCACCGTTTTCCACTGAAGCCATTCCCTCCGCATAGGGGTATTCCAGCAGGGTACGGGCATGGAGTTGACCCGGCGTTATTGTGATCAGGTCTTTATCCGGATTTATAATCGTAAGGCCAAAGTCAGGAGAACTTCCGTCCGAAACAACAACGATTTCTTGCAACATCTTGACATTGCTATTGACCGGGTGATTGAGGTTGATTGCCTCCCAGCCGTTTTTGCCAGTGAAGGTGATATAAGATTCATCCAGCCCTTGGGCCGGAAATGCTGAACTAAAACCATCACTGCCGACCAGAATTATCTGCTCCGGTGAAGCTATGGGTTGAGCTGCCTCGATAATATCCATCAGCTTGATGGCTTGATACTTGTGCCCGTCATAGCTTACATCATGCAGCTCACCCATCTGTTTCGGATCTTCCAGTTTTACCACCCGGGCGACATCCCCCACCACTTTCAGGGGGGGTATATAACCGGAAGGCTGCCGGTAAATACCGAAAAACAAACCCCCGATAACAAAACCCAGCAGGCCCAGGCCAATAGCCAGAAGCCAATTTCTTCTGTTCACTGCTTTAACTCCTTCTCCCCGGCAAGCGGCAAAACCAGATTGATGCCAAGCCTTGCTATTGCTCCAAGCACTCGATGGATAACAGTCTCTCCACGATCTTGTCAGTCGCTCCCGGACAGCGAAATTCCAGTACCCCCTGACCATTTTCGCAAATCAGGCCGCTCCCCAGCTCATTAACGGCAAGCTCCAGGCTCTGCCCTTCGAGGCCGCTGAACCTGTACCTTTCGGCCCGTTTAAGGCCGGTCGTTTTGACAACGTCTGATAAGGCAATTCCGCTTTGCCCATCAAGCGTATGCCGGGGCAATACCTTTTGCCCCTGGGAATAGGCCATGAAGCTGGTCCCGCCATAATTTATGTAGAGTACATCCCGCACGTGCATGCCCTGGGGGAGGTGAGAAGCCATGAATTTAGGCGCTTCCTTACCCGTTATTTTGATACAGGCGCTTAAAAAATTAGCCTGGGTTTCGTTCTTGTACAAGCCGTCCCCGGCTTTGATAAAGACCTTTTTCACCCGGTCTGCTCCGGCATAGCTGTCCACCAGATCTTTAGTTTTTATAGCCCGGTCCAGGCTGTCATAATACTGGTAATCCTCTTGCGGCAGATTAACGACCGCCGTTTCCAAAAAAACCACCTTATTGATAGCTGTCTGTTGGTCGCCGGTTTCCAGGTCAATCCTGGCCAGCATCCTGACCCAGTACATCGCTCTTTCACCCGGTATTACCACCCGGATCGGCTGGCTTTCCGCATCCAGGGCCTTGCCGTCGATCTCGTAGGCCAGGATAATCGAGCAGCTTTTTAAAATATCCGGAGGAACCGCGATAGAATAACCATCCCGGGCGGTAAAACGGACGGTGCTATAATCTTTAATGGACTTGCCTTTTTGCTTAAGTACGTCTTCCAGCAAGGGACCGGTCGCCTTGACCTTGACGGTTTCACCGTTGGCCCTGCTCGCTTCCGCCTTTTTGGTAACCGGGGCAAGCTTTTTCAGCTCTCCCACGCTAATTTCATAATCCTTATCCTGCAGACCGGTAATAAGGAGCTTTTGTTCGTCATCAGGACCGGCCGGGCTGCCGGCAGGGTCTGTTTTCCCCCCGCAAGCGCCCAAAGTTAGCATTATGGTCAAGACAAGCAGCAACAAGGATACTCTGTTTATGGTCGTGCGCATTTTATAGAACCGCCTTTTTTCCTATTCCAATTCAATGCTTACCAGGTAATTGGTAAAACGCTGGCCAAATTCGTCCTCCATGATAATGACACGCAGACCGCCTTCTTTACCGCTTTTGTTTTCCAGAGGCCTGCCCCCATCGGCATAAGCTACATATACATTATCCGGCTGCAATACTTCGCTCATCTCCAAACCCGAGGTATAATTGTCGATACCCCTGGTAGTCAGCCGACTGTAATCAACAGTCAGTTGGGGGTCTATACTACGGAGTATCGTGGCCAGCTCGGTGCAGGTGAATTTATGTTCGCTCTTGCCGCGGGAGGAATTGATGACCATCTTCTTCTCCACCGCTGGCAGCTTCTCAAGGTCGGCAATAGTGAGAAGGGCTAAGCGGGTATCACCGACCCGGATCAACAACTGCCCTTCCTGAAGATTATCCCGGCTGCGGTTTAAAAGGGAGAATACGGCAGCAACCAGCAGCAGTGCCAATATGCCTCCAATCAGCAGTTTCCTTGAATTTTCCATCATCGTTACCCCGCCCGCCTCGACTTCTTTTACAGCTTTAAGGCACTGGCGATGACAGAAACCGCCTCAGCCCTGGTCGCTTCACTGGCGGGCCTGAACGTGTTA
The DNA here is from genome assembly GCA_039679855.1 of Syntrophomonas sp. Lineage (GTDB taxonomy): Bacteria > Bacillota > Syntrophomonadia > Syntrophomonadales > Syntrophomonadaceae > UBA5314. The sequence continues at coordinate 29,409 of JBDKUE010000090.1, forward strand.
TCGGGGTAACCCTTGAGCAACTGGTTTTTCACTGCTGTGGCAACGGCTTCCCGTGCCCAATCAGCAATGCTGCCGCTGTCAATAAAGTTATTTTCCGCTGCCGGGGTGAGCCGGGCCGCTTTTATTACTATTACTGCCATCTGTTCACGGGAAATCGAATCGTCCGGGCCAAAGCTGCTTTCATCATAACCTCCGACAATTCCTTCAGCCGCTGCCGTTGCTATGTAATCTTTGGCCCAGTGTCCGGTGGTATCAGTAAAATACTTGCCATTCGCATTAGTAAGATTAAAGGCTTTTACCACTGCGGTGGTAAATTCAGCCCGGGTAATGGTAGCATCGGGTTTGAAGCTGCCGTCCGGATATCCCTTTACGGCTCCCCGGGCGATCAACTTGTTAATTGACTCCAACGCCCAATGACCGGCAATGTCATTTAAGGAACCGGTTGGTGCGGTGACTACGGGCTGGGTGCCGGTTTCTTCCGGTTTGCTTTTGGCAACGCCGTTATCAGGTATTTCTTCACTTGTTTTGGCAACAGTCTTAGAGGAGGAGGCCGCCGCCTTTACCTGGAAAGCCTGCTTGCATCCCAGGCTCGAACCCGGAGCCGGACCGACCTCGATGGTATAGCTGCCGGGCAAGGCATCTGCCCCCAGGACGAATTCCTCAGTGAATTGGCCGTCTTTGGTTTCGAGGTCGAAAACCGTGTATACGGCGTGTCCTTCAGGATCAGTGATGGTCAGCGTAAGAGAGGTTAATTTCTGGGCTGTTCCTGCAATTGGCACATTATCTCCCCCCTGGTAGCTTGCACCCGCCAGTGGTGCGTTTAATGTGACTTGGGGAGAAACTGCCGAACTGCCCGCCTGCAGCTTACCAAATACTTCTATTTTATATACCCACCTGATAAAGTTCATGGTGGTGCATTCTTCCGGACTTTCCTGTCCCAAACACAGTCTCAGGCAGGTAGAACCTTCCAGGCTGTTCCAGTCCGGCGCGGGCAGGAATCGCTCCTGAGATGATGTTATGGCCAGCATCGGTTTAACTGGAACAGCGCCCTGCCTCACCAGCTGATCATCCGTATATTTACAACTGCTCTCATCCCAATAAGCATCCCAGCATTCTACTATTTTGGGGAAATAGTAACGGGTTTTGTCCAGCAGCATATTTTTATCCACTTTTTTTACTACATTATCTGTGGCATAAAATCTTAAGGAGCTTATGGAATTTAAATCTATATTCTGACTGTTAAGCAAGGCTTCCAGATCAAGCCCCTGACCGGCAGTGAATACCGCTGCCGGCATGCTGTCAATTGAGGAATATTCCCGTTTTACCTGGGGCATGTTTTGGAGTTCGTCAATTGAATAGGCGCCCAATTCGATGACGACTCCCCCATCGTTAAGGGTAAGCTCGAGCTGAGTAGCCGGAGCGCTGGATTCAGTCTTGGCTTCGACCGTACCCGGATTGATCAAGCCCGGCAGGCCAAACCAGAGTATAATAAGCAATAGACCGATGACCTTAATTTTTCCATATCCTTTGAATTCCCATCTCATCAATCACACTTCTCCTTCCAGCCGGCAATGGCATTTAGGTAATATTGATAGCACGCGTTTACAGCTCAGCTAGTCCGGCCATGTATTACCCGGGTGAATATAATCAGGTAAATACACCGCCTTCCTGAATACAAGGCGGTGTTTTATCCTGTAAATCACCTATTGTAATACAACCGGGTTGCGATCAAGCGCATTGCTTAAATCGTCAACAACATAGGCCTTGACTGTATCGCCGGGCTCGACATTAAAACCGGCCCGGGCAGAATTCACCATATCAAAATCAGCCTGAGTGGCGTTCAAACCAAGCTGAGCTCCATTTCTCAAATGGACAAAAACCGCTGTTTCCAGCCCCTCATGCGGTCTAACCGGAGAAAGCTCAATGCCAAAATATTTCATTCCCGAGATGCCCTGGTTAACAGTCATGGCTGCAATCCCGGCGGTGGTAGTTCCGGTTTGATAAGCGGCATCGGTTAAAGGAGTTACACTGTATGCGGCACCAACTAAAGGCACATTCCCCAGCGTATAGCTGTCAATAATCTGCCCGTCGGCATCCCGGGAACTCATAGTAAAGGTATCCCCATCGATACTGACCAGTTGATAACTGCTGACATAATCCAGCTCTTTCGCAATGTAACCCCGGCTGTCGCCAGCAGGATAGAACTTGGTTCCCGCATTACCCATGATATAGACAATGCCCTCCCCATCTGCCTGAACTTGGCCGCTGCGTAATGGTTTGGTGCGCATATAGACATGCTGGTGCCCAACAAAGACTACATCCACACCGCATTGTTCAAAAAGGGGCACCCAGTTCACCTCAATATTATAGGAATGGCCATCTTCCACAACCGGGTAGGGTGGATAATGAAAGACCAGGAACTTCCACTGTTTTCCACTTGTGTCAAGGTCATTTTGCAGCCAGCTTTTGACGGTATTGTACTGAGTGGCGGAGGCACCCATTAAATTGCTGTCCAGCACCGCAATGTGGCAATTCCCATAGTCAAAGGAATAGAATTTTTCCTTGAACCCTTCTGGCCCATTCTGGGGCAAAGCAAAGGCTTTCCAAAACAACGGCGTATCATCATGGTTGCCTGGCGCTGGTAGTAAGGGAATTTGTTGAAAGGTCGGGGTGGCAGCTGTAAAAAATTGCTCCCATTCAAGTTCACTGTATCCATCATGAACCAGATCGCCACCCAGGAGAGCAAATCTTGGGCAGGTGTTTTCAGCAG